>NZ_JBEXMD010000007.1:0-338760 GCF_040610315.1 Amycolatopsis sp. NPDC004169
ACGTCCCCGGCGTGGATCATGCCGGGCAGGGTCTGCGTCCGGTCGACGTAGGGCGCGCCGTTGGGCGGGTAGACCGCGCCGCTGCCGGAGACGTACGGGTTCTGCACGGTGTTGATGTCGATGGCCCGCCCGTAGGAATGGTTGGACCAGGCGGTGCCCCCGGTGATCGCCCGGCAGTTGAACGCGGAGGTGTTGTTGGCCGCCATGGACGCGTCGTCGTCGGAGTCGTACTTCTCGACGGTGTCCATCCGCTCGATGGGGAACCGCCCGAAGTAGAGGTCGCCGAAGACCCGGGCCACCTCGAGCGCCCGGTCGGCGTGGACGACCAGCTCGCCCCGGTGCACGGCACCGTCGAAGCCCAGGAAGCTCAGGTTGACCAGCCGCAGCTGGTCCGGCCCGACCGGGCACCCCTCGTGCCAGCTGTTCCCCAGCCGCTCCGCGGAAACCGGCCTGATGACCGCGACATAGGCCGGAAGCCCACTCCCGGCCGGTGCGGCCACCTCCACGGTCTGGTCCGTGGCCGCCGGCGCCTGCGTGGCCCCGGCCAGCAGCACCGACAACACGAAGGTGAAGACAGCAAGAACTCTGGTTCTCGAATTCAAGGCGTTCGCTTTCTCTCGATTACTCCCGCAGCGGCGGGGAATACACCGCGGCGAGGAGTCAGGAAATGTGGTGCGGCCGGCGCGCCTTCGGTGCGTCACCCCTGCTATCCCCCAGCCGGGTGATCAACTCTTGCCCGGCCGACCGTGCCAGCGGCAGCTGACCAGCGTCAACCGGACCGAAGACGTTTCATCCAGGCGCGAAACATCAGCACGCGACGCGCTCGCGGCAACCTTTGCGGCGTCGCGCCGCAGCCTGCGAAAACGGTGGTGGGAAAAGAGATCAGGCGGAAATGCCGGCGATCATCAGCCGTGGAGTCCGGCGAGCAACTCCCGCACCAGGCGGTCGATCTCGTCCCGGATCGGCCGGACGTCCTCGACGCCCTTGCCCGCCGGGTCGTCCAGCTGCCAGTCCAGGTACCGCTTGCCGGGAAAGATCGGGCAGGCGTCGCCGCAGCCCATGGTGATCACGACGTCGGCCGCCTCGACCGCGGCGGTGGTCAGCTTCTTCGGGACCTCGCGGGAGAGGTCGAGCCCGATCTCGGCCATCGCCTCCCGCACCGCGGGGTTGATGCTGTCGGCGGGCGCGGAGCCGGCCGAGCGGACGTCGACCGCGCCACCGGCGTGGTGGGCGAGCAGCGCGGCGGCCATCTGGGAGCGGCCCGCGTTGTGCACGCAGACGAAGAGGACTTCAGGCTTGCCGGTCACGGGCGTTCTCCCTCAGCCGGTGGTCGTGAGCACGGCCGACAGCCGAGCGAGCACCTCGGGGTGCACGCGGTAGAAGACCCAGGTGCCGCGGCGGTCGCCGGTGATCAGGCCGGATTCGCGCAGGACCTTGAGGTGGTGGGAGATGGTCGGGCCGGTCAGGTCGAAGACCTCGGTCAGGTCGCACACGCACGCTTCCCCACCGTCGTGGGACGCGATCAGGGAAAGCAACCGCAGCCGGACGGGGTCGGCCATCGCCTTGAACAGGTGCGCGAGCTCCACCGCCTGGCCCTGCGTCAGCGGCTCCCGAGCCAGCGGCGCGCAGCAGGTGTCCGCCGTGACGAGCGGCAGTTGCTTCGACATGTCTCTATCTTGACAGGCTTCTATGCAAGGGGCAATGCTGCTTAGACACACATCTATCCAAGGAGGCGGCGATGTCACGGGTACAGCTGGCCCTGCGGGTCGGGGACCTGGCCGGATCGATCGACTTCTACTCGAAGCTGTTCGGCACCGAGCCGGCAAAGCTCCGGCCGGGCTACGCGAACTTCGCGATCGAGGAGCCCGCGCTGAAGCTGGTACTCCTGGAGGGCGAGCCGGGCCAGGAGACGGCGATGGACCACCTCGGCGTCGAAGTCGAGTCGACCGACCAGGTCGGCGCGGCGACCCGGCGGCTGACCGGCGAAGGCCTCGAGACGCTGACCGAGGACGACACCACGTGCTGCTACGCAGTGCAGGACAAGGTGTGGGTCCACGGCCCGGGTAAGGAGCCGTGGGAGGTCTACACGGTCAAGGCCGACTCGAAGACGTACGGCGCCGACCGGGCAGCGCCGGAGGGCTGCTGCCGCTGAAGCCCCGGAGCCGGTGCGCAATCGAGGGCGCACCGGCTCCGCGCCCCTGGGCTTCCGGGTCGACGTAGACGCTGTGCTCGACGACCCCGGCGTACACGCACCGCGAGGACACGGCCGAGACCGCGGCCCAGCCGATGGCCCGCCCAGCCGGGTCGAGCGCGACCAGCCGGTGCTCCGCAAGGTGGTCGGCGTCCCAGGCCTCCCAGGCAGGAGCCGTAAATTCGAAGCCGGCCTGCCCGGTGTCCAGCCCGGCCTGGTAGATCGCCAGCACCTGGTCCGCGTGGTCGGCCGTCATGGCCACGACCTCGACCGCCAGGTCCGCGGCGGCGTCGCGATCGGGCGTGACGGTCCAGCACGGTCAGCCCTTCTATCGTTCATCGACGATAGAAGGGCTGGCCGGCAACTACCCCGTCTTCGCGAACTCCTGCACGATCCGCTCGCAGAACACCGGCAGGTCGTCCGGCGATCGGCTGGTCGTGATGTTGCCGTCGGTGACGACCGGCTCGTCCACCACCTCGGCCCCGGCGTTGCGCAGGTCCGTGCGCACGCTCGGCCACGAGGTCAGCCGGCGCCCGCGTGCGACGTCGGCCTCGACGAAGTTCCACGGGCCGTGGCAGATCGAGGCCACCGGCTTGCCCGAGCGGACGAAGTCCCGGACGAACCGCACCGCGGCGGGTTCCATCCGCAGCTTGTCCGGGTTCACGGTCCCACCCGGCAGGAGCAGTGCCTCGTAGTCGTCGACCGAGACGTCGCCGACCAGCTGATCCACCTTGAAAGTGCCGGCGTCCTCCAGGTCGTGGTCGCGCGCCTGGATCTCGCCCTCGGCGATGGAGACCACGGTGGTGCTGGCGCCGGCTTCGTCCAGCGCCTGCCGTGGCTGTTCCAGCTCGACCCGTTCCACCCCGTCGGCCGCGAGGATGGCGACCCGGCGTCCGTTCAGCTCTCCTGACATGTCAGGCACCCGCCATCGCCGGGTGCAGGACGACCTTCGTCCAGCCGTTTTCCCGCTTGTCGAAGTGCTCGTAGGCCTCCGGCGCGCGCTCGAGCGGCAGCTCGTGGCTGACGATGAACGACGGTTCGGCCTTGCCGCCGGCGATCAGGTCGCGCAGCTGCCGGTTGTACTTCTTGACCGGGGCCTGGCCGGTGCCGATGTGCTGGCCCTTGAACCAGAACATGCCGTAGTCGAAGGCGAGCTTGCCCTGCTTGGCCAGCTCGTCCTCGGCCCCCGGGTCCTGGGGCACGAAGACGCCGACGTTGCCGATCGTCCCGGTGAACCGGACCGAGGCGACCAGCCGGTTCATCGTCAGGTTGGCCCGCTCCCGGCCGTCGGGCTCGTGCGCCTGGTAGCCGACGCACTCGCAGCCGTTGTCCGCGCCCAGCCCCATCGTCTCGTCGAGCACGGCCTGCACCGGGTCGACCTTCGAGTCGTCGATGGCGATCGCGCCGATCGATTCCGCCAGCCGCAGCCGGTCGGCGTGCCGGTCGACGACCATCACCTTGCCCGCTCCGCGGATGGTCGCCGAGAGCGCGGCCATCAGCCCGACCGGGCCCGCGCCGTAGATGACCGTCTGATCGCCGGGACGCACGCCGGCCATCTCGGTGGCGTGGTAGCCGGTCGGGAAGATGTCGGCGAGCATCACGTAGTCGGTCTGGCGCTGCTCGGCGTCCTCGCCCAGCCGCAGGCAGTTGAAGTCGCCCCACGGCACGCGCAGCAGCTCGGCCTGCCCACCGGCGTACGGGCCCATGTCGGCGAAGCCGTACGCGGCACCGGCCATCTTCGGCTCGGGCTGGGCGGTCAGGCAGTAGTTCGTCAGCTGCCGCTCACAGTTCTTGCAGTGCCCGCAGGCGATGTTGAACGGCATGACGACCCAGTCGCCCACCTGGACCTTGTCGACCCCGGACCCGACCTCGACGACTTGTCCCAGGTTTTCGTGCCCGAACCAGCGTCCGGTCTCGAAATCGGTGCGGCCCTCGTACATGTGCAGGTCCGAGCCGCAGATGTTCGCCGACGTGATCCGCACCAGGACGTCGGTCGGCCGTTCGATCTTCGCGTCCGGTACGTCCTTGACGCTGACCTGCCGCGGCCCGTCGTACACCACTGCCTTCACAACAGCCTCCTCGCGTGGGTGTCCCCTCGGGCGGCGGATTTCCTCGGGGGAAACCGATAAACCGCGAACGGCCGCGGTCGTTCGAACGAGTCGGCCGGTTAGCCGGATCGCGCAGGGGTAGCCGCCGCAAGATGAGCCCGACAACGGAACGAAGAGCGCAAGAGAAAGTGCAGCGGCGGGGACGGCGGCTGGGCTGGTTGAGCCTGGGCCTTGGCGTCGCACAGCTGGCGGCCCCGCACACCGTGCGCCGGCTCAGCGGCGTGGACGACTCGGCGAAGTCGCGCGTGGTGGTGCCGGCCGTCGGCCTGCGGGAGCTGGTCCACGCGGCCGGGCTGCTGGCGAGCAGGCGGAAGGGCGTCTGGGCCTGGACCCGGGTCGCGGGCGACGCGATGGACCTGACCGCGCTCGGCGTGGCCCTCACCCACCGTGGCGGTGACCGACGGCGGCGGCTCGCCGGGGTCACCGGCGCCATCGCCGGCATCACCGCGCTGGACCTGCTGACCGCCGTGCAGGCCACCCGCGCGGAACACACCAGTCCCGCGCGGGCCGCGCGGGCCACACGCAAAGGAGATTCCGTGGAACTGACCGCAGCGACCACCATCCGCAAACCACCGCCGGACGTCTTCGCCTTCTGGCGCGACCTGGAGAACCTTCCCACCTTCATGGCGCACCTCGAGCAGGTCCGCACCACCGGCGACCGGACGAGCCACTGGACCGCCGCCGCCCCCTTCGGCCAGGACGTCGAATGGGACGCGGAAATCACCGAAGAGACCCCCGGCGAGCGGATCGCGTGGCGCTCGACCGGGAAAGCGACCGTCCCCAACGCCGGCACCGTCTGGTTCACCCCCGCCCCCGACGGCGAAAGCACCGAGGTGAACGTCGTCCTGGCTTACGAGCTGCCCGGCGGCGCGCTGGGCAAGGCCGTCGCCAAGTTCTACGGCGAGGAACCGCACCAGCAGCTCGACGACGACCTGCGCCGGCTCAAGCAGGTCCTGGAAACCGGCGAAGTCGTCCGGTCCGACGGCGCCCCGTGGGGCAAACGGGCCCGCAAGGAATTCCCCCAGCGCCCGGCCCAGCCGCTGTCGGACGCCGAACTCGAGAAGGGACCGGACGCATGAGGGCCAACACCTGGGCGGGCCGCAACAAGGTCGAGGTCCGCGAGGTCCCGGACCCCAAGATCCTCAACCACCGCGACGCGATCGTGCGGATCACCTCCACCGCCATCTGCGGCTCGGACCTGCACCTGGTCGACGGGTACATCCCGACCATGCAGGACGGCGACGTCATGGGCCACGAGTTCATGGGCGAAGTCGTCGAAGTCGGGTCCGGCGTCGACGCGAGCCGGTTGCGCGTCGGCGACCGGGTCGTCGTGCCGTTCCCGATCGCCTGCGGCGCGTGCGCCGCCTGCGCCGCGGAACTGTATTCCTGTTGCGAGAACACCAATCCCAACGCGGGGATCGCCGAAAAGATGTTCGGTCACCCGGTCGCCGGGATCTTCGGCTACTCCCACCTCACCGGCGGGTTCGCGGGCGGCCAGGCGCAGTACGCGCGCGTGCCGTTCGCCGACGTCGGCCCGATCAAGATCGAGTCGGACCTGACCGACGAACAGGTGCTGTTCCTGTCGGACATCCTGCCCACCGGCTTCATGGGCGCCGACATGTGCGACATCCGCTCCAGCGACGTCGTCGCGGTGTGGGGTGCCGGTCCGGTCGGCCAGTTCGCCATGGACAGCGCCCGGGTCCTGGGTGCGGCGAAGGTGATCGCCATCGACAAGGAGCCCTACCGGCTGCGGCTGGCGGAGCAGGCCGGCCACATCCCGGTGAACTTCGAGGAGGTCGACGTCCGGTCCCGGCTGCTGGAGCTGACCGGTGGCCGCGGTCCCGACAAGTGCATCGACGCGGTCGGGATGGAAGCCACCCACGGCAGCGCGCACGTCGCCGCCTACGACCGGGTCAAGCAGGCGGTGCGGTCGGAGACCGAACGCCCGCACGCGCTGCGCCAGGCGATCCTCTCCTGCCGCAGCGGCGGCGTGGTCTCGGTGATCGGCGTCTACGGCGGCCTGCTCGACAAGTTCCCGGCCGGTGCGTGGATGAACCGGTCGCTGACCCTGCGGACCGGGCAGTGCCACGTGCAGCGCTACATGGAACCGCTGCTGCGGCGCATCGAAAGCGGCGAGCTGGACCCGACCCGGATCATCACCCACACCCTGCCGCTGGAGGAGGCCGAGCGCGGTTTCGACCTGTTCAAGAACAAGAAGGACAACTGCGAGAAGGTCGTCCTCAAGCCGTGACGCCGGTCGCGTCCGGCCGCCGGTGAACCCGGTGGCCGGACGCGGCGGCCAGCAGCGCCGTCCCGACGGCCACACCGATCATGGTCACCACCCCGCGCGGCCAGAAGATGTGACTGTCGAGAAAGGACACACTCGCGGCGAGCAGGACGACCCCGCCGGGCACGGCCCGCCGGCCGGCCCGCGCGATCGAGGCGGCGGAGACCAGCGCGGACGCGGCCAGGAAGCACCCGGCACCGAGGTGCCCGAGGAGGTCGCCGACCTCGAACAGGGAGCCGACCACCGGCGTGACACCGTGCTGGAAGCCGGTCACCGTGCCGGCGGCGATCCCGGCGACCGCGTCGAGCCCGCCGTAGAAAGTCGCGAAACCGTACGCCGCCACCCGGCCGGGCCGGCGCAGCCACGGCGACGCCGGCGCCAGCAGGAGCCAGAGCGCCGCGGCCGGCAACGGGAACACCGGCAGCAGGATGATGTGCAGCACGGTCCACCACCCCGCCGTGCCCGCGTCCAGCACCGCCGGGTGGGCCGCGCCGAACCCGGCCAGCAGCAGACCCGGCACCGCGAACAGCGCGGCTCGGAACCATCGTGAACCCGGCACCGGCCGAGCGTAGCGGCGGCCGGTGCCGGGTTCCGCCGGACGGGCATTAGGGAACTCTTACGGCCGGTTCACTTCCGGGGCAGGCCCTGCGGGTTGATCTCGGACGCGGGCAGCGCCTCGGAGGTGAGGTTCCAGCGCTTGAGCACCTCGGCGTACTGGCCGTTCTTGATCACCGTGTCCAGCGCCTGTTGCAGGGCCTTGACCAGGCCGTTGTCCTTTTTGGTCATCGCGGCGATGTCGGCCGGGATGGTGCCGCCGCCGGAGACCGTGCCGACGATCTTGGTCTTGCCGTCCACGGCGACGTGGTAGGCCGAGGTCGGGTTCGGGCCGGCGTAGGCTTCGATGCGGCCGGACTGCAGCGCGAGGTAGTAGTCCGAGGTCGTCTGGTAGTACTGGAACTTCGCCGGTGCCAGCCCGGCCGCCTTGTTCTGCTGGTCCCAGCGCAGCAGGATCTGCTCCTGGTTGGTGCCGGCGCTGACGCCGACGGTGAGCCCGGCGATGTCCTTCGGCCCCTGCACCGCGAGGGTCTTCTCGTTCTTCACCTCGAACGCGATGGTGTCCTTGCGGTAGGTCGCGAAGTCGTACTTGTCCTTGCGCTCCTCGGTCACCGTGATGTTCGAGAACCCGGCGTCGAACTGCCGGTTCTCCACCGACAGGAACAGGTTTTCCCACGAGGAGGCCTGCAGGTCGAGCTTGAGGCCGAGCACGTCGGCGACCAGCTGTGCGAGGTCGGGCTCCACGCCGATGACGGTCTTGTCGTCGTCGGCGCGGAAGGACAGCGGCGGGGTGCCGTTGCCGGTGGTCCCGACGACCAGGGTACCGCGAGTGCGGATGCCGGCGGGGACGAGCGCGGCGATCGCGTCGACCTTCTGCGCCCGGACGCGGTTCTGGTTCGCGGTGATGTTGACGCCGCCGGGCTGGGCCGCCGGGGCGGTGGCCGCTTCCGGGCTGCCGCACGCGGCGAGCACGAACACCGAAGCCAGCAAGAGTGTTCTCAGTTTCATGAGTTCTCCTCAAAGGACCTTGTCGACGAAGGCCCGGGTGCGGGCGTGACGGGGGTTGCCGAGGACCTCGGCGGGCGGGCCCTGTTCGACCACGCGGCCTTCGTCGAGGAAGACGACGGTGTCGGCGACTTCGCGGGCGAAGCCGAGTTCGTGGGTGACGACGATCATCGTCGTCCCGGTCCGCGCCAGGTCGCGGATGACCGCGAGGACCTCCCCGACCAGCTCGGGATCGAGCGCCGAGGTCGGTTCGTCGAAGAGCAGGACGCCGGGTTCGAGGGCCAGCGCCCTGGCGATCGCGACCCGCTGCTGCTGGCCGCCGGACAGCCGCCGCGGGTACTGGTCGGCCTTGTCGGCGAGCCCGACCCGGTCCAGCAGTTCGCGGGCCTTGGCCTCGGCTTCCGCGCGCGGACGGCGTTGCGCGGAGATCGGTGCCTCGACGACGTTCTCCAGCACGGTCAGGTGCCCGAACAGGTTGAAGTTCTGGAAGACGAACCCGATCTTCGTGCGCTGCTCGAGGATCTCGCGTTCCTTGAGCTCGTGCAGCCGGTTCCCGGACCGGCGGTAGCCCATCAGCTCGCCGTCGACGCTGATGAAGCCGCGGTCGGCGCGTTCGAGGTGGTTGATCAGCCGCAGCAGCGTCGACTTCCCGGAACCCGACGGTCCCAGCAGGACGGTGACTTCCCCTTGGCGGACCTGGAGGTCCACGCCGTCGAGGACGGTCAGCGCCCCGAAGCTCTTGTGGACCCCGCGAACGTCCACTGTGTACTCGGCGGTCATGCCCCGCGCCCCAGCCGGCGTTCGACGTAGTACTGCACGACCGACAGCACGCTGGTCAGGGCGAGGTACCAGGCGGTGGCCACCAGCAGCAGCGGGATCACCCGGCCGCTGCGCGTGTAGATCACCTGCACCTGGTAGAACAGCTCCGGCAGCGCCATGACGTACACCTGGGACGTCGCCTTCAGCAGCCCGACGATCTCGTTGGCCGCGGTGGGCACGATGGTGCGCAGCGCCTGCGGCAGCACGATCCGGCGGAACTGCCGCCCGGTCGGGATGCCCAGCGCCGCGGCCGCTTCGCGCTGTCCCGCGTCCACCGAAAGGAAACCCGCGCGCACGATCTCCGCGGCGTAGGCACCCTGGTGCAGCGCGAGCCCCAGACCGGCGGCCAGGAACGGCGGGATCAGGCTCATCGTCCCCACCGAGACGAAGGAGGGCCCGAACGGGATGCCGAAGGAGATCTCATTGTAGAGGATGGCGAGGTTGTACCAGAACAGCAGCTGGAGAATCAGCGGCACCGACCGGAAGATCCACGTGTAGGTCCAGCTGACCGCCCGCAGCAGCGGGTTCCGGGAAATCCGCAGCAACGCCAGCACGGTCCCGAGCAGGAATCCGGCCACGACCCCGAACAACGTCAGTTCGAGGGTCAGCGCGACCGCTTCCAAGATCGATTTCTGGAAGACGAACTTCGCGAACGTCGGCCAGTCGAACGCGGTGTTCGTCACCAGGGCGTGCCCGGCCATCGCGACCAGGACCGCGACGACGACGGCGGCCACCCAGGTCAGCGGATGGCGGGCGGGAACGATCTTCAGCGCTTCTTCCGGTGGCGCGGCGGGAGCGGGCCGCGTGCCGAGATCGCTGGTCATCTCGCCCCCACCACGGCGATGAGCGCTTTCGAAAAGGGCAGCGACGTGCGGGGCACGGCGTGGACGTCGAAGTGCGGGGTGTACCCGGTGGCCAGGTACAGCCCGCGCGCCTCGGGCTGGTTCGGGCCGGTGGTCAGGAAGATCCGCGCGTACCCGCGGCCGGCGGCTTCGGCTTCCAGCTCGGCGACGACCCGGCGGCCGAGACCACGGCCGCGGTGCGCGCGGTGCGTCCAGATGCGCTTGAGCTCCGCGGTTTCCCCGTCGTAGCGCTGGAAGGCGCCACCCGCGACCGCGACGCCGTCCGCGAGAAGCAGCAGCAAGCCACCGTGCGGTGGCGCGAACCGCTCGGGCGGGTATTCGCGGAGTTCGAAGTGGACATCGCTGAGCACGCGGTGGTAGCGCGCCGAATACTCGCGGGCGAGGTCGGCGAGCATGGGCCGGACCCGCGGATCAGACTGGGCGACCCAGACGGATTCGGGCATGAGGATACCTGTTCCGGAAAAGGGGAAAGGGAGGAAAAGCGCGGACGCCTTCCGGCTGACACGTCGAACTTTAAGAAGCACGCCGAGCCCGGTCAACGAGCCGGCCGCGGGTTCCAGATCCTGGACGAGGTACCCGGCTCCGCCGTCCACATCCTGAACGTGCGTGCGCCGCGGCCGCGCACCGGATAGCTGTGGAGGCATGACTTCTCGCAGTCTGCACGTCGCCGTGGAGCTGGACGGCGCCGAACCCGGCCGGTTGTCCCCCGGCGCCTTGGCCGGCGTCGTCACCACGGCCGAGCGCGCCGGGTTCACCTTCGCCACCTTCGACGACTCGCCCCTGCCGCCGCGCGGCGGGCTGCGGCTCGACGCGGGCACCCGCGCGGCCTACGTCACGACCCTGACCGATCGCCTCGGGCTCGCCGTGACCGCGAACGTCACCACGGCCGAGCCGTTCCACCTGGCCGCGCAGCTGGCGAGCCTCGACCACGCCTCGCACGGACGGGCGGCCTGGGTGGTCGCCGCCGACGGCTCGGCCGCGGCACTGGCCACCGTCGGCGGCTCCCGGCTCGACCCGGACGCACTGCACCACGAGGTCGCGGAAAGCGTCGAAGCCGTGCGTCGGCTGTGGGACTCCTGGGACGACGACGCCGTGATCAAGGACGTCGCCACCGGCCGGTACCTGGACCCGGACAAGGTCCACCACGTCGACTTCACGGGGACGCGGTTTTCGGTCAAGGGACCGCTGATCACGCCGCGGCCCCCGCAGGGCAGGCCGGTGGTGCTCGCCCCCGACACCCTCGCCGAAGCCGCTCGCCCGGACATCGTGCTCGTGGGCGGCACCGGCCTCGACGACGTCCGCGCCCGCGCCGCGCGGGCCCGGGAAACCGGCGCCCGCCTCGTCTTCGCCGAAGTCGAGGTCCGGCTCGGCGACGCCGGACGCCGGACGGACCCGGACCGCCTGCACTACACCGGGTCCCCGCTCGGCCTGACCGAACTGCTGGGCTGGCTCGCGACGAGCGTCGACGGCGTCCGCCTGCACCTCGCCGGCCAGGCCGCCGACCTGACGGCGCTGGCCGGCGAAGTACTGCCTTCGCTGCGCAGCGAAGGCCTGCTCGTCCCGCCGCGCCCCGGCGCCACGCTCCGTGCGTCGCTGGGCCTGCCGCGCGCGGAAAGCGTGTTCGCATGAGCGCGCGGCTGCACCTCGGCGTGTTCTACACCGGCGTCGGCCCGCAGTTCCTGTGGGACGACCCGTCGAACGCCGACCACACGGCGATCGAGACGTACGTGTCGGTGGCGCGAACCCTCGAGCGCGGGCTGTTCGACGCGTTCTTCCTCGGCGAGGGCCTGCGGGTGCGGGAGAACCGCGGCCGCGTCCACGCCCTCGACGTCGCCGGCCGCCCGGACGCGATCACCCAGCTGAGCGCCCTCGCCGCCGCCACCACCCGGATCGGGCTGGTCGCCACCCAGAACACCACCTACAACTTCCCGGCCGACCTCGCCCGCCGGCTGTCCTCTTTGGACTTCCTGTCCGGCGGACGGGCCGGCTGGAACATCGTCACCACCGACAACGCCTGGACCGGCGAGAACTTCCGGCACGGCGGCTGGCTGGCCCACGAGCGCCGCTACGATCGGGCGGAGCAGTTCGTCGAAGCCGCGCTGGCGCTGTGGTCCGGTGCCGGGCTGGTGGACCGGCACACCGACCTGGTGAACGTGCGGGCGGCCCCGACCGTGCCGCCCAGCCCGCAGGGACGGCCGGTGCTGTTCCAGGCCGGCGACTCCCCCGGCGGCCGCGAACTGGCGGCGAAGTACGCCGACGTCGTCTTCTCCGCCAACACCGCCTACGACAAGGCGCTCGCCTACGCCGAAGACCTGCGCGCCCGTCTCGCCCGCCACGGCCGCCCGGCGGACGCCGTCCGGATCCTGCCCGGCGCCACCGTCGTCCTCGGCGACACCCCCGCCGACGCGGCCGACCGCGCGGAGGACATCCGGCGGCGCCAGATCACCCCGCAGCGGGCACTGGCGTTCCTCGAGCAGTACTGGGGCCAGGACCTGTCGGCCTACGACCCGCACGGCCCGCTGCCGGACATCGAGCCCGTGGAGGGCGAGCTCGACCCGTCCCGCGGGACGATCTCCATCGCGGACCGGACCGGCAAGCTCGAGCGGATCCGGCGGTGGCGGGAGCTGGCCGAGGCGAAGAAGCTGTCGATCCACCAGCTGGTGCTGGAGGTCCAGCCGCGGCAGCGCGGCTTCGTCGGGACACCGGGACAGGTCGCCGACGAGTGGGCGCACTACGTCCGCACGCGCGCGGTGGACGGGTTCAACCTCAGCCCGCACCTGGTCCCCGCCGCCCTCGACGACGTCGTCGACCGGCTGGTCCCCGAGCTGCAGGACCGCGGGGTCTACCGCACCGAGTACGAAGGGACAACGTTGCGGGAGCACCTGGACCTGCCGCCTCTCACGGCTTGAGGCCCGCGGCGATGCACCGAGTACCGCGCCGTCTCCGACGATCCACCGGTAGGTGCAGGACGCGTCGGGGGCCGGCCGAGCGATTCACGCGGAGAAGCCCGCCGGGGTGTGGACCTCGTCGGGGCGGCCAGGCGGACCGCGGTGCCGGTCACCGGAAGGCCGCCCGGTGGGCCGCGACGCACGGGGGCGGGAGGTCGTCCGGGACGACGACGCTGCCGGTGATCGTCGTCGCCGGTTCGAGCGGGATCGCCCGCACGCGGCCGGGGCGGAGCTCGGCGACCTGATCGGCGGGCAGCACGGTCCAGCTGCGCGGATCGGAGCCGACCTCGACGAGCGTGTCCGCGACCGTGCCCGCGCGGTGCCCCGGCGGCACCGGCACCCCCGCCTCGCGCAACGCGGTCACCACGGACCCGTCGTGCTCCTGGGAGATCCGGAACGGCCCGCCGGCCAGCTCGGCCACGCCGATGCCCTCGCGGCCGGCCGCGGGGTGCCGCGTGGACACGACCGCGAACAGGGACTCCGTCCACGTCGGCAGCACCCGCACCCCCGGCGCCGCCCGCACCCCGCGCGCCAGCACCAGGTCGAGCTCCCCCTGCCGCAGCGCGTTCAGGCGCGCGGGCAGCGGCAGGTCGACGAGCACGACGTCGAATCCCGGAGCCCGTTCGCGCAACGCGTCGATCCCGCGTTCCAGCCGGGCGGTGAACTGGCCGGTGCCGGTCCCGATGCGCATCACCCCCGCCCGCGGGCTCGCCGCGACCCGCACCCGGTCGGCGGCGGCCAGCGCCTCCCGCGCCGCGTCCAGCACCCGCAGGCCGTCCGCGGTGAGCCGGACGCGCCGCGGCGACCGGTCGAACAGCCGCACCCCGAGTTCGCGCTCCAGCCGGGCGATCTGCCTGCTGACCGCGGGCTGGGCGATGTGCAGCCGCTCGGCCGCGCGGCCGAAGTGCAGCTCGTCGGCGACCGTGACGAAGTACCGCAACGCCCGTAGTTCCACCGGCCCTCCCCTGCGACGATGCCTCCAGGTTATCGCTGCGCGTGCACGCCGGCTCTGGTTCGCGGCGCGCCGCCGTGCTGGAGTCGGCCCATGACCATCGATCTCGGCCTCTTGGGCGCCCACCTGCGCGAGCACGAAGTGAATCCGGCCGCCGCGGCGCAAGTCGAGCGGGCCGGCTACGGCACCCTGTGGCTGGATGCCTCGCCGCCCGCCGACCTCGGCCTCGCGGAGAAGCTGCTCGACGCGACCACCCGGCTGGTACTCGGCACCAGCATCGTGAACGCCTGGACCGCCGACGCGGACACCGTCGCCGCCTCCCACCACCGCATCGAAGCCCGCCACCCCGGCCGGTTCCTGCTCGGCGTCGGCATCGGGCACCGCGAAGTCCACGCCGAATACGCTTCGCCGTACGACACGCTGGTGTCCTACCTGGACCGGCTCGCCGGTGCCGGTGTGCCGTCCGGCCGGACCGTGGTGGCCGCGCTCGGGCCGAGGATGCTGCGCCTGGCCCGCGACCGCGTGGCGGGCACCATCCCCGGCATGACCACCACCGAGCACACCCGGCGGGCGCGGGCGATCCTCGGGCCGGGAAGGCTGCTGCTGCCCGGGCACTTCGCCCTCATCGAGCCGGACGCCGGACGCGCCCGCGCGATCGCCCGGTCCGCCCCACCGGGGTTGGCGCTGGGCGTCACCAACTACGCCAACAACCTGCGGCGCCTCGGCTACACCGACGACGACCTCGCGGACGCGGGCAGCGACCGCCTCATCGACGACCTCGTCGCCCACGGAGAGCCGGCGACGGTGGCAGACCGGCTGCTCGCCCACCGGGACGCGGGCGCCGACCAGATCGGCGTCTTCCCCCTCGGCGACGACCCGATCGCCACGCTGATGGGCGTCGCCGACGCGGTGCACGCCGCCACAGCCCGGTGAGCCCGGCACCGCAAGGACCGAACGTCGTCAACCGCTGTCCACCTCGCGGGAACCTCCTTTCGTAGGGCGGAAACCCGCCGCCACAGCGCCGCAAAACCGGCGCAAAAACGCAAAAACCCGCTCCTGCCGAGAAAACACGCGCGGGCCTAACTTCGGTGGCGAACGTCCCCTTCCCCCGAGGAGCAGGAAATGCGAGCAGCGAGACTCACCGGAGCCGCGGTCGCCGTGGCGGCGGCGGTCGTCTTCACCGGTGTCACCCCCGCCCAGGCCGCCGAAGGCGTCGTGCTCGGCACCGCCGATGCCGGGACCGTCGACGGCAGCTACATCGTCGTGCTGAAGGACAGCGCCAAGAACACGAACAGCGGCGACCTCGCCCGGCGGTACAGCGGGACCGTCGGGCGGGTCTACACGCAGAACCTCGCCGGGTTCTCCGTACGCCTGGACGAGAAACACGCCAAGCGCCTCGCCGCCGACAACGCGGTGGCCTTCGTCGAACAGGACAAGACCGTCCACGCCGAAGCCGTCCAGCAGAACCCGCCGTCGTGGGGCCTGGACCGGGTCGACCAGCGGAACCTACCGCTGAACAACCAGTACTCCTACACCACCACGGCGTCGAACGTGAACGTCTACGTGCTCGACACCGGCATCCGCGCGACGCACCAGACGTTCGGCGGGCGCGTGCACCAGGGCTACGACTTCGTCGACAACGACACGAACGCCGACGACGGCTACGGGCACGGCACGCACGTGGCCGCGACGATCGCCGGTTCGCAGTACGGGGTCGCGAAGGGCGCTCAGCTGTACCCGGTGCGGGTGCTCGGCTCCGACGGCAGCGGCACGATCTCCGGCGTGATCGCCGGCGTCAACTGGATCACCTCCAACGCCAAGAAGCCCGCCGTGGCCAACGCCAGCCTGGGTGGCGGGGTGTCGTCCGCCCTCGACACGGCGGTCCGGAACTCCGTCAACTCGGGCATCACCTGGGCCGTCGCCGCGGGCAACTCCAACGCCAACGCCTCGACCTCGTCGCCCGCCCGCGTCGCCGAAGCCATCACCGTCGCCGCCGCGGACAAGACCGACACCCGCGCGTCCTTCTCCAACTACGGTGCCGGTGTCGACCTGTTCGCCCCCGGCGTCGGCATCACCTCGGCCTGGAACACCAACGACACCGCCAGCTACACCGGCAACGGCACGTCGTTCGCGTCGCCGCACGTCGCCGGCGCCGCGGCGATCTACCTCGCCACGCACACCACCGCCACCGCGGCGCAGGTCAGCCAGGCGCTGATCGCCGCGGCGACGCCGAACCTGGTCAAGAACCCGGGCAGCGGCACCCCGAACCGGACCCTCTACATCGCACCCTGACGCCGCACCGGAAAGGAGGGCGGGGCCCCGGCGAGCGCGCCGGGGCCCCGCTTGCGTTTCACGGTTCCCACCGGATCCCGACCCGGCCGGCGGCGTCGGCTTCGGCGACGTGCACGGTCCCGCCGGAGTCCGGCCACAGCTCACGGACAGCGCCGTCGCCGGGCAGCCGCACGCACCGCGCCGGCAGCTCGGCGAAGCGGGCCTCCAGCAGGTAGTCGCGGACCGGGTGGTCGAAGACGCGCAGGAACTCGTGCGCGGCCGGCCGGGCCGGGAACGTCGCCCCGTATTCGACGATGACGGACTCCCCGGGGGCGGGTGCGGCGTCCAGCACGAGGTCCGCGGTCAGCAGGCTGCGGTCGAGGTCGTGCCCGACGCTGCCGACGCGGCAGTTGCGGTCCGCGACGATCTTCGGCGTCACGCCGGGTGGCAGGTCCCACCGCACCGGCCAGCGCTCCGACCCGGCCTCGACGGCACGCAGCACCACCCGGACGCGCACGGCGGCGAGCCGGCCGCGCTCGTCGATTTCCGCGCGGTCGTGCTGGCTGAGCACGACCAGCCGGCCGTGCCGCCGCGGCCGTGGCGGCCCCAGCAACGTGCCCAGCGAGCCGGACGGCAGGTCGAGCAGTTGTTCCAGCCCCGCGAGCACCCGCAGTGACTCGGCGCGCTCCGGGCGCCGCCGTCCGGACTGCCAGAGGCTCAGCGTCGGAACGCTGACCGTGAGACCGCGCCGTGCGAGGCGGTGGCGGATGCGGTCCAGCGACAGCCCGCTCTCCCCGATGGCCGCCCGCAGCGCGTCGGGGAACGGACCCTGGGCGAGCAGGCGGTTCAGGTCGGCCGAGCGTGCGGCGACGGGGCGCATGGGAGCTCCTCGGGACGGATCGGTCGCGGAGTCACGCTCAGCGACACCAGCTCCGGCTCACCGGCGCCGTCGTCCACGGTCGTGTGAGACTCCATCCCGTTGCCATACACCGAAAGTAAGCAGGCGTACGTTAAGTGTCAACGTTGTCCGAATTCTGAGCTCCGCCCGGAGTTCAGGCCGCGATCGCGTTCAGCTCCCGGCTACCGGGTTCGCCGCCGCAGCACCTTCCGTTCGAGCAGCCGGACCAGCGCGTCGGTGACCAGGCCGAGCAGCGCGTACAGGACCAGTCCGACGACCACCACGTCGGTGCGGGCGTCACGGGCGCTGGGGTTCAGCCGGGCGGAGCGGCTCTGGCACGTGGTCAACGTCCACTCGGGAATCCGCGGCGCCGACCCGGCACTGGTCGAAGCTCTTCGCCGATGCCGAACCACAGGATGAACAGCGGGATCAGGCCGAGGAACGGCAGCGTCCGCAGCATCTGCACCGGCGGGTCGACCAGGGCTTCGCCCCAGCGGGACAGCCCGGAGACGATGCCGAGCAGGACACCGGCGAGCGCGCCGAGGGCGAAGCCGGAACCGACGCGGCCGAGGGAAACGGCGAAGGCGGCACCGAGTTCAACCGAGGATGGACCGGCCCAGCCCGGTCAGCACGGCGTCGTCCTGCGGGGTGTGCACCCGGCTGCACAGCACGTCGCGGTAGTGCCGCTGCAGCGGGTTGGCCCGCGTCAGCCCCGGGTTCCCGGCCAGCGCGACGGCCTGTTCCACCGCCTCGATGAGCAGCCTGGTCGCGAGCACCTTCGCCACCCCCGCCTGCGCCGCCGCGGCCGGGTCGCCCTCGTCGGCCCGGCGGGCGATCCCGAACAGGATCTCCTCCGCTCCGGTGATCCGCGCCGCGATCTCCCCGACCCCGCTCTGGAACCGCGGCAGGGTGGCCAGTGGCTTGCCGAGCCCGCTGGGGACGCGGTCCCGCAGGAACCCGGTCAGCCAGTCGAGCGCGTTGCGCGCGACACCGAGGTAGATCGACGGCAGCGCCAGCGGAAAAGCAAGCACCGGCGCCCGCTGGGTGTCCGGTGTGGACAGTCCGGGCGGCGCCTCCGCCGGTACGTCGGTGAACACGACGTCGTGGCTAGCACTGGCGCGCAGCCCGAGGTGGTCCCAGGTCGGCTCGATCGCGATGCCCGGCGCGCCGGCCCGGACCAGGAACCCGCCCACCCGCGGCGACGGCTCGTCGGTGCGGGCCCAGACGACCATCCACCGCAGGCCCACCGAACCGGTCGAGTAGATCTTGCGTCCGGACAGGCGCCAGCCGTCCGCCGTCCGGCGGGCGGTCGTCGCGGGCAGGCCGCCGCGGGTCGGCGAGCCGAGCTCCGGTTCGACGCGCAACGCGTTGATCAGCACCGGCCGCTCGGCGGATTCGGCGAGCACGCGCCGGTAGACCTCGTCGGGCCAGGACGGCTCGGCGCCCTGCGCGGCGTGGACGAACAGCGTCATCGCGGTGACCAGCGCCACCGACGGATCCCCGCGCCCCAGCTCGGAAAGCAGCCGGGCGGTGTCGAGGACGCCGGCGCCCGGACCGCCGTAGCGCGGGTGCACGGTCGTGGTCAGCAAGCCGGCGGCGTGGACCAGCTCGACACCCTCGTGCGGGAACGTCGCTTCGCGGTCGTGCTCGCCGGCCCGTGCGGACAGCGCGCTGACGATCGACGGCAACGCGGCCAGGTCGGGCTGCGGCACGGTGGCGACGCTCGTGGTCACGGATCCTCCCGGGGAGTCGGCGAGCGGGTGCGACGATAAGCCGCCCGGTGCGGCCGGAGCCAGCGCCGTCCACCAATTGGACACCCGGAGATGCCCAATTGACAGTGCGGCCGCCCGTGTCGTTCGCTGGAGAAGCGTTTTGCTGCGGCGAAAGGAAAAGCAGATGCCCGTCGAGTTCGTCGGCATGATCGGCACCCAGGACGCGAGCGAAACCCGGCCCGCCAGAGGCCCGGTCATCGACCCCGCCTACGTCCGCCGGTTCGCCAGGGCGCACGAGGACGGCGGGTTCGACCGCGTGCTCATCGGCTACGGCGCGGGCTGGCCGGAGGGCCAGCAGGTCGCCGCCTACGCGGCTGCGCACACCGAGCGCCTCGGCCTGCTCGTAGCCCACCGCCCCGGGTTCGTCGCGCCGACGCTGGCCGCCCGCGCGTTCGCCACCCTCGACCACTTCAGCGGCGGCCGGGTCGCCGTGCACACCATCACCGGCGGCAGCGACGTCGAGCAGGCCCGCGACGGCGACTACCTGCCCAAGGGCGAGCGCTACGAGCGCACCGGCGAGTACCTGGAGATCCTCAAGCGCGCCTGGACGTCCGGATCCGCGTTTTCCCACCACGGCAAGCACTACCGGCTCGACGACTACACCCCGCAGGTGCGGCCGCTGCAGAACCCGCGGATCCCGCTGTACTTCGGCGGTTCCTCGGAGGCGGCCTACCGGGTCGGCGGCGAGCACGCCGACGTGTTCGCGCTCTGGGGCGAACCGCTGAAGGAGACCGCGGAGCAGATCGCCTCCGTCCGGGCGGCGGCGAAGGCGGCCGGACGGCCGACCCCGCCGCGGATCAGCGTGTCCTTCCGGCCCATCCTGGGCCCGACCGAGGAACTGGCCTGGGAACGGGCCGAGCGGATCCTCGACAAGATCACCGCGTCCGGCGCGGCCAAGGCCGCTCGCGAGTGGCGCGACGGCGGCGCGCCCACCAACGTCGGCAGCGTCCGGCTGCTGGCCGCGGCGGCGAAGGCCGATCGCCACGACCGTGCACTGTGGACACCCCTGGCCACGGCCACCGGTGCCGCGGGCAACTCCACCGCGCTGGTCGGCACCCCCGAGACGGTGGCCAGGGCCCTGCTGGACTACGTCGACATCGGTGTCACCACGCTGCTGATCCGCGGCTACGACCCGCTCGACGACGCGATCGACTACGGCAGGCACCTGCTGCCGCTCGTGCGCTCCGAGCTGGCCCGCCGCGAGCGGCAGCCGGCCACGGCGGCCGCCGTATGACCCGCGCTCCCGCCGCGGCCGCCCGCTGGGCCCCGCCGGAGGGCGTGGCGGTGCGCGGCACGGTCGTGCTCCTGCCCGGCCGGGGCGAGCACCCCGGGCTCTACGCCCGGCTGGGCACCCGGCTGGCCTTCGACGGCTACCGGGTCGTCGCCGTGGCCGCTCCGGACGACGCCGCGGGCGAGCTCCGCGGCACCCCGGTGCCGGTGGTCCTGCTCGGCAGTGACACCGGCGGCCTCGCCGCCCTCGCCCTCGCCGCCGAGCTGCCGGTGCACGCGGTCGTCGCCGCCGGTCTGCCGCTGTCGGCCGAGCACGTCGACGACTCCTCGTGGGAAAGCGAGCTCGACGCGCGGACGGCCTGCCCGGTCCACCGGACACTGCTCGAGGCCGACGACCGCCTCCGGCGCGGCGCCGTGCTCACCGACCCGGCCGGCGTCCCGGCGGTGCTCCCCCGCACCCCGGTGCTCGTCCTGCACGGCAGCGCGGACCGGGTCGCGGACCCGAAGGCCGCGCGCGCGTTCGCCGAGATGCTCCCGGCCGGCCGGTTCGCGCTGATCGAGGGCGGCAGGCACGACGTCCTCAACGACGTCGCCCACCGCAGCGTGGCCGCCGAGATCGTCCAGTTCCTGGAGTGGCTGCGCGCCGGGACGCGCGGGCCGCTGCTGGTCCGGGGATGATGGCGGGCATGCGCATCTCGGCCAGGGCGGACTACGCGATCAGGGTGCTGCTGGAGCTCGCCGCGGACACCTCGCGGCCGATCACCTGCGAAGCCGTCGCCTCCACCCAGGACATCCCCGCCCGGTTCATCAAGGCGGTCATGCGGGACCTGCGCCAGGCGGGGCTGGTCCGCAGCCAGCGCGGCTGCGAAGGCGGCTACTGGCTGGCCAGGGCGGCCGGCGAGGTGACCGTGCGGGACGCCGTGGTGGCGGTCGACGGCGAGTTCCTCTCCGTCCGCGGCGAACCCCGCCCGGCGCTGGCCTACCACGGCACGGCCGCCGGGCTCACGCCGTTCTGGTCCGGCCTCGAGGCCGGGCTCGACGCGCTGCTGCGCGCCACGACCATCGCCGACCTGCTCGACGGCGCGGCGCCCGCCCGCGTCGCCACCTGAAAGGACTTCGCGTGAGCGACCTCTGGCACCAGCCCCTGCGGCACATCCGCGGCGCCGACCTCACCGGCGACACGAACCAGACGACCGGCATGACCCGCCTGGAGGCGATCTCCGGCAAGACGGTCGGGTCGTCGAAGGTCTGGATGGGCGAGACGCACGTCGCGCCGGTGACCAACTCGGGCGACCACCACCACGGCGAGGCGGAGACGGCCATCTACGTCAAGTCCGGCCACCCGGTGTTCGTCTTCGCCGACGGCGAGGAGGAGATCCGGATCGAAACCGGGCCGGGCGACTACATCTTCGTGCCGCCGTACGTGCCGCACCGCGAAGAGAACCCGACCGACGAAGAGGCGGTCGTGATCATCGCGCGCAGCAGCCAGGAAGGCATCGTGGTCAACCTGCCCAGCCTCTGGTCCCCGGTCGACGTCCCCGAGGACTGAGCCGTGCCGCTCGAAGTCGTCGAGTACACCGATCCCGCGTGCCCGTGGGCGTGGGGGTCGGAACCGAAGTTCCGCCTCCTGCGGGCGGAACTGCCGGACGTCCGGTGGCGCCGGGTGTTCGGCATCCTCTTCGACGACGACGAGGACCCGGCACCCGACCCGGCCGCCGAAGCCGCCTGGTACGCGAAGTTCATCGACGGCGTCACCGAGCACACCGGGGCACCCAAGCCACCGCACCTGGCCTGGGTGGCCCGCACGAGCTGGCCGGCGTCGCTGGCCGCGAAAGCCGCGGAGTCACAGGGGGAAACCGTCGCCGACCTGGTGCTGACCCGGCTGCGGGAGACCACGTTCGTGCACGGCACGCCCGCCGACGACACCGAGCGGGTGCTCGCCGCCGTCGCGGGCGTGCCGGGCCTCGACCTCCCCGCGCTGCGGGCGGCGATGGCGAGCGACGAAGTCCGGCAAGCCGTCCGCGACGACTGGCGCGAAACCCGCAACCCCTGCCCGGAAGTCCTCGACATCACCGCGCCCGGACCGCACAGCGGCCGGGCCAAGCACCTCGAGCACCACGTCCGCTACGCCCTGCCGACGCTGACCTTCACCGGTCCGGGCGGCCGGTTCGTCGTGCCCGGCTGGCGTCCGCTGCGCGAATACTTCGACGCCGCGCGTGCCGCGGCGGTCCACAGTGGATCTCTTCCCGGTTCGTGGGAACCCGCCCGGGAGCGTTGACTCCGCCCGGCCGCGGGGGAAAATAGACACACGCCGGTGACCATTTAGCCCGGCGCCGCAACCGAATCTCCGCGGCCGACACCGCATTGGGGAGTTCCGCATGCCCTCGAAACCCCGGCTCGCCCTGCTCGTGGCCACCCTGCTCGGTCTCACCACCCTGACCGCGTGCGGATCGTCCACATCGGACGCCTCCGGCCCGGTGGTGCTGCGGGTGGGCGACCAGACCGGCGCCACGCAGTCCCGGCTCAAGGCCGCCGGGCTGCTCGACAACCTGCCCTACAAGATCGAGTGGTCGCAGTTCGCCGCGGCGGTCAACCTGCACGAGGCCCTGCGCGCGGACGCGGTCGACATCGGCGGCGCCAACGACTCGCCGACGGTGACCGCGATCGCCGGCGGCTCCAAGATCAAGGTCGCCGCGGCCTGGAGCAACGGCGGCAAGGGCACCTACCTCCTGGTGCCGAAGGACAGTCCCGCGCACACCGTCGCCGACCTCAAGGGCAAGCGGATCTCCCCCACCACCCGGGGCAGCGTCGCGCACTTCCTGGTGATCGGGGCGCTGAAGCAGGCCGGGCTGACCGACAAGGACGTCACCCTGAACTTCCTCGCGCCGTCCGAGGCGAACGGCGCGTTCTCGACCGGCAGCATCGACGCCTGGGCCACCTGGAGCGTCTACGCGGCCCGTGCGCGCGGCGAACTGGGCGCGCGGGTGCTGTCCGACGGCGCGGGCATCAACTCCGGTCTGAACGTGCTGTCGGCCACCGACAAGGCCTTGGGAGATCCGCGGAAGCGGACGGCCATCCAGGACTTCGCGAGCCGCGTCGACAAGAGCTACGCGTGGTCGAAGGACAACCCCGACGCCTTCGACAAGTGGTACGCCGGCTTCGCGCACCAGCCGATCGAGATCGCGAAGCAGGTCCGTCCGGACGAGACGAACTACCAGCGCATCCCGGTCGACGCCGCGCTCGCCGCCCAGCTGCAGAAGACCTACGACACCTGGGTGCAGCAGGGGCTGTTCCCGGACGGGAAGAAGCTCAGCGACTACATCGACGCACGCCTCGATCCGCGATGACGCGCGCCGCAGCCCGGCCCGTCGCGGCCACGTTCCGGTTCCCGTACCGCGCGGTGTCGTGGCTGACCCCGGTCGCCGTGCTCGCGCTCTGGGAACTCCTGGCGCAGACCGGGATCCTGCCCAAGCAGGTGCTCCCGGCCCCGAGCAGCGTGCTCGCCAAGGCGGGCGACCTCGTCGCCGACGGCGAGCTGCCGTCGAACTTGCTGGCCAGTCTGCAGCGGTCGGCGACCGGGTTCGCCATCGGCGCGAGTCTCGGGCTCGGGCTGGGCCTGCTGGTCGGACTGTCCAAAGTGGCCGAAGCGCTGCTGGACCGCAGCATCCAGATGGTCCGCGCGGTGCCGTTCCTGGCCATCCTGCCGCTGGTGATCGTCTGGTTCGGGATCGGCGAGGCCGGGAAGATCTTCCTGATCGCGCTCGGCACCGCCGTCCCGCTCTACCTGACCACCGTGCTCGGCATCCGCCAGATCGACCCGAAGCTGCTGGAGATGACCGACGTCGTCGGTCTGGGCCGGGCCGCGCAGATCCGCTGGGTGGTCCTGCCGGGTGCGCTGCCCTCGATCCTCGGCGGGCTGCGGCTGTCGCTGACGGCGGCCTGGCTCGCGCTCGTCATCGCCGAAACCCTCGGCGCCGACGCGGGACTCGGGTTCATGGCCACCAACGCCCGCGAGTTCCTGCAGACCGACGTGATCGTGCTCGTCGTGCTCATCTACGCCGTGATCGGGATCCTCTGCGACCTCGTCACCCGTCTCCTCGAACGCCGGCTGCTGCGCTGGCACCCCACCTACGCCCGCCTGACCGCCTGACCGCCTGAGGAACCGCCATGACACTCTCCCGCCGCACGTTCCTGACCGCAGCCGGGCTCACCGCCCTCGCCGCCCCGCTCGCCGCGTGCGCCACCGGCTCGGCCGGGGGCGCCACCCAGGGCAAGGTCCGGCTGACCTACAGCACGATCTCCGTCCCGAAGGCCCGTGGCGTGCTCGAGAAGACGCTCGAGGACCAGGGCATCGCCGTCGAGTGGGTGGGTCCGTTCCCCAACCACGCGCCGACGCTGCAGGCGGTCGTCGGCGGCACCGCCGACTTCAGCTTCGGCGGCAGCACCACCCCGGCCGACCAGGCGATCCTCTCGGGTGCCGACCTCGTCTACGTCGCCTGGGCGGCGTCCACCCCGCGGACCACCGCCATCGTCGCCGGGGCACACACCGGCATCGAGAAGGTCACCGACCTGGTGGGCAAGACCGTCGCGGTCAACAAGGCGGGGCTCGGCGAGTTCCTGCTGGTCGCCGCGCTGGAGAAGTACCAGGTACCGCGCGAGTCGGTGAAGGTCACCTACCTCAACCCGCCCGAGGCGTCCGCCGCGTTCGGGGCCGGGAAGATCGACGCCTGGGCCATCTGGCAGGGCTTCCGCGAGATCGCCGAGGTCCAGTACGGCGCCAAGCCCATCTTCGTCGACGGCGACGAGCTGGACTTCCAGATCGACTTCACCAGCTACCTGGTCCGCCGCGACTACGCCGAGAAGAACGTCGACACGATCCGCAAGGTGATCGCCGCGTTCCAGGCCGACTACGAGTGGCAGAACCAGCACTACAAGGAGTCCCTGGACATCGGCAACGCCGTTTCGCACTACCCGCAGGCGGTGCTGGACAAGATGGCCGCCAAGAACGTCCGGACGAAACTGGCCCTGATCGACGACGACGGGATCGCGCAGCTCCAGCGCGGGGCCGACTGGCTCGCCAAGCGCAAGGTGCTCAGCGGCCCGATCACCATCGCCGACCACGCGGTCAAGCTGTGACCACCGCCGTGCGCGTGCGCGCGCTGACCAAGAGCTTCGGGCCGCGGACCGTCCTGGACGGGCTCGACCTCGACATCGCGCCCGGCGAGTTCGTCGCGCTCATCGGGGAAAGCGGCTGCGGCAAGACGACGTTGCTGCGGCTGCTCGCCGGGCTCGACACGCCCGACGGCGGCGAGCTGGCGGCGCCGGCCGAGCGGATGGTCGTGTTCCAGGAGCACCGGCTGCTGCCGTGGCGGCGGGTGTGGCAGAACGTCGCCGTCGGCCTGCCCCGCGAGGCCGCGGCCCGCGCGCTGACCGAGGTCGGCCTGGCCGGGCACCTCGACGCCTGGCCGGTCACGCTGTCGGGCGGCGAGGCCCAGCGCGTCGCCCTCGCCAGGGCGCTGGTGCGCGAACCGCGGCTCCTGCTGCTCGACGAGCCGTTCGCCGCCCTCGACGCGCTCACCCGGATCAAGATGCACGCACTGGTCCGGCAGCTCGTCGACGCGCACCGCCCGGCGGTCCTGCTGGTCACCCACGACGTCGACGAGGCCATCCTGCTCGCCGACCGCGTGGTCGCGATGCGCTCCGGCCGGCTCGCGGCCGAGCACCGCGTCGCCTTCGACGGCGAACGCAGCCGCCGCAACCCGGAGTTCGACGAGCTGCGGCACCGGCTGCTGGCCGAGCTGGGGGTCGCCGAACTGGCGGAGTCCCGGTGAAGGCCGACGTGCTGGTCATCGGCGGCGGCCTCGCCGCGACCTGGACCGCCTTGGCCGCGGCCCAGGCCGGCGGGGACGTGGTGCTGGTGGACAAGGGCTACTGCGGCACCAGCGGCGTCACCGCCACGGCCGGGGTCACGCACTGGTTCGTCGAACCGCGGGACCACGAGCGCGCGGTGGCCGAGCGGCACGCGCACGCCGGCGGCCTCGCCGATCCCGAACAGGCGCTGCGGGTGCTGCGCACGACGTGGGAGCGGCTGCCCACGCTGGACCGGTACTACCCGTTCCCGGTGCGCGACGGCGAGCCCGACCGGACGAACAACGTGCGCGGGCCGGAGTACCTGCGGGCGATGCGGGGCCTGGTGCACCGCGCCGGGGTCCGGATCCTCGACCACCACCCGGCGCTGGAACTGCTGCTGCGCCCGGACGGTTCCGCCGGCGGCGCGGCCGGGGTCCGGCGGCAGGCGGGCGGGAACTGGCAGGTGCAGGCGGGTGCGGTCGTGCTGGCCACCGGCGGCACGGCGTTCCGCTCGCACCTGCTCGGCTCGCGCGGCAACACCGGCGACGGCCACCTGATGGCCGTCGAAGCCGGAGCGCGGCTGTCGGGCATGGAGTTCTCGAACTACTACACCCTCGCCCCGGCGTATTCGACGATGGCGCGGTCGATGACGTACCTGTTCGGCACCTACACCGACGCCGACGGCCGGGTCATCGAGCTGCCGTCCGGCCCGGACCGCAACCGCGTGCTCGGTGCGGCGATGCTGCGCGGCCCGGTGTTCACCACCCTGGACCGGGCACCGGACTGGGTGCGCCGGAAGATGCCGGTGGTCCAGCCCAACTTCCTGCTGCCGTTCACCCGCCGCGGGATCGACCCGTACACCGACCGGTTCGAAGTCACCCTGCTCGGCGAAGGCACCATCCGCGGGGTCGGCGGCCTGGTCGTGGCCCCGGACTGCGCCACGGACGTGCCCGGGCTCTTCGCCGCCGGGGACGTCGCCAGCCGGGTCCCGGTCGTGGGGGCGATCTCCGGCGGCGGCTCGCCGAACTCGGCGTGGGCGGTCTCGTCGGGCACCTGGGCCGGGCGCGCGGCGGTCCGGTACGCCCGCGGCACGAAAGCCTCGCCGGTGCGGCCGATCGGGCGGGCCGGGATCCGGCCGGGCGGCCGACCGGCCACAGTGGACACGACCGCGGTGATCGACGTGGTCCGGGAGGAGCTGAACGCCTACGACAAGAACATGTTCCGGGACGAGGCCGGTCTCCGCCGGTCCCTGGCCCTCCTGGATTCCCTCTGGACGGACGTCGAGGCGGGCTTGACCGGCACCGGCCGCGACGCCGTGACCGCGCGGGAGACCGCGTCACTGGTGGCCATGGGCCGCTGGGTCAAGGAGGCGGCGCTGCGGCGGCGGGAATCCCTCGGCATGCACTGGCGCACGGATCGGCAGGAGGCCGCCGCGTGATCGAACTCGTCCTCGCCGACCGCTGCATCGCCTGCGACAAGTGCGTGCGGGTGTGCCCCACCGACGTCTTCGACGCCGTCCCGGACGCCCCGCCCGTCATCGCCCGCCAGAGCGACTGCCAGACGTGCTTCCTCTGCGAGCTGTACTGCCCGGTCGACGCGCTGTTCGTCGACCCGGACTGCCGCCACTCCGTGGCCGTCGACGAAACCGCCGTCCGGGCGGGCGACTGGCCCGCGCAGTACCGGCGCGACTCCGGCTGGGGCCGGGCCCGCCGCACCCACACCAACGAAAGCTGGCGGATGAGCGACATCTTCGCCGCCGCCCGCGCCCTGGGACAGGAGACCCCGTGACACTCGAATTCATCGGTTACGCCGCCGGCCGCCAGGCCAGCGAGATCATCGCGCCGGAAGGCCCGGTCATCCAGCCCGGCTACCTGCGCGAGGTCGCCCGCACCCACGAAGAGGCCGGGTTCGACCGGGTGCTGATCGCCCAGTCGGCGAGCAGCCCGGACGGGTTCGTGCTCGCCGACCAGGTGCTCGCGGCCACCGAGCGGCTCGGCGTGCTGCTCGCCCACCGCCCCGGGTTCGTCGCGCCCACCCAGCTGGCCCGCAAGTTCGCCACCCTCGACGCGTTCCACCCCGGCCGGGTCGCGCTGCACGTGATCACCGGCGGCGACGACGCCGACCAGGCCCGCGACGGCGACTTCACCGACAAGCCCACCCGCTACCGCCGCACGGACGACTTCCTGACCGTGGTCCGCCGGACGTGGGACTCGGCCGCGCCGTTCGACCACGAAGGCGAGTTCTACCGGGTCCGCGGCGGGCTCTCCGACGTCCGCCCGGCCGCCGGGATCCCGGTGTACTTCGGCGGCGCGTCCGCCGACGCCATCCGGGTCGGCGCCAAGCACGCCGACGTCTACGCGTTCTGGGGCGAGCCACTGGCCGGGATCGCCGAGCGCATCGAGCAGGTCCGCGCGGCCGCCGGCCGGGACATCGCGTTCAGCGTCAGCCTGCGGCCGATCCCGGCGGCCACTGAGGCCGAGGCGTGGGAGCGGGCGCGGGAGATCCTGCGGCTCACCCAGGACCGCGTCGGCGAGTTCAAGGGCCGTCGCGATTCGAGCGAGGCCGTCGGCTCCCGGCGGCTCCTGGAGGCGGCGGCCACCGGCGAGGTGGTGGACGAGCGGCTGTGGACGGCGGTGGCGAAGACGACCGGGGCCGCCGGGAACTCGACCGCGCTGGTCGGCAGCTACGAGCAGGTCGCGGACTCGCTGCTGGACTACGTCCGGCTCGGCGTCGGCACGCTGCTGATCCGCGGGTTCTCGCCGCTGGCCGACGCCCGCGACTACGGCACCCTCGTGAAGCTGGTCCGGGAGCGCGCGGACGCGGCTACCGTCGGCGCATGAAACCGAGCACGTCGCACTGGGGTGCCTTCTCCGCCGAGGTCGACGCCGACGGCCGGCTGCGCGTCGAGCCGCACCCGGCCGATCCGGCGCCGTCGCCGTTGCTGGGCAACCTGGCCGCCGCGCTGGACCACCCGAGCCGGGTGGCCCGGCCGGCGGTCCGCCGCGGCTGGCTCGAGGACGGCCCCGGCCCGGACGACCGCCGCGGCCGCGACGAGTTCGTCGAGGTGCACTGGGACGACGTCCTCGACCGCCTCGCCGCCGAACTGGACCGGGTCCGGACCGAGCACGGCAACCAGGCGATCTTCGGCGGCTCGTACGGCTGGGCGAGCGCCGGGCGGTTCCACCACGCCCAGAGCCAGCTGCACCGGTTCCTGAACACGATCGGCGGCTTCACCGGATCGCGGAACACCTACAGCAACGGGACGTCGTCGGTGCTGCTGCCGCACGTCGTCGGCGACACGCACGCGGTGCTGCGCCAGGCGTCGACCTGGCCGACGATCGCCGAGCACACCGAGCTGATCGTCGCCTTCGGCGGCGTGCCGGAGAAGAACGTGTTCGTCACGCCCGGCGGGGTCACCGTGCACGGCACGCCGGGGCACCTCGCGCGGCTGCGGGCCCGGGTCGCGCTCGTCAGCCCGCTGCGCGACGACCTGCCGTCCACAGTGGACGCCCGGTGGTACCCGGTCCGGCCCGCCACCGACACCGCGCTGATGCTCGCGCTGGCGCACACGCTCGTCGCCGAAGGGTTGCACGACGAGGAATTCCTCGCGCGCTACTGCGTCGGCTTCCCGGAGTTCGAGCGGTACCTGCGCGACAAGGACCCGGAGTGGGCGGCCGGGATCACCGGCGTCCCCGCCGCCGACATCGTCGCGCTCGCGCGCGAGATGGCCGCGCACCGGACGCTGATCACGGTGACGTGGTCCTTGCAGCGCACCGAACACGGCGAGCAACCGGTCTGGGCGGGTATCGCGCTGGCGGCGATGCTGGGCCAGATCGGGCTGCCGGGCGGCGGGTTCGGGCACGGCTACGGCTCGATGGGCGACGTCGGCGACACCGGACCCGAGCTGCGCGTGCCGTACCTACCGCAGGGCGAGAACCCGGTGCGCGAGTTCATCCCGGTGGCGCGGATCGCGGACCTGCTGCTGCACCCGGGTCGCGAGTACGACTACAACGGCGAAGTCCGCCGCTACCCCGGCACCCGGCTCGTCTACTGGGCCGGCGGCAACCCGTTCCACCACCACCAGGACCTCAACCGCCTCCGCCGCGCGTTCACCCGCCCGGACACGATCGTCGTCCACGAACCACACTGGACGGCGACCGCGCGGCACGCCGACATCGTCCTGCCCGTGACCACGGCGCTGGAGCGGGAAGACCTCGGGTCCGGCCGCCGTGACACCCACCTGATCGCGATGCACCGGATCGCGCCTCCCGCGGGAGAAGCGCGCGACGACTACGCGATCTTCGCGGCTCTGGCGGCCCGGCTCGGCGTCGCCGAGGTGTTCACCGAAGGCCGTTCCGCGCGGGATTGGCTGGAGCACCTGTACTGCTCCTGGCGCGAAGAACCGGCGTTCGAACAGTTCTGGGCCGACGGCGAACTGCGGCTGCCGCCCGGCCGCGAGCACCACACGCTGTTCGCGGACTTCCGCGCCGACCCGGTCGCGCATCCCCTGCGCACGCCGAGCGGCCGCATCGAGATCACGTCGGCGACCGTCGCCGGGTTCGGCTACCCGGACTGCCCCGGCCACCCGGTCTGGCTCCCGCCGTCCGAGACCGGTCCGCTGTGGCTGATCGCCAACCAGCCGCACACCCGCCTGCACAGCCAGCTCGACGCCGGTGACGTCAGCAGCGCGGGCAAGGTCGCCGGTCGCGAGCGAATCCGCCTCAACCCGGCCGACGCGGCGGCCCGCGGCATCACGACCGGCGACGTCGTCCGGGTGTTCAACACGCGGGGCGCCTGCCTGGCGGGCGCGGTCCTCGACGACGCCCTCCGCCCCGGCGTCGTCCAGCTCCCGACCGGCGCCTGGTTCGACCCGGTCGAGGACCACCCCACCGGCCCGCTGTGCGCGCACGGCAACCCGAACGTCCTGACGGCCGACATCCCGTCGTCACGGCTTTCGCAGGGCTGCGCCGGTCAGCACGCCGCGGTCGACGTCGAACGCTTCACCGGCCCGGCCCCGCGCGTGCGGGCCCTGCATCCCCCGCTTCGGAAAGGACGCTGATGATCGACCTCCAGTCCGTGACGTCCGAGAGCCACCTGCGCGAAGCCTTCGGCTGCTTCCCCTCCGGCGTCACCGCGGTGTGCGCCCTCGTCGACGGCACACCACGCGGGCTGGCCGCCAGCTCGTTCACGTCGGTCTCGCTGGCGCCGCCACTGGTGTCGATCTGCATCCAGCGGACGTCGTCGACCTGGCCGCTCCTGCGGGACCGGCCGCGGCTGGGCCTCAGCGTCCTCGCCGAAGGACAGGACGACGCCTGCCTCAGCCTCTCCGCCCGCCACGGCGACCGCTTCCGCGACGTCGGCTGGGAGCCCGGCCCGGACGACAGCGTGTTCATCACCGGATCGAGCGCCTGGCTGGAGTGCTCCCTGCACGACGAAGTCCCGGCCGGCGACCACGTGATCGCCCTGCTGGAGATCCACCGCCTGCGCACCGGCGGAACCCCGCCGCTGGTCTTCCACGGCAGCCGCTTCCGCCGGCTCGCCGCCGTCTGAGCCTCACGCCGGCCGCAGCCCGCCGATCAGCAGGTCGAGCTGGTACTCGAAGTCCTGCACGCAGTCACCGGCCTCCAACGCGGGCAGCACCCGGCGCAGGCTCGGCAGTTCCGCCGCGGTGGCCATCCGCCGGAAGTACGCCACCACGGGTTCGGCCCGGACCGCCGGGGTGCCGGTCCCGGCCGTGCCGGTGAGCACCGAGCCGAACAGCATCCCCAGCAGCGACCGGTAAGCACGCGCCGCGGCCTGCTCGGCCAGGCCCGCGTCGAGCAGGGCGCGGAGGATGGCGTCGATCACCCGCAACGCCCCGGCCGAGCGCGGGTTCGCGTCCTGCGCCGCCAGCGCCCGCACGACGACCGGATGCCGCGTGAAGCTCGCGTGCAGTCCTTCGGCCAGCTGCCGGAGCCGCGCGTCCCACGGCGACGCGGGATCCGGCAGGGGCACCTCCTCGAAGACCCGGGCGGTGAGCCCGTCCAGCAGGTCGCCCTTGTTCTCGACGTGGTTGTACAGCGACATCGCCTCGACGCCGGCCGCGGCGGCGACCTTGCGCATCGACAGCGCCGCCAACGGTCCGCCGCAGGCTCGACCTCGACCGCGAAGTGCCCCAGCGGGTGCTCGACGACTGCCTCCGCATCGCCCAGCAGGCACCCGCGGCGGGCAGCATGGCCGCGCAGTTCCGCTGGCTGGTGGTCCGGGACGCCGGGATCAAAGCCAAGATCGCCGCGTACAACCGCGAGACCGCCGAGGCCGCGTGGGCGAAGTACGGTCACCTCGTCGAGGAACGCGCCCTCGCTTCCGCCCAGCACCTCGTCCGCAACCTCGAACGCGTCCCCGTCCTGGCCATCCCCTGCATGATCGGCCGCCCACCGGCCGACGCGTTCTCGCAGTCCGCGTACTTCGGCTCCGCCTACCCCGCCGTGTGGAGCTTCCAGCTCGCCCTGCGCACCCGCGGCCTCGGCAGCTCCATCTGCGGCTACCACCTCCAGGACCACGAAGCCGACGTCGCGAAGCTGCTCGCCATCCCGGACGACGTGACGCAGATCAGCCTGCTCGCCGTCGCCCGCACGACCCAGCGCGACTTCCGGCCCGCCGCGCGCCCGGCCGTCGAGGACATCACCTACTTCGGCACCTGGGGCTCGCGTCAGCCAGAAGAGTGATCACCGGGGCCCGTAGCCGGGGTCTGGGACACCTAGGTTGAGCGTGGCCTTCATGTCCCGGCTTCGCGCGGCGATGCTGGAACCACGCCACGGAGAGAAGGAGGTTGGCATGGCCGGCAACGAGCTCGGCGAGTTCCTTCGGCACCGGCGGGAACGGCTGCGGCCCGAGGATGTCGGGCTGCCCGGCGGTGGCCGGCGCCGCACGCCCGGCCTGCGCCGGGAGGAAGTCGCGAGCCTGGCGGCCCTGTCGCCCGACTACTATTCGCGGCTCGAGCAGGGCCGGGTGCGGACGCCGTCGGCCGCGGCGCTGGCGAGTCTGGCTCGCACCCTGCGGCTCACCGGTGACGAGCAGGACTACCTGTTCCGCCTGGCCGGGCAGCAGCCACCCGAGCCGCGGTCACCGCTGGCGCACGTCGACCCGGCCATGAGCTACCTGCTGGACGCGCTCGGGCACACGCCGGCCCAGGTGGCCGACGACCTGCTCACCGTGGTCGCGCAGAACCGGGCCGCCGAGCACCTGCTGGGTGTCTGGACCGGGCTGCCCGGTTACCGGTCGAACGTCACGTGGCGCTGGTTCGCCGATCCGGCGTCGCGGGACAGCAACGATCCGGCCGAACACGAACGCATCGGCCGGGCCTACGCCGCCGATCTGCGCGCCGGGGTCGCCCAGCGCTCGCCGCGCGACCGGTTCGCGCACGGCCTGGTCGCCGATCTCCTGCAGCGCAGCGACGAGTTCGCCGAACTGTGGGCACAGCAGCACGTCGCGGCGCTCACCTCGGCACCCAAACGCATCCGGCACCCGCTCGTCGGCGACCTCGACCTGCAGTGCGACGTCGTGCTCAGCCCGGCCACCGGGCACCGGCTCGTGCTCTTCCGGCCCCGCCCCGGATCGGACGCGCACGACCAGATCGCGTTCCTCGACGTCCTCGGCAACCAGAACTTCTCCTGAGTCATCTCCCGGCATTTCGGAAGGAATCCAGTGAACGTCACCGGTAACACCGTTTTCATACCCGGCGCGACCTCCGGCATCGGCCTCGGGCTGGCCCGGCGCCTGCAGGACAAGGGCAACACCGTCATCGTCGGCGGGCGCCGCACCGAACTGCTCGAGCAGATCCGCACCGAGCACGGCCTCGACACCGTCACCATCGACACCGCCGACCCCGCGTCGATCACCGCCGCCCGTGACGAGCTCGCCACCCGCCATCCCGGGCTGGACACCCTGATCACGATGGCCGGCATCATGGAGCCCGAGGACCTGCGCGACCCGGCCGCGCTGGACGTCGCCGAGCGCACCGTGGCGGTCAACCTGCTGGGCCCCATCCGGCTGGTCCACGCGTTCCTGCCCGGACTGCTGGCCCGGCCCGCCGCGACCGTCATGACGGTGACCTCCGGTCTGGCCTACGTGCCGCTGCCGGCCACGCCGACGTACAACGCGACCAAAGCGGCCGTCCACTCCTTCACCGAAAGCCTGCGGGTGCAGCTGACCGGCAGCGACGTCCAGGTGATCGAACTGGTGCCGCCCGCCACCCGCACCACGCTGATGAACCAGCAGGACTCCGAGGTGGCGATGCCCCTGGAGGACTTCCTCGACGAGGTCATGGCCCTGCTCGAAGCCGGCCCGAAGGCCGAGCAGATCCTCGTCGAGCGCGTGAAGTGGCAGCGCAACGCCGAGGCGGAGGGCCGCTACGCCGAAGTCCTGGACGTGCTCAGCGGCCGCTACCGCTCCTGACCACCCGCCGCGGCCGGATCCGACGGGTGCGTGGCCAGCGGGGTGACCTCGATCTTCATGAACGGGTACAGGGGCAGGCCCGAGAGGATCCCGTGCAGCTCGTCGTTCGAAGCCACGTCGAAGACGCTGAAGTTGCTGTAGCGCCCCACGATCCGCCAGAGGTGCACCCACACGCCCGCGCGCTGGAGCTCCAGCGCGCGGGCCTTTTCGGCGGCCACCCGGTCGGTGACGTCCAGCCCCGGCGGGATCGCGACGTCCATCCGCACGTGGAACAGCATCTCAGCGCCTTTCCAGGCGGCGCACCGCCGCCAGGTCGAGTTCGACGCCCAGGCCCGGGCCGTCCGGCAGGTGCAGCTCGCCCTCGGCGTAGCGCAACGGCGTGGTCAGCAGCTCTTCGCTCATCAGCAGCGGCCCGAACAGCTCGCTCCCCCACGTCACGGCCGGGGTGGTGCAGGCCAGCTGCAACGTCGCCGCCGTCCCGACCGGGCTTTCGATGGACGTGCCGGCGTGGCACGGGATCCCGGCCGCGGCGGCGACCTCGGCGATGGCCCGGGTCGCACGCAGGCCACCGGACTTGGTGGTCTTCAAGGAAAAGATGTCGGCCGCGCGGGCTCGGGCCAGCCGGAGCGCGTCGCCCGGGGTGCGCAGGCTTTCGTCGGCCATCACCGGGATCGGCAGGGCGCGGTTGATCTCGGCGAGTGCTTCGACCTCCGCCCCCGGCACCGGCTGCTCGACCAGGTCGACGCCCGCGTCCGCCAGCCGCGGCAGGTACTTCAGCGACGTCAGCAGGTCCCACCGCGCGTTGAGGTCGACCCGCACACTGGCCACCCCGACGAGCTTTTCGGCCACCGCGCACACCCGCGCGACGTCCTCGGCCGGGTCGAGCGCGCCCATCTTCAGCTTGAAGCTGCGGTGGCCGGCGTCCAGCTTGGCGAGGGCTTCGTCGGCGACGACCGGCGCCGGTTCGGTGCCCAGCGCCCAGGTCACCGGCACCGACCGGCGCACGACGCCGCCCAGCAGCGTGTGCACCGGCACCCCGAGCGCGCGGGCCCAGGCGTCGTGCAGGGCCACCTCCACCGCCGCTTTCGCGTAGAGGTTGGCCGCGACGACGTCGCCGAGATCGCGCAGGATCCCGGCGACGTCGTCCACCTCGCGGCCGAGCAGGACCGGCGTGAAGTAGCGCGCCACGACGAGCCGCATGGTTTCCACGGACTCGCCGCCCCACCACGGGCCGCCCGGCACCACGCCCTCGCCGACGCCGACGGCGCCGCCGCGGGTGTGGACGAACACCAGCAGCACCGGCTGCGCGGCCATGCCGGTGCGGGCGAAGCGGTGCGGACGGCGCAGCGGCACGTCCAGCAGCACCGTCTCGACACGCTCGATCCCCAGGTCGGTCATCGATCCTCGTTTCGGCAGCAGGGAGGCGGGACGTCAGGCGCGTTCGAGCACGAAGTCGTAGCTCGCGCGCAGCCGGCCGTCACCGGCAGGCTGCGGGTCGAGCACGAGCTCCGGCTTGGTGGCTTCGGCGACGTCGCTGTCGAGCCACTGCCCGCCCTGGAAGTACAGCTGGGTGGTGATGGTGCGGTGGCCCGGCGCGCGCACCATCAGGTGCAGGTGGGCCGGGCGCCACGCGTGCCACCCGGCGGCGGCGATGAGCTTGCCGGTCGGGCCGTCGGTCGGGATCTGGTACGGCGCGGGCTGGACGGTCGTGATCTCGAACCGGCCCTCGCCGTTGCTCACCACGACACCGCGCAGGTTGCCCGCCGGGATGTCCGGCGCGAAGCCCGAGTAGTAGCCGTCGTCGTCGGCGTGCCAGATGTCGAGCTCGGCGCCGGCGACCGGGGCGCCGTCGACGTCGCGGACCTGCCCGGCGAACACCAGCGGAGTCCCCTTTTCGCCGGAGCGCATCGGCAGGCTCGCCTGCCACGGCAGCTTTTCCTGGTCCGGCAGGTAGTACGGGCCCTGGATGCTGCCCTTCGTGCCGTCCTGGGTCCGGGCGGCGACCTCCTCGACGACGTGCTCGACGAACACGTCGAGGAACAGCGGCCACTCACCGCCTTCGCCGACGTCCATCAGCCACTGCTTCGCGGCCTGGAACTCCGGGTAGGTGACGTCGTGGTCGCGGATCGCCTGGTGGACCCCGTGCAGCACGGCGCGGGCGACTTCGTCGACGCGTTCGGGCGGGACGTCCCGCGTGGTGCGGGCGGCCGCGCGGAAGGCGGCGCTGGCGGAGCTGCCCGAGCCCGCCGCGGTGGGTACGTGTTCGGTGGTGGTCATGCGCGGTCCTTCGTCAGCGGGAAAGGTCAGCGGGAAAGGGAGGTGGCGCCGGGGTTGTAGAGGTCGGGGACGGTCCAGCCGTCGAGGTCGTACTCGGCCATGCACTGCTCGGCGAAGCCCTTCATCGCCTCGGCCGAGCCGGACTGCTGGGCGGCGAACAGCAGCTCGGCGCGCACGCCTTCGTGGTTGCCGGAGTAGTTGCGCTCGTAGAGCTCGTGGCGCCCGCCGAACTCGCTGCCGATCGAGTCCCAGATCAGCTTCATCAGCTTGACCCGCTCGACGGCGCTGTAGCCGTGGGAGCCGCGCACGTACTGGTCGAGGTACGGGCGGATCTCCGGCGAGGAGAAGTCCTTCGCCGACGACGGCAGGTAGATCAGCGCGGACCCGAGGTCCTGCAGGATGATCTCGCGGATGCGCGGGTAGCCGAGCGTCATGAACCAGCGGTAGGCGAGGCCGTAGTCCAGGTGCGGCAGGACGGCGCCGTTCTTCCACTCGTCCGGGTTGGCGGCCATCGCGTCCGAGAGCGCCCAGAACAGGTTGCGCCAGCCGACGACCTCGCCGACGCGGGTCTGGATGCCGCGGAAGTCCTTGGTGCCGGTGACTTCCACGCCCTTCATCAGCAGCCCGGCGATGAAGTCGAGCTTGACGGCCAGCCGCGCGACGCCGTGGAAGGTGAAGCGGTGCAGGAAGCCCGAACCGGGGAAGAACGTGCTCGCCTTCTCGGCGTCGCCGTAGATGAAGACGTTCTCCCACGGGATCTTCACCTTGTCGAGGATGAAGATCGTGTCGTTCTCGTCGAACCGGCTCGAGAGCGGGTAGTCGAACGGGCTCGACGTCGCGTCGGCGACGTTGGAGTAGGAGTTGCGGCAGATCAGCTTCATGCCCGGCGCGCCCATCGGCACCGTGCAGACGAGCGCGAACTCGCGCTTCTTGATCGGCAGGCCGTAGTGAGCGATGAAGTTGTAGTTGGTGATGGCCGAGCCGGTCGCGACGACCTTGGCACCGGAGACGATCAGGCCGTCGTCACGCTCTTCTTCGACGTGGATGAACAGGTCCTTGACGTCGTCGGGGTTGCGGTCGCGGTCCACCGGCGGGTTGATGATCGCGTGGTTCCAGTAGAGGACCTTCTCCTGCGACTCGGCGTACCAGCGCCGGGCGTTGTCGGCGAAGGGCTCGTAGAAGTCGGAATTCGCGCCGAGCGTGCCGAGGAAGGCCGCCTTGTAGTCCGGGCTGCGGCCCATCCAGCCGTAGGTCATCCGGGCCCAGGCGACGATCGCGTCCCGGTCGGCGAACAGGTCCTCTTTGGACTTCGGCGTGCGGAAGAACGGGTGGGTGAAGCCGCTGCTGCCGGTGTCGGTCGGCGCGGTGAGCACGGACTGCTGGTCGGGATCATGGAGCGCGTCGTAGAGCCGCGCGGTCATCCGCACCGAGTTGCGGAACGCGGGGTGCGTGGTGACGTCGTCGACCTTGTCCCCGTAGATGAACACCTCCCGGCCGTCGCGGATGGACTCCACGTACTCGTCGCCGGTCATCGGCCGGGTCGTGCGCACCTTCGCGGGCGCGTCGTGCTCTTGGATGGTCATCGGGCCAACCCTTCGTCGGTGAACGGGTTCAGGAAGCTGCTGCGGTGAGCGGGGCGGATTCGGCGGCCGAGCCGAACCAGCCGAGGTCGGGGCAGTCGACCGAGGCCGACCAGTGGGCGTGGCCGCGCGGGCCGAGTTCGCGGAACCCGCCGGCGAAGAACAGCAACGGGTCGGCGTCGCCGGTTTCGAGGTGGGCGACCTCGCCGATGACGATGAGGTGGTCACCGCCGTCGTAGGTCCGCCACGGACGGCACGAGATGGTGGCCGCGGTGCCGGTCAGCACCGGCGCCACCACGCCTTCGGCCCACGCCGGCGCCCGGTCCTGGGGCCGGCCGGCGAAGTGCCATGCCGTGTCGAGCTGGTCCGCGGCGAGGACGTTGACGGCGAACGGCGCGCCGTCGAGGTAGCGGCAAGCCTTCGACCGGCGCGTCAGCGTCACCTGGCACAGGGCCGGCTCCAGGGAGACGGCGGTGAAGGCGTTCACCGTCGCCCCGTGGGGTTCGCCCTGGTCGTTGCGGCAGGTCACGACCGTGACGCCGGTGGCGAAGCGGCCGAAGGCGTCGCGGATTGCACGCTGGTCGAGCGTCATTGCCCTTACCTCCTGTACGCTGTGCGTACATCATGAACGCTATGCGGACACGTTAAGGAGAGTCCCCCGGCGCGTCCGCGTTGTCAAGACGGCCGGTGCGGAAGGATGGGGCGATGGAGACCGACCGCGACTTCATCCAGAGCATCGAGCGGGGCTTCGCCGTGCTGATGGCGTTCGACGCCGAGCGCGCGAACCCGACGCTCGCCGAGCTGGCTTCGGCGACCGGCCTGTCCCGCCCGGCCGTGCGGCGGATCCTCCTCACCCTGCAACGGCTCGGGTACGTCCGCGGCGACGGGCCGCGCTGGTCGCTGACCCCGCGCGTGCTCAGCATCGGCCAGCACTACTCGGCTTCGCACGGCATGATCGAGACCGCCCAGCCGCGGCTGCTGAGCCTCGCCGAGGAGACCGGCGAATCGGCGTCACTGGCCGCATTGGACGGTGCCGAGGTCGTCTACGTCGCCCGCGTCCCGGTGCGGCGGATCATGAGCATCAACGTCTCGATCGGCACGCGCGTACCCGCCCACGCGACCTCGATGGGCCGGGTCCTGCTGGCCTGGGCGCCACCGGCGCTGGTGGACGAGGTCGTCGCGGCCGGGCTCCCGCGGTTCACCGCGCGGACGATCACCGACGAAGACGGCTTCCGGAAGGCGCTGCGGACCGTGCAGGACCAGGGCTGGTCACTGGTGGCCGAGGAGCTGGAAGAGGGCCTGCTGTCGGTGTCCGCGCCGGTGCGCGACGCGAGCGGCGCGGTGGTGGCCGCCCTGGCGTCGTCGACGTCGAGCGGGCGCTCGGACGTGGAGATGCTGCGCCAGGAGGTCGTGCCGCTGGTGGTCCGCACGGCGGCGCGGATCAGCGCCGACCTCGGGCATCGCGTCGCCCCCGGCTCCGGCCGCGAAGGGTTCTTCTAGCCGCGTCCGGCCGTGCCGCGGATGCCGTCCCACAGGACGCGTTCGCCGCCCGCCGGATCGCCGACCTCCGGTGAGCACTCGCCCTTCGGTGCCGTGGGACGCCTTCCGTGGTCACGGGATCAGCAGCAGTTTCCCGGTCGTCGCCCGCGATTCGAGGTCCGCGTGGGCCTTCGCCGCTTCGGCCAGGGGGTAGCGGCCGCCGATCCGCACGGTCAGCTCGCCCTTCTCGACCAGCCCGAACAGCTCGGCCGCGTGCCCGACGAGCTCCTCGCGGGTCCCGATGTGGTCGGGCAGCGTGCCGTAGGTGAGGCGGGTGCTGCGCGGGATCTCGTTCATCGCGATGGTCGGCACGTCCCCGATCAGCGGCCCGTAGAACACCATCGTGCCGTGCGTCCGCAGCACCTTCAACGAGCCGGCGAACGTCGGGCCGCCCGCGCCGTCGAACACCGCGTGCACGCCCGCACCACCGGTCAGGTCCAGCACCGGCTCGACGAACGCCTCCCCGGTGGAGATCAGGACGTGATCGGCGCCCGCGGCGGTGGCGACCGCGACCTTCTCCGGCCGTGAGACGAGGCCGATCACCGTGCCGCCACGCGCCTTGACCAGCTGGGTCAGCAGCAGCCCGACCCCGCCGGCGGCGGCGTGCACGAGCGTGATGTCCCCGGGCTGCACCGGGTGGCAGACCGTGCAGTGGTGGTGGGCGGTCAGGCCCTGCAACAGCACGGCGGCCGCGGTTTCGTCGTCGATGGCGTCCGGCACCGCGACGACCTGGGCCGCCGGGAGCACGATCTGCTCCGCGTAGCCGGCGTGGGTTTCGATCGCCAGCCACGCCACCCGGTCTCCCGGGGCGAACTCGCCGACCCCTTCGCCCACCGCCGCCACCACGCCGGCGCCTTCCATCCCCGGCACTTCGGCCAGCCGTCCCCGGCGGATCCCGACGTCGAAGAAGTTCACGCCCGCCACCCGGACGTCCACCAGGACCTCTCCCGGGCCCGGCCGAGGCGCCTGCCGCTCCTGCAGCCGCAACACTTCCGGGCCACCCGCTTCGGTGATCACGATCGCTTTCATGCGACCGAAGCTAGGCCGCGAAAAATGTACCTGCAAGTACACTTTTGCCATGACCACGAAGAAGGGCGCGGCCACCCGACGGCGCATCGTCGAAGCCGCCGCGGCCGAGATCCGGGAACGCGGCGTGAACGCCATCACCCTGGACGACGTGGGCCGGCGCAGTGGCACCGGGAAAGGCCAGATGTTCCACTACTTCCCGGAAGGGCGGGAGCAGCTCCTGCTGGCCGTCGCCGAACACGAAGCGGACCGCGTCTTCGAAGGACAGCAGCCGTACCTCGACGAACTCACCTCGCGCGCGGCCTGGGAAGCGTGGCGCGACCTGATCATCACCCAGTACCGCGACGAAGGGCTGTACTGCCCGCTCGGGGTGCTGATCTCCGACGTCGGCCGCTACAGCCCCGCGTCCCGAGCCGTTGCCGCGCAACTGGTACGGCGGTGGCAGGCGTGCGTCCGGGCCGGCATCGAGGCCACGCAGGCGGCCGGCGAGGCCGACCCGGAACTCGACGCCGACCGCACGGCCGCGGCCCTGGTCGGCACCATCCAGGGCGGGGTCACCGTTCTGCTGTCCACCGGGTCCACCGAGCACCTGGAAGCCGGGCTGAACCTCTGCCTCGACCGCCTGCTGGTGTGAGCGCCCGGTGGCGGGAGGAGACCCGCCTCCGAGGGCGCCCGGAATTTCGAATTCGAAGCAGTAGACTGCGGCCATGGCCGCTTCGCTCGATCCCGTGCAGCTCGGTACCTACTTCGACCTGATCGAGGTGACCAGCCTGCTGCGCCACGCCGTCGAGCAGCAGCTGAAGGACGCCGGCGACCTCAGCTACGTCCAGTTCCAGCTCCTGGCCCGCCTCGGCGACTCCCCGACGGGCAGCCACCGCATGACCGACCTGGCCGACGGCGTCGTCTACAGCCGCAGCGGACTGACCTACCAGGCGAGCCTGCTCGAGAAGGCGGGCCTGGTCGTGCGCACCCCGTCGCCGGACGACGAGCGCAGCACGGAGGTCACCATCACCGAGGCCGGCCGCACCCGGCTCGCCCAAGTGCTGCCCGGGCACGTCGAGGTGGTCAGCGGCCTGCTGTTCGAGCCGCTCTCCGCCGCTGACGTCGAAACCCTGGCCGCCCTGCTGGCCCCGGTGCGCGACCACATGCGCTCGACCCCGCCCCGCTCGGCGACGTCCCGCCGCCGCGGCCGGCGGGCCTGACGGAAGGCGTGGATCAGCTGCCCGTCAGCAACTGCTCGACCAGCCGCGCCTTGGCGGCCGCGAGGTGACGCCGGTAAGTCCCGTAGGGCACCCCGAGCCGCCGGGCGGCCGCCTTCAACGTGCGGGGAGCCGCGATGTAAGTCGCCGTGAGCACTTCGTGTGCCTTCACCCCCGCCGGATCGACCGGCAGGGCGTCGAGGGCCGTCGTGATGGCCGCGCGCAGGTCCGCCGCCGGGTCGGCCGAGCCCGGCGGGACGAGGGACGACCGCAGCAGCGCGCTGGTCGCGAAGGCCCTCGGGGTGTGCCACATCCGCAGCGCCTCCAGCACGTCCTTCTCGAACGCCGCGCGGCGCCGGTGGTCCTCCGCCGCGCCGGACGGCGGCGTGGCCGGCCACGTGGCCACCGGCGTGGCCACCGTCTGGACCCGGTGCTCCACCCACTGCTCCACCGTCTGCCGCCGCCAGTCCCGGCCGAACACGCACTGGCGCCGGCCGCCGACGTCCACGGCCGCGATCTCGCGCAGGCCGGCCTCGAAGAGGTAGTCCCGCCACCGGTCACCGTCTTCGAAGACGGTGAAGGCCACCGCGCGGCCGCGGGTCCGCATCTCCTTCGCGATGGTGCGCCGGCTGATCAGGTCCAGCATGGGCGATGGCCGCTGGTGCCGTCCCGGCTCGACGGCGAACCGCCGGATACCCAGGTGCTCACCCGGCCCCAGCGGCGCGACCGCCGCCACGGCGTCCCAGACCGCCGCGATCACCGGGTCCGCCGCCCGGTCCTCCGGCAGGGACGCGGTCAGCTGCAGGGTGGCCATGAACCCCGCCGGGGTGGCGGACCCGGCGTGGCGGTAGACGCGGAACCCCTCCGGCTGGCGGCGCACCCAATGGGCGACCGCGGCCGCGGAAGCCGGGCCCTCGGTCTCCGCCGCCATGCGCAGCACGGCGGGCACGTCGGCCGGGCGCAGCGGGGTGTCTTCGAGGTGCGGGTGCGCCCGCCAGTCGTACGGGTGCTCAGGGCCGTTCCGGGGGCGGCACAGGAACATCCACTCCGCGACCCGCAGCAGCGCGTCGTCCTCCGTGGCGGCGCGCACCGCCTGCAGGGCCGCGACCGAGATCCGGACGCGGATCTCGTCGTACCGCTCGGGGTCGCGCCAGCGCAGGTCGGCCGCGAGCGTGGCCCGCACGGCATCGTGCGGGTGCAGCCCTTCGGGCGTGGTCTCGACGTAGGGCTGCTGCCGCAGCCAGGAGAACACCGCCGGCGTTTCCCCCTCCCCCAGCACCGCGCGCACCAGCGATTCCCGGGTGACGTACGCCTGGGCGACGACTTCGAGAGCACGCTGGTGGGCCGCGGTGGGCACGTCGCCGACCAGCCGGTCGACCAACGTCGTCAGCACGCCTTCGGTCGGCTCCCACGGCGCGTCCGGCGCCGCGAGCGGCACCGACGCGGCGAGCGAGAGGGCCAGCGGGCTGCCTCCGGCGAACGCGACGAACGCCGGGCGCCGGTCGGCGGGGACACCACGGGCGGCGAGCAGCGCGTCGGACTGCGCGACGTCCAGCGGTGACAGGGCCAGCTCCGCGAACAGCGGCGCCCAGCCCGGGTCCAGCGACCACTCGGCGTCCGGCGCGATCCGGCTCGCCAGGACGACGAGCGCGCCGTCGGCCAGGCGGAGCAGGAAGGTGTCGCGCAGCCACGCTTCGAGCGGCTGGCACCGCTCGAAGGTGTCGAGGAGCAGGACGGTGCCCGGCTCGGCGCAGACCGGAACGGCGGCCTCCTCGAGGCGACGCGGATCAGCGTCGAGGAACCGGGCGTCGACGTGCACCACCCGCCGCCCCGCGAGCTCCGCCTGCCGCGCAGCGTGGCGCAGCAGCGAGGACTTGCCGATGCCGCCGGGACCGTGCACGTACGCCACGAGCGGCGCGTCGGCGGCCCCCGACAGCATCCGGTCGAGCACCGCCCGTTCCGGCTCCCGGCCCACCAGCGCCCGGCTTCGCGCCTCGGCCAGGCGGCCCGCCAGACCCGTCGTACCCACCCGACCTTCCTCCACCCAGGCCCAGAAGAGCCGACACTGTTCATCAGAGCTGACTCTCCTGAACAGTAGCAGCTATGATCAACGCCGTGGAGGACGAGCGCGAGGCCAGTGCCCCGTCGAGCAGGCGGAGCGAGTACGCCCGGCTCACGCGCCAGGCCATCGTGGACGCGGCACGCGACCTCTTCGTCCGCAAGGGATACTTCGACACGAAGGTCGAAGAGATCGCCCGGGTGGCCCGGGTCGCTCCGGCCACCGTCTACGCGGTCGGCGGCGGGAAACACGGACTGCTCCGGACGCTGGTCGAGTCCGGCACCACGGGCGAGGACGTCGCGGCCATCCTCGCCCGGATCGCGTCGATCGACGAGCCACGGGAGCTGGTCGGCTTCGTCGTGCACGCCTCCCGGGTCGAGTTCGAGCGGTGGTCGGACCTGATGCGGCAGGTGGTCGCCGCCGCCCCGCGGGAGCCGAGCGTGCGCGAGGTCCTCCGGATCGCGCACGACAGCATGCGCGGCGGACTGGCCTTGACCGCCCGCCGGCTGGCGGAGCTGGGCGCGCTCCGCGACGGCGTGGACGTCCGCCACGCCACCGATCTGCTCTGGCTGCACCTGTGCAACGCGGCCTACTTCATCCGCACCGACGACCTCGGGTGGCCGCTGGACACCTCCGAGGCCTGGCTCAACGAGACGTTGCCCCGCGCCCTGCTCGGCTGAGCGCGGGGAACCCCGGCGCCGGTCAAGCCGGCCGGACGGCCTCGACGTGCGCGGCCAGCCAGGCGCGGAACGTCTGCAGGCGCGGGTTGAGCGCCCGGACCGCGGCCAGGTCGCGCGCGGCGACGAAGTCACGCTCGCCTTCGACGTAGAACTGGAACATGTTGCCGAACTCGTCCCCGGCGGGCAGGCCGAGGGCGCGGAACTCCGCGGGCGTGAGCGGCCGGTAGCCGACCGGTTCGCCCAGTGCGTCGGCGAACGCGGCGGCGTACTGGGCGCCGGTCAGGTGTTCACCGGCGATGCTCACGGTCTTGCCCACGTACTCGTCGCCCGCGGCGAACACCCCGTAGGCGGTGCGGCCGATGTCCTCGGCCGCGATACCCGGCAGCCGGGCTTCGCCGATCGGCAGGGTGAACACGAGCCTGCCGTCTTCGCCCCGCACCGGTCCGGAGCCCTGGGCGAAGCCCTCCCAGTAGAACGTGCTCCGCAGGTAGGTCGTCGGGACACCCGAGTCGCGGAAGAAGGCGTCCGCTTCGGCCTTGGCGTCGAAGTGCGGGACCGTGTAGCGGTCCTGCAGCACCGGAACCCGCCGGCCGGCCACCGGAATGACGTCGCGGGTGTCCTCCAGGGTCGACCAGACGACGTGAGCGACCCCGGCCGCCTTCGCGGCCCGGGCGGCGGTCGCGGCCTGGGCCAGTTCGACGTCGGCGGACATGGATTCCCAGAAGTCGGTGACCACGTAGGCGCCGTGCGCCCCCTCGAACGCCTTGCGCAGGGACTCCTCGTCGTCCAGGGTCGCCTCCACCACTTCGGCGCCGCGCTCGGCGAGCGCGCGGGCTTTCGGCGAGTCCGCGTTCCGGGTGACCGCCCGCGCGGCGAAGGGCCGGTCGGGGTCGTCCAGGATGGCCCGGACGAGTCCCCCGCCCTGCGCACCGGTCGAACCCAGTACCGCGATGATCTTCTTGTCGCTCATGACTTTTCCTTCGTGGTGCCGGGCGTTCAGATCGACTTCAGCACCCGGACGCGGTCGGCGACGGCCCGCCGGGCGACGTCGGCGCCGAAGGCGATCGAGTCGAACTCGTGCGGGACGCCCGGGTGCAGGTGGAATTCGACCGGCACCCCGGCGCGGCCGAGCTTGGCCGCGTAGGCGAGGTCCTCGTCGCGGAAGACGTCGAGCTGCCCGACTTCGATGTACGCGGCCGGGAGGCCGGTGGCGTCCTCGAGCCGGGCCGGCGCCGCGGTCGCCGGGACGTCGGGGCCACCGGCCGCGTCCCCCAGCAGCGCCGGCCACGCGGTGCGGCTGTCGTCGTAGGACCACAGCACGTAGGGCGCGATGTGCGGGTCGGGGGTGGGCGCACGGTCGTCGAGCATCGGCATGACGAGGATCTGCCGGGCGATCCGCGGGCCGCCGCGCTCGCGGGCGAGGATCGCCAGCCCCGCGGCCATGCCCCCGCCGGCGCTGTCGCCCATCACCCCGATCCGCCCGGGGTCGACCCCGAGTCCGTCGGCGTGCTCGTGCAACCAGCGCAACGCGGTGTAGGCGTCTTCGAGCGGCGCGGGGAACGGGTGCTCCGGAGCCCGGCGGTACTCGACCGACAGCATCGGCACCCCGCTGGCGGACACGTACCGGGAGACCGGCCCGTCGAACAGGTCGATGTGGCCGAAGATGTACCCGCCGCCGTGGAAGAACAGCACGGCGGAGCCCGGTGCCGCGCCTTCCTTGACGTACCAGCGCATCGTGATCCGAGCGCCGTCTTCGGTGGTGGCGTGGTACTCGGTGGTCTTGACGTCGTCCGGGATCGGCTGGGCCGCTCCCGCGGCGCCGATGATCGGCTCCCACAGGGCGCGCCGTCCCGCGATGTCCCCCACCGCCGGCGGCGGTGTCTCGGCCATCGCGCCGGCCATCGGGGCCAGCGCCTCGGCCAGTTCGGGGTCCAAGCTCAGTGCCATGATCGCTGCTTTCTCAGGTTGTCGTGATCGGGATGCGGGCAGGCGTCAGGCGGCAGGCGGGACGACGACGACCTTGCCGTGCACCGCGGGCCGGGCGTGCAGGGCAGGCAGGTCGGCCAGCGCGACGCGCTCGGCGACCTCGACGCGCAGTTCCCCGGCGTCGACCAGTGCCACCAGCTGCGCTAGCTGACCGGCGTCACTGCGGACGAACAGGTCGATGCCCCGCACGCCGCGCTCGTCGTCGCCGGGCGCCGGCATCCACACGGTCGTGTTCACCAGTGCACCGCCCGGCCGGACCAGGGTGAGCAGCGCGGCCAGCTCCGCCGGGTCGACCGGCGCGAGGTTGAGCACCAGGTCCACGGGCTCGGACACGGCGGCGGTCACGGAGCCGGCGGTGTGGTCGACCACCTCGTCCGCGCCGGCCGCCTCGACCGCGGCGCGGCTGCGCGGGCTCGCCGTGGCGACGACGTGGGCGCCGGCGCCCTTGGCCAGCTGCACCGCGTAGTTCCCGACCGCGCCGCCGGCGCCGTTGATCAGCACCCGCTGGCCGGTGGTCAGCTTGCCGTGGTCGAACAGGGCCTGCCGCGCGGTGAGACCCACCAGCGGCAGCGCGGCGGCGTCGGCCAGCGGGACGCTCTTCGGCGCCGGCGTCAGCACCTCGGCCGGGGCGAGCACGTACTCGGCCGCCGCGCCGGGCTTGTCCATCGGCAGGAAGCCGATCACCTCGTCGCCGACCGCGACGTTCCCGACGCCCTCGCCCAGCGCGTCGACCGTGCCGGCGACGTCGAGGCCGGGGGTGTGCGGCAGGGCGACGGGGATCGGTCCCTGCATGAACCCGCCGCGGATGTTGCCGTCGACCGAGTTGAAGCTCGTCGCGGCCACCCGGACCCGCACCTGCCCGGCGGCGGGCACCGGGAGGGCGACGTCTTCGTAGCGCAGGACTTCGGGCGTGCCGTACTCGTGGAAACGCACTGCCTTCATCGGACTCTCACTCTCGTCTACTGCTTCGAATTCGAAGCATCTGTGAAGGACAGTACCTCTGCTTCGAATTCGAAGCAAGTGAGGTGGGTCATAGCCCGCCGCGCTCCCGCAGCCTGCCCGGCGCCCCTGCCCGGTCTCCACGTCCGGCCGTGCTCACCCGGGCCCAGCACTGCCCACGTGGGCACTCCGGAGCCTCGGCCGCCACCGCACGAAGCCGGAGCGGTGCCCGCAGTCCGGGACAGCTACCCAGTTACCCCTTCAACCGGTAACGTCGAAGCCATGGCACTCAAGATCGCAGTGATCGGCGCCGGCGGCGTCGGCGGGTACTTCGGAGGCCGCCTCGCCGCGGCCGGGCACGACGTCGGTTTCGTGGCGCGCGGAACGCACCTCGCCGCGCTGAAGCAGAACGGTCTGACCGTCACGAGCGTGGCCGGGGACTTCACGATCGCCCCCGTTCAGGCCACCGACGACCCCGGGGAAATCGGCGAGGTCGACTTCGTCCTGCTGGCCGTCAAGACCTGGCAGCTCGAGGCCGCGATCACCGCGGCCAAGCCGCTGATCGGCCCGGAGACCGCGGTCGTCACGACCCAGAACGGGGTCGATGCGCCGGGACAGGTGGCCGAGGTCGTCGGCCGGAACGCCGTCCTCCCCGGCGCCGTGGAAGTCATCGCCTTCCTCGACGGTCCCGGCCGCGTCCGGCAGCTCGGCGGCGGGAAGCTCACCTTCGCCGAGTGGGACAACGCGCCGAGCGACCGGGTGGCCCGGCTGCGGGCCGCCTTGCAGGAGGCGGGGCTGACCGCCGTGGTGGCCACCGACGTCTGGGCCGCGCTCTGGGAGAAGTTCCTCGCGCTCGCCTCGCTCGGCGCGATCGGCACCGTCACCGACGCCCCCTACGGCGTGCTGCGCGCCCGCGCGGGCACCCGCCGGCTGATCGCGGACAGCATGGCCGAGATCGCGCAGGTGGCACGGGCCAAGGGCATCCGGCTCGCCGACGACGTCGTGGCGGCGGAAATCGCGTTCCTGGACCAGCTCCCGCCGGACGGCACCACTTCGCTGCAGCGCGACATCCGGGCCGGCCGGCCTTCGGAACTGGAGGCGTGGGCCGGCACCGTCGTCCGGCTCGGCCGGGAAACGGGCACGCCGACGCCGGTGAACGACCTGCTCCACGAGCTGGCAAGCACCAGGGCCCAAGCCGTCAAAGCCGGGTGATCGGAGCAGACGAGCTCGACTTCGAGGACCCGGTGCCCGGCCGCGCGCCACGCGTCCCTGGTGATCTTCAGCGGGTTCACGCACTCGGCGACGACGGAAACAACGTTGGCGAGCTGGTCGCGGGCCAGGGCGTAACCGGTGACGTACCCGGCCGCCCGCGGTGGCGCACGAAGCTCACCGGAGTCCACCAGGGCCTGCTCGATCGTGTCGATCCGCAGGTAGGCCGCGCCCAGTGCCCGGGCCAGCGGCCGCGCCACCGTGGTCTTGCCCGTGCCCGGCAGCCCGCCCAGCACGACCAGGACCGCGGACGTCACCCGGCCTCGGCGTACAGCTCGCGGTAGGCCGCGATGTGCCCCCACCCCGTGGTCACGGACTCCGCCGCCAGCACGGCGTGCACGATCGCCCGTGCGAAGGCGTTCGACGCGGCCCCGAACAGCTCCGGGGTCGCGCCGGCGCCGCTCGTGCCGGTGGCCACCGCGAACACCGTGTCCCCGTCGGCGATGCCGTGGGCCGGGCGGATCGCCACCGCCAGCCCGTCCTGGCCCGCGCCCGCCAGGCGGTACGCCGCCCCCGCGTCGAGGGCGGCGTCGGTCGCGACCACGCCGACCACCGTGTTCAACGGGGTCCGGGTGTCCCGGTCGCGGATGGACGCCGCCAGCCGCTCCCGCGCCGCGGCGCGGGCGGCTTCGTCCGGCTCGTACACCGGGAACTCCCGCCAGGCCGCGCCCCGCCGGGACGTCGCCCCCAGTGCGTACCCGTAGGGCAGCCCGGACGCCGGGTCCACCGCGGGGTGGTGGGAATTCAGCACGGCCAGTGCGGCGACGACCGTGCCGTCCGGCAGCACCGCGCTCGCGGTCCCCACGCCCCCTTTCATCTGGGCGCTGACCGCGCCGGTTCCGGCGCCGACGTTGCCCTGCGCCACCGGGCCGCCGTCGGCCGCTCACCGGGTCCTTGCGCAGCTCCCACGGGCCGACCCGCTCGCCGGCGTGGTCGAGGGCTCAGACCGCGAACCCGGCGTTCGTGAGTGCCCCGGCCAGTGCCTCATAGCTGCCGATGTGCTCGCCGAGGCCGTGGAAGAACACGACCAGCGCCTGGGGTTCCGCCGGCGTCCAGTGTCCATAGTGGATCTTGCCGCGGCTTCCGGTGAACTCGGCCGTCACTGCCCCTCCAGTCCGTGCGCCAGGTCGGCCAGCAGGTCGTCGACGCCTTCGAGGCCGACCGACAGCCGGACCAGGCCCGGGGTGACCCCGCTGGCCCGCTGCTGCTCGGCGTCCAGCTGGGCGTGTGTCGTGGAGGCCGGGTGGATCACCAGGCTGCGCACGTCCCCGATGTTGGCGAGGTGGCTGAACAGCCGCAGCCGGTCGACGAACCGGCGTCCGGCCTCGAGACCGCCCTTCAGCTCGAAGGCGACGACCGCGCCGACACCGAGCGAGAGGTACCGCTTGGCCGTGTCGTGCCACGGGCTGCCGGGCAGCCCGGCGTAGTGCACCGCCTCGACTTCCGGGTGTCCGGCGAGCCACGCAGCCACTGCCCTGGCGTTCTCGACGTGCCGCTCCATCCGTAGCGACAGCGTCTCGATGCCTTGCAGGAGCAGGAAACTGTTGAACGGCGAGACCGCCGGGCCGAGGTCGCGGACGAGCTTGGTGCGCAGCCGCAGGGCGTAACCGAGCTCGCCGAACTCCTCGGCGAACACGAGTCCGTGGTAGCTGGGATCCGGATTCGTCAGCTGCGGCCAGCGTCCGGGCTCGGCGGTGTAGTCGAACTTTCCGCCGTCGACGATGATCCCGCCGATGCCGGTACCGTGCCCGGACAGGAACTTCGTCGTCGAGTGCACGACGATGTCCGCGCCGTGCTCCAGTGGCCGCGCGAGGTAGGGCGTCGGCACGGTGTTGTCGACGACCAGCGGCACCCCGGCGGTGTGGGCGACCTCGGCGACCGCGCCGATGTCGAGCACGTTGCCGCGCGGGTTGCCGATCGTTTCGGCGTACAGCGCTTTGGTCTCGGGCCGAATTGCGGCGCGCCATGCCGCCAGGTCGTCGGGGTCGCGCACGAAGTCGACCGCGATGCCGAGGTCGGCGAAGGTGTAGGCGAGCAGGTTGTACGTGCCGCCGTAAAGGCTCGCGGCCGCGACGACGTGGTCGCCGGCGCGGGCGATGTTCAGCAGCGCCAGCGTCGACGCGGCCTGGCCGCTGGCCACCGCGACCGCGGCCACCCCGCCTTCGAGGTCGGCCAGCCGTTCCTCGACGACGGCGGTCGTCGGGTTGGACAGCCGCGTGTAGGCGTGCGTCTCGAGGTCCCGCAGCGCGAACGCCTCGGCGGCGTGGTGCGCGTCGGTGAAGGTGAACGACGTGCTCTGGTAGATCGGCGTCGCGCGGGCGCCGGTCGCCGGGTCCGGGCGGGCGCCGGCGTGGATCTGGCGGGTCTCGAACGCGGTCATCCGCGCTCCGCCAGGACATCGGACCACCAGCGCTCGGCGACCTTCGGGTGCGAGCGCAGCCAGCCGACCAAGGCGTTCTCCCCGAAGGCGGCGTGCAGCGGGTTGTCGGCGTCCTGGCTGACACCCTTGGCCCCGGCCGCCAGCTCCGCCGGGAGTTCGAGGGGTTCCACGACGGCGTCGAGCCGCGGCCCGAGGAAGAACGGCACGGAGAACCGCTCCACCCCGGCGGGCGGGCTGACCACGCGGTGGTGCGTCGCCTTCAGATAACCCTGGGTGGCGATCTCCAGCATCTCCCCGATGTTGAACACGAAGCTGCCGGGGATCGGCGTGGCGTCGATCCAGCTGCCGTCGGCCGCCCGCACCTGCAGGCCGCCGACGTCGTCCTGTTGGAGCAGCGCGAGGTAGCCGTAGTCCTTGTGCGCGCCGACACCCTGGTCCTGCTCCGCCGACGGCCGTCCCGGGTAGCGGACGATCTTGACGTGCGTGGACGCTTCTTCGTCGAACCACGCGTCGAAGTAGCCCTCGTCCTGCCCCAGCGCCGCGGCGAGCGCCCGCAGCACCTCACGGCTGACGCGCAGGGCCTCGGCCTGCCAGGCCAAGGTCGTCTCCCGCAGTCCGGGAAGCGCCGGCGGCCACTGGTTGGGACCGATCAGCCGCCGCCACGCCGGTCCGCCGGACGCGACGGGCTCGCGTTCGGGGCCGATGTCGATCTGTTCCCGCCAGTCGGGGGTGCCGCCGGTGTACTCGTGGCCGGTGCGCGTGTAGCCGCGGAACTGCGGCGAGTGGATGTTCTCGATCGCGAGCCGCTCTTCGACCGGCAGCGCGAAGAACTCCTTGGCCACGTCGAAGATCCCGCGGGTCAGCGCGTCCGGCACGCCGTGCCCGACCACGTAGAAGAAGCCGACCTCGTGCGCTGCCCGGCGCAGCTCGGCGAGGAACGCGGCCCGGTCGGCGGCGGGGTCGCGGAAGCGCGAGATGTCGATCAGCGGCAGAGCGGTGGCCGCCCCGGATTCGTCGAGCGTCGTCACGTCCGGCAGCCTAAGCCGCCCCGGCAGGCGGAACGGGGGTTCCCACATCGCGGACAACGCCGCTGCCGGATCACGCGGGCCGGCGTGGGTGACGAACGGGCACCGGTCGGCTATAGCGGCGTTGTCGTGCCTCGGGAGGGTGGTTGCCCCACGGGTGAGCCGGTTGCGGACCGGCAGGCGGTGGCCGAGCTCGCGCCCGACGAAACCGCGTCCGGCGGGAGAACCCGTTCCCGCTCCCGCCGCAGTGGTTCGCGCTCCTGCTCCTGGTGGCCGCGATCGGGGTGCAGCTGGTGGCCGGGCCGACTCGACCGCGGCGCGCTGCGCGGGAGGCACGTCCGCGCTGAATCGGCTCCTTGTCCCGCGACACCACCGTGCGCGGCCGCGTCCGCGTGCTGTTCGGCTTCCACCCCGGTCCCGCGCACCGCCGCCGCGCGCGCTGGCCGAGTCGTGGCCACTGTGGACGATCGACCCCGTCGACGCGTTCCTGCTGAGCGCGGTCACCGGACTCGCGTGGCCGAGCGTCATGTACGTCTTGCGGGGCGAGACGTTCTTCGACCCCCGCGTCGCTGCTGGCGCTGTGGCCGCTGACCGGGATCGTCGGTGCGGCCTTGGCCACCCCGGTGGTGGACCGGGCCCGGGACGGGCGCACGGGCGGCACCGGCCCGTCAGTGGTCCTGGGCATCGGCCCCTGTCATCGCGCCGGCGGGCAGTCTGCTCCGGCACGCGCGCCCCGCGGCGGCCCTTCGCCGGTGAGACCGTGCGGGATGCGGGCGACGGCTGCGGCGACGGTCGCCAGGTCTTCGCCGGAGAAGCCGGCACGGCTCAGCACGGCCAGGGATTTGTTCGTGGCCAACGTGCACAACGCGAGCTCGGCCGCCTCCCGCCCGTCGGCCCCCGCCGCCAGCAAGGCCTGCTCCAGCATGGCCCGCAACGCGTCGATCAGGCCGCGGACCATCGCCTGGCTCTCCGGGTCGAGGGCCGGGAACTGGGTGGCCGACACCGTGACCAGGCAGCCGTCCGGGACCGTCGGATCCGCGATGCGGTCGAGGGTGACCTGCAGGTAGGCGGCCATCACGGCACTCGGGTCCGGGTGCGGGCCGGCCAGCGCCCGCTCGTACCGCGGGTGGTAGGTCTGTGCGTACCGCTGCAGGCTCTCCCGGAACAGGGCGCTCTTGTCGCCGAAGGTGCCGTAGAGCGAGCTCCGGCCGAGGCCGGTGCCCTCGGTCAGGCGGTCGATCGAGGCCTCCGAATAGCCCCAGCGCCAGAAGACGTGCATCGCGCGGCGCAACGCCTCGTCCACGTCGAATTGCTTGCGGCCTGCCATGGTTCCTCAGCCTACACATCTTGCACCGATCGTTCCATCATGGCTATGGTCACCCCCATGACAAGTCGTACCGAACGTTCCAAGATGACGGCGGACCTCAGCTCGCTGCCGCTGCCCGAGGGATTCACCGACGTCTTCACCAGCAGGCTCGTGGAGCTCGACGGGCTGCGGCTGCACGCGGTCACCGGCGGCGACGGCCCGCCGCTGCTGCTGGTCGGCGGCTGGCCGCAGACGTGGTACGCCTGGCGGAGGGTGATGCCCGCCCTCGCCCGCCGGCACACCGTCGTCGCCGTCGACCCGCGCGGGGCCGGGCTCTCCGGCAAGCCCGACGACGGCTACGACGCCGGCACGATGGCCGCCGATCTGGCCGCGCTGATGACCGCGCTCGGGCACCACCGGTTCGACGTGGTCGGCCACGACGTCGGCATGTGGACCGGGTACGCCCTCGCGGCCGACCACCCCGAGCGGGTGGGCAGGCTGACCGTCGTCGACGCCATCATCCCCGGCCTCACCCCGGCCCCGTCGGTGTTCGGCACCGCCGCGGTCAACCAGCGGCTCTGGCACTTCGGCTTCAACCGGCTCGACGGCCTCAACGAGGAACTGGTGCGGGGGCGCGAGCGGTTGTTCTTCGGCTCCCAGTTCGCCACCAAGGCCGCCACCCCGGCCGCGATTCCCTCCGACGCCGTCGACGTCTACGTGGACGCGATCGTCGCGGACCCCCGCGGGCTGCGGGCGAGCTTCGGGTACTACCGGGCGTTGGACGAAACGATCGCGCAGAACGAAAAGCGCAAGGAAACCCCGCTGACGCTGCCGGTGCTCGCCGTCGGCGGCGCGCGGTACTGCGGCCCGCAGGTCGCCGAGACGATGCGGCCGGCGGCCGGGGACGTCACCGAGGTGGTCCTCGACGATTGCGGTCACTACGTGGCCGAGGAACAGCCGGCGCGGTTCACCGAGGTCCTGGAAGACTTCCTCGGCAGCACGACCGCGGGCGCGCTTCGCACGGCCGGGTAGCGGCGAGCCGGCCGTGGGTCCTCCTCGGTGGCGTCCGAAGAGGACCCACGGGACCTCAGCGGGGCAGGACGAGGTGGTCGGCGATGGCGTACAGCTCCGCCTGCGTGCCGGCCCCCGCGACGGCGATCGGCGTGTCCCGGACGGCCTTGAGGACCCAGAGCGTGCCGTAACCCTTCTCGTCCTCGTAGCGGGTCGCGTGTCCCTGGACCGGCCGCCCCGCAGTGCCGCGCACCTGGCTTGCCTCGCCGGTGTGCACCTGGATCGGCGGCATGGTGCTGCACGTGCCCACCGAGTAACCCGTCTGCGTCCCGCCCGAGATGCCCCTTTCGACGTCGAACGTGCACATCCGCAGGCCGCCGGGCAGCTGGCCGAGGCCGAACGTCGGGGTGACCGTGGTCTTGCCCGGGAAGGCGACGTTCTCCGCGACGCGGCGGCCCGCGTCGGTCAGCTGCTGCGCCGTGGCCGTGCTCCCCGGCTGCGCGGCCACGTTGACGTACAACGAGCCACCTCCGGGGTGGGTCAGGTACACCTCGTAGCCGCCCGGGCCGCCGGAGTGCGAGCTCTCCACACCGGCCCGCCCGGCGAGGGTGACGGGCCGGCCCGGGCCGGACTTGAAGGAGGCCTCCTCGGGCGGCATCATCCGCATTTCGGCCACGTCCACGAGCAGCGTCCGGGACCCGGACGTGACGGTCAGCAGGTATTCGCCGCCGTACACCGGCTTGTCGGGGTGGCCGGCAGTGCCACCGGTGTTGATCCGGCGCGCGAGGTAGTCGACCTCGCCCGGCGGCAGCCAGCCGAGCGAGAAGGGCATGGGCAGCTCCGCGACGGCGGGCTTGGCCGGTGCCTCGACGGCGGGTTCGGCCGGTGCACCGGCTCCGGTGGCGACCTGGTCGTCGGGTGTGGGCCGGTTCAGCGCGACGACGGCGCCGGCGGCCAGGACGAGCAGCGCCACCCCGGCGCCGGCCACGAGGGGCGGGCTCACCGCGGCGCGCTTGCGGTCGAGGCGCTGACGCGTGGCGGCCAGCACCCGGTCGCTGTCGGGGGCATCGGGCTCGTGGGCGGTGAAGGTGTCCTTGATCAGGTTCTCGATGTCCATCAGTTCTCCCTCGCCTGGGCCATCCGGTCGATGCTCAGGCCGTGTCGCAGGGTCGTCAGGGCTTTGCGGGCGTGGGCCCGCACGGTGGCCTGGGCGCAGCCGAGCAGGTCGGCGATGTCGGCGTCGGCGAGCTGCTCGTAGTACCGGAGCACGACGACCGCGCGCTGCCGCCGGGGCAACCGCGCCAGCCGCTGCCACATGTCCTCCCGCGCGGCGTGGTCCGACGCGAAGTCGTCCGGCCCGGCCGCGTCCGGCGGCTCCCCCACGGCGATCAGCCGGGCCGACCGGCTGCGCCGCCAGGACAGGTAGTCGTTGGTCACCATCCGCAGGACGTACCGCTCGGGGTGGTCGGCGTCGCTGACCCGCGACCACCGTCGGTACACCTTGACCAGCACGTCCTGCACCAGATCAGCGGCCTGTTCCCGCTCCCCGGCCAGCATCGTCGCGTAGCGCAGCAGCCGTGGCAGGTGCGCGCGGACGAAGTCCTCGTAGTCAGCCATCACTACCAAGACGACGGCCGCGGGCGTCCCGTGTACCTCAGCCCGGAACTTTCTCGCGCACGACCTACCGGCGCGCCCGCAGCCAGAAGGCGATCCGGGCCGGGAACAGCAGAAGCAACAGGACGTAATAGCCGAAGGGCGGCTTGATGAACCCGACCACGACCGCGAGCGCGAAGACGACCGAGCTCAGCGCGTGGTTCCAGAACACCTCGTCCGACACCGGTTCGGCGTCCCCGCGGATGTCCGGGTCCCGGCGGATGAGGAACACCATCGTCGTGTGGCACAGGCTGCTGGCCAGCAGCGTCCCGAGGTAGAACAGCACGGTGAAGCGCTCGGACTGGTAGGCGCCGATCAGCTCGGTCGGGAAGGGCAGCAGCGCGATCGTCAGCAGCCAGCAGAAGTTGACGCGGATCAGCGCGGGGCTGTACGACCGCACGTGCTCGAAGATCCGGTGATGCACGCCCCAGAAGCGCCCGATGACGACGAAGCTGAGCAGGAAGCTGACGATCTTCGACCAGTTGTGCGTGACGGCTTCGACCGCCGGCTTGTGCTCGGCGACCAGCTCGGGCACGAGGTCGGTGAGCGGCAGGACGAGCAAGGTCAGGGCGATGGCGACCACGGCATCGGTGAAGAACACCAGCCGCTCGGACGACTTCTTCTGCTCCACGCGGACATCAAACACCACTGCCGCGGGGCTGTGATCACCGCCGCGCCGCCGATCACCAGACGAAGGGAACGAGCCGCGCCCGGCTCGCGGCGAACTGCCGGTAGCGGTCGCCCAGAACCGCTTCGAGGGCGCGTTCCTCGATGCGGACGCGGTAGAGCAGGGCGACCAGCAACACAGCGCCGGCACCCGCGGCGCTGACCCAGTTGTCCGCGATCAGGCCGCCGCCGGCGAAGACGAGCAGCAGGCCGGTGTAGCTCGGATGGCGCAGGACCCGGTAGGGACCGCGTTGCACGACGGGCTGGTCTTCGCTTGTCTGCAGCGTCACGGTGAAGTGCTTGCCCAGACTGACGAAGCACCACCAGCGCAGGACCAGGCCGAGCCACCCGATCACCGTCCCGAGCGGGAACCGCCATGCTCCGCCGATGCCGGCGTCCGGGAAGACCGCGCGGCCGACCGGCCACCACAGGATCGCGCCGAAGAACATCACCCTGAAGACGATCTCCGCGCGGACATCGACGAGTTTCGCACCGCGACGCGTGCGGAACGCCTGCACCAGCTCGCCCGTCGCGAAGGCGCCGACGCTGATGAAGAAGACCACCCGGGTCACGTCCGACGACTCCCCGAAGGTTGCCAGCACGGTTGCCATTGTCGCACCGAACGCACTGTTTGCGCGGAAGCTCAGCGCACGAGGAGGCCGATGGCGGTGGCCAGCCGGCCGAGGTACTCCTCCCGGGTCTCCACCTGGTGCTTCAACCCGACCGACGCGCTGATCAACGTCTGCGCGACACCGGTTGCCGCCTCGCCGCCCACCGCGGCGACGACGAGTTCTTCGAAACGCTCCGGCGCCGTGCGGGTGATCGGCCCCAGCAGGTCCGGGTTCTGTTCGATCACCTCCGGGACGTCCCGGCTCATCGGCCCGACGTAACGGCCGGCCCACCGGTCGAACGCGCCGAGCAGCCGCTCCCGCAACGGCTTTCCGGGGTCGGCGAGGATCTCCTCGGCCGCGGCGAGGTCCTGCTCGATCGCCCGGGTGGCCGCCGTCCGGAACAGGTCCTCTTTGGACGCGAACAGGAAGTACAGCCCCGGCCGGGAAATCCGGGCCGCGCGCGCGACCTCCTCCATGGAGGTCTTCCGGTAGCCGTGCCGGGCGAACGTCAGCAGTGCCGACTCGAGCACCGCCTCCCGGCGGCCGGCCTCGGCCGGAGCTTCGGAAACGCTCATCCGGCCACTCTACGGCCTCTACCCTCACTATACAAGTTTTGTTCAGTCTGTATAGTCGGCCACGTGACCACTCCCCCGCTCATGACCACCCCGTTCAATGCGGCCAGCACCGCGGACGACGTCCTGGCCGGTGTCGACCTCACCGGCGTCCGCGCGATCGTCACCGGGGCGTCGTCCGGGATCGGCGCGGAAACGGCGCGGGCGCTGGCCGCCGCGGGAGCCGAGGTGACCCCGGCCGTCCGGAACCCCGCCGCCGCGGGACCCCGTGCCGTCCGGCTCGACCTCGCCGACCCGGAGTCCGTCCGCCGGTTCACGCGCGAGTGGGAGGGGCCCTTGCACCTGCTGGTGAACAACGCGGGCATCGTCACCGGCGGGCCGGCCTACACCGCAGGGGGTTGGGAACTGCAGTTCGCCACGAACCACCTCGGCCACTTCGCACTGGCCACGGGTCTGCACGCGGCCCTCGCCCGCGGCGCCGCCGACCGCGGCGAGGCCCGGATCGTCTCGGTCAGCTCCACCGCCCACATGCGTGCCGGCGTGGACTTCGCCGACCTGCACTTCAGAAACCGCGCATACGACCCTCAACTCGCTTACGCACAATCGAAAACGGCGAACTCGTTGTTCGCGGTGGAAGCAACCCGCCGCTGGGCGGCCGACGGAATCTACGCCAACGCGGTCAACCCTGGCGGAGTCGCCACCGGACTGCAGCGAAACTTCACGCCGGCCCAGAAGGAATCCCTGGCCGCGGCCGAAGCAGCGGGAATCTTCACCTACAAGACGGTCGAACAGGGAGCGGCCACGAGCATCGTCGCGGCGGTCGCACCGCAGTTCGCCCACACGGGTGGCCACTACCTCGACGACGGCCGGGAAGCGTACCGGGTGCCGGATGACGCCGAACTCGCCGACCACCCGCACGGGGTGAAGGAATGGGCCCTCGACCCGGCTACCGCAGAACGCCTCTGGACGGTGTCGGCGGACCTGACCAGAGCCTGACCGCAGCCTGACCGCAGCGCGGACCGCGGCCGGTTCGCGTGGCACGGCGGAATACTCCGGCAAGCGAAACGTTCACGACACCGTGGCGGTGGGTGGCGAGGTGAGACGCCGCAGGAGCGCCCGCACTGCCTTCGCCCGCGCGAATTCCGCCGGTGTGAACGGCAGCTGCGGCCTGCGCACCACGAGATCACCGTCGAGATCCGCCAGCCGCATCACCGTTCCGTCGATGCCTTCACCAGCACCCTTCCCACGGCGCCCCCACGGTTTCCTCTCGACGTCGCACTCGCCCAACACCGCCAGGAGAAGCTGCACCGGATCCGGTTCCCGCGCGGCCGCGATCGTCAGCACGCGGGTCGGCAGGTCGACGAACTCGTGCACGTCCGCCGGGACGACGCGGACGTCTCGGCCACCTCCCAGTTCGATGACCGTGGCGATGTCCGCGGCCGTGGCCGCTTTCGGTGCGCGGACGAAGAACTCGTCCACCACGCCGCCCGGGACCGCCAGTACCTGCAGCGAAATGATGTCGTAGCGGTGGGCCGCCAGTGCGGCCGTCACGCCCGCCAAGCTGCCCGGCACGTCACGCATCGTGGCGCGCACCCGCCACGCCACCCCGGCCCGCAGCGGATCAGCGCCGCCGCCCGGCTCCCGTTGCGCCCGTGGGCGGTGGGTCCACCACCGCCGCCACGCCGCGGTGACGACCATGAGCCCGCCCAGCGCGAACAGCAGGACCGGTCCGACGCGGTTGTGGGACAACGTGCTGACGAACAGATCGGCCACGCCGGTGGCCACGAACAGCGCCGCCAGCTCGATCAGCTCGCGGCTCATCGAGCCCCTCGCCCGCTGGGCGGTCTTCGGCGGTACCTCGGCTTCGCTCATGCAGCCAGCATCGGCCGCTCGCTTTACCTCCGGTCTCGCCCTCCTGTCACGATCCAGTTAACCGGACGAGCGCCGGATCGAGGCGGCGCAGGTCGATCACGGGGCCGTCATCACCGCTCGCCGCACGGTCTCCCGCAGCAGGGCGCGGCGTTCGTCGTGCCGCTCCCGGGGCTCGTCCGCGGTCGCCGCGTAGACGTTGCTGACCGGCGACCACGCCATCGACATGGCGATGACCACCGCCAGCACGTCGAACGGGTCGCCGGGCCGCACGAGCCCCTCGGCCTGCGCCGCGGCGATCGCGCGCAGCTTTTCGTCGTCGAGCCGGTCGGCGTCCGCGACCAGGTGACCGGCCGGGCGCCGTTCCAGGCGGGCCCACGTGGCCAAGCGGATCAGGTCGGGGCGGCGCAGGTACTCGTCGTAGAGGCGCACGGCCCAGTCCGCGAGGTCGGTGGCGTCGATCGGGACGACGTTCACGATCCGCTCCAGCGAAGCGAAGAAGATCGCGTCGAACAGCCCGTCCTTGTTGCCGAAGTACGCGTAGAGCTGCGCCTTGTTGGTCCGGGCCGCGCTCACGATGCGTTCGATGCGGGCGCCCGCGATCCCGTACTCGGCGAACTCCCGGGTCGCCGCCTCGAGGATGCGGTCGCGAGTCGCCGTGCCGCGAGCGGTCGTGGGGTGGTCGGCCATCGGGCGACCCTACCAAACAGAACGGTTGGTTTGCTTTCTCCCGAAGCCGTCGCTACGGTGAAATAGACCGAACAGTCTGTTTGCTGGAGGAGAAGTCATGCGGATGACCACGGCCTGGGGAACCGACGGCGGTGCCGCGGTGCTGCGGCAGGTGCGCCTGCACCGCCGGGACCTGCGCCCGGACGACATCGCGGTCCGGGTGGACTACTGCGGCGTCTGCCACACCGACGTCCACTCCCTCGACGCGCACACCGGTGGCCTGCTCGTCCCGGGGCACGAGTTCACGGGCGTCGTGACGGACGTGGGCTCGGAGGTCACGCGGTTCACCGTCGGAGACCCGGTCGCCGTCGGCAACATCGTCGACTCGTGCGGGGCCTGCGTCATGTGCGAAGCCGGCCAGGAGAACTTCTGCCGGGAGTTCCCCACCCTGACCTACGGCGGCACCGACCGCCGCGACGGCTCGACGACCGCGGGCGGGTACGCCCGCGAGTACGTCGTCCGCGACCGGTTCGCCTACCGCTTGCCCGCCGGGCTCGACCCGGCGGCCGCCGCGCCCCTCCTCTGCGCCGGGATCACCGTGTGGGAACCGTTGCGCAGCCTGGAAGCAGGCAAGGGCACGCGGGTCGCGGTGGCCGGCCTCGGCGGTCTCGGGCACCTCGCGGTCAAGTTCGCCGTCGCGCTCGGCGCGGAAACGACCGTCATCAGCCGGACGGCGGGCAAGGCCGCCGACGCCCGCCGGCTGGGCGCCGAGGACGTCGTCGTGTCCACGGACGCGGAGCAGCTGGCCGCCGCCCGGGACCGGTTCGACGTGGTGATCGACACGATCTCCGCACCGCACGACCTCGGTCCCTACCTCGGCCTGGTCGCCGTGGACGGCATCCTCAGCCGGCTGGGTCACCTCGGACCCGTCACGGTCGACACGATGGACCTGCTGGTGGGCCGCAAGAAGCTGACCTCGGCCGGCAGCGGCGGCCGCCCCGCGACCGCCGCCATGCTGGACTTCTGCGCCGAGCACGGCATCACCGCCGACGTCGAAGTGCTCCCGTCGGCGCAGGTGAACGAAGCCCTCGATCGGTTGCGGCGCAACGATGTCCGCTACCGCTTCGTGCTCGACCTGTCCGATCTGCCGGAGTCGCCGGACTGACCGTCAGCGCCGCAGCCGCGCGAGCAGGAGGTCCGGGTTGTCACCGGCCAGGTTGGCGCCGTTGGTGACGTGGACCCGGTTCCCCCGCACGACGACGGCGGTGGTCCCTTCCATGCCGTCGTCCGCGTCGAGCAGGGTCTCCTGGGCGCCGTCCGGCCCGACGCGCACGAGCTTGCTGCTCTGGTTGATCGCGGCGAGGATCTCGGTGCCCCGGCCGGTGAAGTCGAAGTCGTCGATGCCGGCCAGTCCCGTGGCCCGGACCCGGGCCGGGCCGGCGCCGCCGCCCGCCACCACCGGGACGCGGACGAGGGTGCCGCGGTCGGAGTTGCTCGCCCACACGGCGCCGTCGTGGACTTTCAGGCCGTTGGCACCGAAGAAGCCATCGGGCGCCAGGGCCGGGTCCGCCGACCACACCGACGCCGCGCCGCCGCGCAGCGGGGCCTGCCAGATGCGGCCGCCGGTGGAATCCGTGACCAGGAACCGGTCCCGCTCGCCGTCGATGACCAGGGCGTTCGGCATCGTGTCGGCGGGCAGCGGCACGACGAGCCGGGGCGCACCGGCGCGCACCTGCCAGATCCCGGTCAGCCCGCCCTCCCCCGCGGAGTAGAGGAAGTACACGTCGCCGCGGTCCGACCGGGCGACCCCGGTGACCACGGGTATCCCGACGACCGGGGTGGTTCCGCCACCGCCGGGCGGCAACGGCATCGTCACGAGCACCCGCACTGCCCCGTCCGGCGCCACCCGGACCACTTGGCGGGCGGGGATCATGCCGATGACCACACCTCCCCCGGGTTCCACGGCGATGCTCTCGGCCGCCTGGCCCGCTGACCGGTCGAAGCGGGCGACGACCCGCACCTCACCCAGGTGGGTGCGGTGCGCCGCCAGGGCATTCGGAGCGGTGGCGCCCGCGGCGAGCAGGGCGAGGCCGAGCGCGGCGGTGAGCCGCCGCAGAGGAGACACGGCTTCCTCCGGCCGGGCGTGCCCGGTCACGAGGTGAACTGCTTTCGGCCGAGCACGGCCAGCAGTTCCAGCCGGGAGGCGGCCGCGGTGCCCGGCGCCGGTGAGAACACGATCAGGCGCTGGTCCTGCCGGTCGGTGGCCAGGACGTCGAAGTCGAGCTCGACGAGGCCGACCGCGGGGTGCAGGATGCGCTTGCGGTCGCTGCGCCGGACCGCGACGTCGTGCCGGTCCCAGAGGACGGCGAACTCCGCGCTCTCCCCGCGCAAGGCCTCGACCAGCAGTGCCGCCGCGGGATCGGCGGGACGGGCCGCGAGGGTCGCCCGCAGGTCGTCCACCTGCGCCCGGCTTTCGTGCTCGTGGTCCTCGGCGGGGTACCGCCCGCGCAGGTCCGGACCGGTGAACCACCGGTAGGTGCAGCTGCGGGCGAGACCACGGAACCGCGTGTGCTCCCCCAGCAGCGCATCGGCCATCGGGTTCTGCGCGAGCACGACGTTCAGATCGGAGGCGACCAGGGCGGGCAAGCCCTCCAGCCCGTCCAGCAGCCGCAGGAGGCCGCGGCTGACGTGCTCGTCACCGCCGGCGCGGGGCGGCGCGTGGTGACCGGCGAGGCGGAAGAGGTGGTCGCGTTCGTCGATCGCCAGCCGCAGTGCCCGGACCAGCGCGGTGAGCAGCGCGACGGACGGCTGCGGGCCGCGTCCCTGCTCGAGCCGGGCGTAGTAGTCCGCTGACATGCCGGCGAGCTGGGCGACCTCGCAGCGCCGCAGCCCGGGTGTCCGGCGCCGGGCACCGGCCGGCAGCCCGACGTTCTCCGGCCGCAGCAGCGCGCGCCGGCGCCGGAGGAAGTCCGCGAGTTCGTTCCGTTCCACCGATCCAGCATGATCTTCGGGCTCGGGGCCAACCAGGACTTGCCGATACCACCTTGCCCGGGCGAAAGTGCGTCTCCGGGCGTTCCCCGGTGTACCGCCGTGAGGGCGGCACACCCACGGCGTCAGTCGGCGGGCTGGGAACGGGAGTTCTGCTGCCTGGCTTCGTGCAGCTGGTCTTCGAGCGACACGATGCGGCACGCGGCGTCGATGGCGGTGCCCTCGTCGACCAGCGCCCGCACGCGGGCGGCGATCCGCAGCTGGTGGCGGGAGTACCGGCGGTGCCCGCCGGCGGACCGCTGCGGGGTGATCAGCCCGGCTTCGTCGAGGCTGCGCAGGAATCCTTGCGTGGCGCCGAGCAGGTCGGCGGCCCGGCCCATCGTGTAGGCGGGGTAGTGCTCGTCGTCGAACTTGTCGGCCGCACCGGGCGCAGCCGGTCTTGGTCGGTCAGGAATCATTCCACCTCCGCATCACAGAGGACCCCGGGCGCCACTGCGGCACCCGGGGTCCTCGAAGGTAGGGATTTTCACCATTGTCAGCCGACGCGACCGCCGGCGTTCTGCACCCGCTTCCGGCCGGGAACCGGCCCTCGCGGGGATCGCTCATTCGTGACCGAGCACCACCTCCGAACTCGATGGGACTGCGGCACCCGCGCGGCACTACTCCGCCGCCGCGGGCGATCCAATGATGTTCCCGTTCCCTTCTCTCCGGTACTTCCCACTTACTCGGTACTGCTGCTCAACTTCGCGGGCAGTTTCGTCCTCTCCCGCGCCTGTATGACCTTTTCTCTCTCACTACGAGCAGAAGATTACACCCGCCTGTCATCGAATGTCTACTCCGGCCAGAGGAGATTTTCTGCCACGGACGGGTGCGGCCAAGACGACAACCCTCCGCGCCCTCCGTTCACCCGAACGTGTGGCGACAGCCCTCTGCGGCTTCCGCCACTGGCCACGCCGGTGATCCGGGGAGCAGAATGGCGGCAAGTCGCCAGGCAGTGGCCCTCAGGCCCGAGTTCCGGAGGCCAGGTCCGTGGCGGTTCAGACCAGAGCCACCGCAGACCGCCCACCGGACCCGACGGGGTGAACGGCGGCAGACCGACGCCGGAACGCGTACCGCACGCCCGGGCGCCCGTCCCCGCCGGCCGCACCGGCCGCCCGGCACGCGCGTCGATGAAGTTCACCGCCCGCCGCAACGCCGCCGGCGCCACCTACCCCGGCCCCGCCGGGATGGCCGGTCATCTCACGGCGAACAGCACCACCCCGCCGGAGAGGGACCGGCCGCTTCGCCCGGCACCGCCGCGACCTCCGGACACCTGGGACCGGTTGCGGAGGCCTGTCCGGCGGGCCGAGGTTTCGCCGTTCGCGAATCCGGGTAGGCGTGTAGTTCCGGCGTCAGGAGATACGCGTGGACCGAGCTGAGCGCGGGGTGCGGACTCCGCTGTGGTCGGCCGAAGCCGTTCCCGCCGGCGAGCGGCCGGTCATCGTCGTGACCGGTGAGCTGGACCTGAACGCCGGACCCGGGTTCGGCGACCGGGTGCGGGACCTGGCCGCCGGCGTCCCGGACCCCGTGCTCGACCTCAGCCGGGTCACCGTGCTGACCGCGCCCGGCGTCCGGCAGCTGCACGCCGTGGCCGACGCCCTGGCGGCCGACGGCCGGTGCCTGCGGGTGGTGACCGGCGCCGGCACCGTGCTGCGGGTCCTGCGCGCCGCACAGGCCACCGACGTGCTCGACACCTACGTGACGCTGGAAGCGGCGGAGAAGGCCTTGCGCAGCCTCGCCCCGGACGGACCGGCGGAGCTCGACCGGCTGCGGCAGGAACTCGCCGACCTGCGCACGAAGCTCGCCACGCGGCCGGTCATCGCGCGGGCACTGGGCATGGTGCAGGAGCGTTACCGGCTGGCCGACATGGACGAGGCGTTCCGGCTGCTGCGGTACGCCTCGCGCCACCACAACATCAAGCTGCTCGTCCTGGCGAAAGCGCTCGTGGAACTGCCTCGCCCGCGCGACCGGACCTGGCTCATCGGCCCGTTGCAGCGCCCGGCGCCGCCGTTGCGCTTCGACGGCGACCGGCCCGGGAAGACTCCGGCCACCGTCCTGGAACTGCTGCTGCACGCCACGCTGGACTGCACCGGCGCGGCGGCGGGGTACGCGCAGCTACCGGGGGATACCGACACCGGGTTGCGCCTGGCCGCCTGCCACGGGCTCGGCGCGGAGTTCGCCGAAGCGTTCGCCCACCTCGAAGGCGAGCAGTCGACGTGCACGGCCGCCTTGGTCAGGGGCGCGACCGTGACCAGCGCTCCCATCGCCCGTGACCCGCTGTACGACCGGCCGGCCACCCGCCGCGTCCTGCTCGGCGCCGGGTTCGCCACGGCCCGCAGCATCCCGCTCCAGCACCGCACCGCGGGCTGCGCCGGCGTGCTGACCACGCTGCACGAGGCCCCGGGTCCGGCCCTCCGCGGTCCGGAGTGGGACCGGGTGCACGAGCTCTGCCGGGAGGCCGGCGCCTGGTTGCACTGGTACCGCCGGCACGAAGTGCTCACGGCCCTGCAGCACCTCCACGCCCGGGTGACGACGGGGCAGCTCGGCTGAACCACAGCGCCCTTCCGGCGGGCCCGGTGAACCGGTCGATCCCGTGCGTCGCGGCCCAGCGCACGATGTCCACTGCGGCCGGCACGCCGATTTCCGGCTCTCGCAACGAGTTCCGGTAGTGCTGACCGGACTTCGGGGGCCGGCCGCCTCATCGCCGGATTACGAACGCGCCATGCCGGGTATCCGGCCCCTTTACCAGGATGGGCAGGTGAACCATGAGTACCGGAGCCGAGGTCGTGGCAATGGACGCCGAGCAGGCCCTCCTCCTGCGGGTGAGCGGGACGCTCGGCGCCGAAACGGCGCAGGCGACAATGGGCAAGCTGCTCGACGCGACCGTCACCCTCCCATCGCCGCACCTCGTGGTGCTCGACCTGCGGAACGTGGACTTCCTGTCCGCCGCCGGGGTCCGGGCCCTCGGCGAGTTCGCGGCCCGCCGCGCGCAGGACGGCGTCCACGCGGCGGTCCTGCTCGACCCCGGCGCGCTCAACGCCACGATCCTGCACCGCAGCCTGCCCGCAGGCGCACTCCCGGTGCACGCCAGCGTCGAAGCGGCCCTCGCCGCCGCCCCGGCCCCGACCGGCGAACGGCACCTCGGCGAACAGCTGGCGGAGCTCACCCGGATCCTGCTGGACGCCACCAGCGTCGGCCAGGCCATGCAGCACGTGGTCGCGGCGACGACGATCGTCGTGCCGCACGCCCGTCTGGTCAGCATCACCCTGCGCGACCCCGGCGGGCGCTACTTCACCCCGGTCGAAATCCCCGACATCGCGGCGGACCTCGACGGCGTCCAGTACCGCACCGGATCCGGGCCCTGCCTCGACGCCGCCCACCCCGGCGGCCCCGCCTACGCCCTCGAGCAGGACCTCGCCCGGACCTCGGCCTGGCCCCAGTTCGCCGCGGTCGCCACCGCCCACGGCCTCGGCGCCGTGCTCTCCACCGCCCTGCTGCCCACCCGGCGCGCGGGACTCGGCGGCGCCCTCAACATCTACGCCCACCGGGGCGGCATCACCGAAACCGACCGCCACCGCGCCCTGCTCATGGCCACCCACGCATCGCTGGCCCTCCAAGAAGCCCGCGGCGCCGAGATCGCCGACCTCGAACGCACCCACCTCCGCCGCGCGATCGCCTCCCGCGACGTGATCGGGCAGGCCAAGGGCATCCTGATGGCACGCCAGGGCATCGACGCCGACGCCGCCTTCCACCTGCTGCGCCGCGCCTCCCAGGACCTCAACGTCAAACTGGCCGACATCGCCGCCACCCTCGTCCGCAAGCACACCACGCTCGCGCCCGTCGAAAGTGAGTGACGCCGCGGATCAGAACGCACGCATAGTCGGGCTGGAACCGGCTATTCTGGATCGGACGAAGACGACGACGTGCCACTCCCCTGGCGTCCCGCTGCGGCCGGATCGGACGGCTGCGGAAAGGCGAGGGTCATGGCTGAAGTGCAGCTGGAACTGATCCGGCGGGAGTGTTCGACGGTGCTCACCCTGACCGGCACCCTCGACCTGGGCTCCCACTCCGCCGTGCGCGACGGCCTGCTCAAGGCCGCCACCGAGGCACCGGACGGCCTGATCGCCGACGTCTCCGGGCTCGGCTTCGCCCACGACGCGCAGCTGAGCGTCTTCGCCCTCGTGGCCATGCGGCTGGGCGACTGGCCGGGCATCCCGCTCGCGCTCGTCACCGAGCGGCCGGAACAGCACGCGCTGCTCGCCCGGTTGCCGATGGCCCGCTACGCACCGGTGCACCGGAACGCGGCCGAAGCCGAGCGCGGATTCAGCGATCCGGAGCGCCGGCGGGTGGTCCGGAGCTTCCCCCGCTCCGAGAAGACCCCCGGTCTCGCCCGCGACTTCGTCACCGAAATGTGCGAAGCGTGGAGCATTCCCGAACTGATCGACAACGCTCTCGTGCTCGTCACCGAACTGGTGGAAAACGCTCTTCAGCACACCGGCTCCTGCCCCGAGGTCCGCGTCGACCTCCGCCGGGGCATCTGCACGATCGCCGTCGCCGACGACGATCCGCGGCCGGCCGAGCTGCACGAGCGGTACACGCCGACAGAACCCGGGCTGGGCCTCAAACTCGTGGCCCAGTTCGCCCGGGCCTGGGGCTGCGGCCGGACGTGGGCGGGCGGCAAGGTCGTCTGGGCCACCCTGCTCGCGCCTCGGACCGTCGCCGGAATGACCGGCACCCGTCCCGGAGAAGAGCCCCGGTTCCCCTGAAACGGTGAGGCGGGCATTCGTCGGCTCCGATTCACTTCTTCGCCGGACGAGAATCGCCTATGGTGAGCCATTCGGTTCAAGCACGAGCTGTCTCACATTCCTCGAGGCCGTTCGACGGAATTGGAGCGTTCCATGCCGCAGAAGAGTCCTTCCGGCGCCCCGCTTGCCGCCGCGGTCGCGGTGCCGTTCGACGCTCGGATCACCGAAGACGAGCCCGGTGTGGTGACCGTGGCGGTGTCCGGGGAACTGGATCTGGCGACCAGTCCCGAATTGCGGGCCAAGGTTCGTGAAGTGCTGACGGCCCGGCCGTGGCGCCTGACGATCGACCTGACCGCGGTCACGTTCTGCGGCTCGTCCGGACTGCGCACCCTGCTCGCCCTGACCACGGCGGCCGGTGAGGCGGGTACCCGCCTGAAGCTCCGGCCGACCGCGGCGATCGCCCGCTTGCTCGCGATCACTTGCTTGGACAGCGTTTTGCCGCTCACCGAGCCCGCTGCGAAGAACACGCGGAACTAGCGCGGTCAGGACTCCGTGCGTTCGGACTTCAAGACCGCCCACACGATCTTCCCGCCGGACCAGCGGTGGCTGCTCCCCCACGCGCGCGCGGCGTCGGCCACGATGCGCAGCCCCAGGCCCGGCTCGCGGATGTCGGCCCGCTCGATGAGCACCGCGGGCCGGTCGCTGTCGTCGGCCACGGACACCGACAGCAGCCGGCGGCGCAGGTCGAGCCGGATGTCGGGGTCGGACGTGGTGTGCTCGAGGACGTTGCGGACCAGCTCGCCGGCCACCAGCGTGCCGGCGTCGATGAATTCCGGCACCTGCCACTGCAGGGCGTGGTCCCGCACGAACGTCCGGGCCAGCGTCGTCGCGTCGTCGACGCGCGGCAGGACCCGGCGCGCCGTGCACCGGATCGGTGTCTTCTGCGCGGTTTCCGCCGCGGCGACATCCGGGTGAACCGGGACGAACCGCTCGATTCCGTGGCGGTGGAAGGCGTCGAGCTGCTGCGGCTGCCGGGTGACCACGGCGAACGGGATGCCCGGCCACTCCGCGATCCGCTTCGCGACGAACGGGAACACCGTCGACGGCGACAGTTCACCGATCGCCAAGGCGTCGAGATCGGCGACCAGGCGCGGCGGGCCGTCCGCCGCGACCTTGAGCAACCCGTCGCGGAGAAAGCCGTAGCCGGCCAGGTCGAGGGCACCGGACACCGTCACCAAGGCGCTCGCCGGTCGCTTGCTCACCTCGAGCGCGACCCCGATCTCCACTGCGCCTCCGTCTCGCCGCGGGCCGCCGGCGGGACGCAGGGGGCCGGAAGTCCGCGCTGGCCGGCACCGACGCCCCCGATGACCCGACGCTAGCCCACCGGACCACCTCCGGCCAAGGTCGGAGGTGCCATTGCCCCGCACCCGTGACATCGAAGGCGGTACCTACGAGGGCCGACCGGGGCAGGGTGCCGCAAAGGCCCGCCGCGAAGCTTTTCCTGGCTTTGATCAACGGATCCGCTCCCCTGACAGCGTTTTGCGCCACCCCCGATCGGGTAGTCCAAGCCGACGACCTCCATACCTGACTCAGGGACGGTGTGGCACCATGACCCACGACTTCGCGACGAGCGCCGGCGCCAGACCGAAGGAGTGGCGGCCATGACCGGGCCCAGCCGGCACGAACGGCTCGATGTGGTGCAGTCGCACCGCGACTCCCACGGCGTCGTCCTCGTGCTCTACGGCGACCTCGACGCGGGCACGGCCCTCAAGCTCGAACAGGCCGCCGCCCAGCTGTTCAACACCACATACCCGCCAGAAGTGCTGTTCCTGGACCTGTCCGGGCTGTCCTTCCTGTCCGTCGGCGGGGCGCGCGCGATCCTCGCCGTGCACGAAAGCGCCGGCATGTCGCGCGTGCGGGTGGTCACCGGGGACCGGCCCGCCGTCCGGGAGTTCCTGCACGCCACCCGGTTCGACGCGGTCCTGGACTGCTACCGCACCCGGATGGGCGCGATCGCCGCGGGCAGCCGTTCCGAGTTCATGAGCCGCGTCAAGACCATCTGGGAAGCCGGCTGACGAGGCTCAGCCCAGGTCTGCCGGTCGAGCAGGACTTCCCGGTCGCCCGGCCCGCCGAGTTCGGGGAAGCGCTGCTCCCGGCCATCGCCGAAATCCAGGCCGAGACGTGATTGAGTTCCCGGCAACCTGGGCAGTACCCGTTCGGTCTGGAACACGCTTCGGGCGTTCCAGGCCGCGGTTGAAACCACCAGCCGCCCCCGAACCGGTCCGGCCTGCCCACCCCGCGGGCCGCCACCGCGGGAGGCGCGGCGTACCAACCCTCTCGCACCGACGAGAGGTCCCCATGCCCAGCACCGTCACGAGCCACCACCGCGACATCGAAACGGGCCGGCACGCGCGCACCCGCATCACCGTGACCACCACCGCGGACGCGACGGCGGTGACGGTGACCGGCGACCTCGACCTGGCCACCTCACCGCGTCTGCGAGACAGACTGGACGACGAACTGAAGCTCCGGCCCCGCGCGCTGATCATCGACCTCGACGCGGTCGGCTTCTGCTCCTCCGGCGGCCTGTCGGTCCTGCTCGAAGCCGTCACCAACGCCCACGCCCGCGGCATCCCGTGCGCGATCATCGCCACGCAGCGCGCGATCATCCGGCCGGTCAAGCTGCTGCAGCTGGACCGCGTCCTGCCCCTGCACAGCGACCGCGCCGAAGCGGAAACCTGGCTGGCGCTGGTGGCCCGGCTCCGCTGACCCGGAAGCGAAATCACGCGCATGGCCCGCCCGGCCACCGGGTAATCCCCGCGACATCGGCTCCACGGAACGCGTGCGGCCGCGATCAGGAAGAGGTCCCGCCCCGATGCCGACCGAACAGCAGACGACCGACGTCGACGACTCGTTGCGCGTCATCGCCCTCGAGGTCGCCGACGACCTCGCCGAGCTGGCCAGGGTGCGCGCCTGGGCCGGCCGGCTGCTGCAGGACCTGCCCGAAGTCCAGCGAGCCGACGCGCTGCTGGTGGTCGACGAGCTGACGTCGAACGCGCTCCGGCACGGAAAGCCACCCCGTCAGGTCCGGCTCCTGCGCAAACGCGACTGGCTGTCCGTCGAAGTCGACGACACGTGCGTCGACCCCGCCTGCCCCCGCCCGGCCGCGGTCGACGGCGGGCACGGGCTCAAGCTGGTCAACGCGATGAGCGTGTCGTGGGGTCAGTGGCAACGTCCGACCGGGAAGACGGTGTGGGCCGAGATCGACCTCAGCCGCGCCGCCGGCTGAGGAGGCCGCCCTGCACGCCGAAGCACCCCGGCTGCCGACGGTGGGCGAGCGATGACCGGGTGGGACCTGCTCATCGGCCTGGCCGCCGCGTTGCTGCTGGCCTGGCTGGTGCTCGTCGCGGCGCTGCTGGTGGTCCGGCCGCGCGGCGGGCTCCTGCGGGAAGCACTGCGGCTGCTGCCCGACGTCCTGCGCCTCATCCGGCGCCTGGCCGCCGACAGAACCCTCCCCCGCGGCGTCCGCGTCCGGCTCGGGCTGCTGCTGGCCTACCTCGCCCTGCCCGTCGACCTCGTGCCGGACTTCATCCCCGTCCTCGGCTACGCCGACGACGCCATCATCGTCACCGCCGTCCTGCGCAGCGTCGTCCGCCGCGCCGGACTCGAGGCCGTCCGCGCCTACTGGCCCGGCACCGACGACGGCTTCGCCGCCCTGACCCGGCTCACCGGCCTGCACGAGGCGGCCCCTTGAGCTCACCCGAGGCCGTGGACCTTCTTGTACTCCAAGGCGTAGGCGAGCTTGCCGGGCTTGGCGTCGGTGTAGGGCTTGCTCAGCTTGCCGAACTCGCCCTTGGCCTCGGCCGCGCCGTCGTTCCAGGCGTCGAGGGCGTCGAGGTCCGCGGCCGTGAAACCGCTGTCCACCACGGAGTCCTTGGGCAACGCGACCATCGCCTTGGTGACCGACTGGACCGTCGCCAGGTAGCTGGCCAGGTCGCCGGGGTGCCACGTGCTCAGGTCGACCGGTTCGGCGTCGCGCAGCCAGGCGCCCCAGTAGAACTCCTGGAACGGCAGGGTGTTCTGCGTGTACCCGATGTCGCGGCCGAAGTAGAGCAGGCCGCGGAACCGGTCGTCGCCGAAGTTGTGCAGCCCGACGGATTTCGGGAGCTTGTTCACGGTGATCGGGTTGCCGTCCGCGTCACGCAGCCACACCCACTTGTGCTCCTGCATCCGCGCCCAGAAGTCCCGGCGGGTCAGCGTGCTGTAGTTCGCCAGCACCCGCAGGCGGACGTGCAGGTTCAGGCCGCCGTCGGGGGTTTCGGCGAAGGAAGTCAGCGTGTGGTGCCCGTCGGTCAGGAACGGCTCCCCGCAGGGCCCGATCACGACCGTCTTCATCGCCGCCACGCTGTCCGCCGTCTCCGCGCCGACCGCCAGCTGGCAGGTGAACGACGAGGGGTCGTCCAGGCGAGCCCCGGGCGACACCGACGCCGCGGCGATCCGGCCGTCGGCCTCGCACCAGTCGTCGAACTTCTTGTTGACCGCGTCCTTGCCGAGCGTGTAGCGGCCCAGCTTGTAGTAGACCTCGTCGTAGCCCAGTGACGGCTGCGTCGGATGCACGTCCCCGATCCGCACGTCGAGCAGGTCGCCGGCCCGGGCGCACAGGTACCCGGCGTTCGGCGTCGACCGGTGGTCGTGGCCGCAGAACGACGGTCGGCCGCCCGGGGCGGCGGTGGCCGCCGGGCTCAGCAACGCGGCACCGGCGGCCGCCGCGACGACGACGGTGAAGAACCGGCCGAACTTGGCGCGACTGCGCATTTCCACCCCAGGGCGTGCGACGGACATCGGCGAGATCCTGCGTTGCCCCAGGGAACACCGTCCGACCTCCAGGTGTCCATCCTCCGACACCGCCGTGAACGGACAACCTCGGATCAGGCCGCGAGCCGCCCCGGGAACCCGAACGTGCCGACCAGCGCCGGATCGTGGAATTCGACCACGCGGGAGATGCCGGTGGCGGTCGGCGTCAACACCACGATGCCGTGCGCCCGGAGCACGCCGCCGGTGTCCCGGTGGTACACCGCGGCGGCCGGCTGGCCGTTGGCGGTCGTGGCGCTCATGCGCCAGTCGCCCGGCTTGCCCAGGACATACGTGTCGAGCAGGTGCAGGCACCGCACCCGCCCGGAATACCACTGGCGGAACGGTGTCGCCTCCAGCGTGGCGTCGGCGCGCAGCACCCGCTCCAGCAGGACGGCGTCGGAGCGTTCGAACGCGGCGACATAACCCTCGAGCAGCGCCCGTGCCCGCTGGTCGGCCGGTTCGAGCAGGTCCTCGGGCGACGGTTCGAGCTCGGCCAGGCGCGCGCGAGCGCGCTGCAGACCGCTCTTGACCGCCGCCGTGGTCGTCCCCAGGATCCGGGCCGTTTCGGGCGCGGTGAACGCCAGCACGTCGCGCAGGATCAGCATCGCGCGCTGCCGTGCCGGCAACTGCTGCAGGCTGACGACGAGCGCGAGCCGGAGTGACTCGCGCGCGACCACGGTCGCCGCCGGATCGGCGACCCAGTGGTCCGGCACCGGTTCCAGCCAGGACACCTCCCCCGGCGCGGCCGGGACCGGCGGGCGATCGGGTCCGTCGTGGGGACCGGCCAGGCCCGAGGGCAGCACCCGGTTCCGCCGCGGCTCCAACGCGGTCAGGCAGACGTTGGTGGCGATGGCGTAGAGCCAGGACCGGACCGAGGACCGGCCCTCGAAGCCGGCGTAGGACCGCCACGCGCGCAGGTAGGTCTCCTGCACCAGATCCTCCGCGTCGTGCGCCGAACCCGACATGCGGTAGCAGTGCGCCAGCAGCTCCCGGCGGAACCCCGCGGTCTCGGCCTCGAACCGGTCTTGGTCGCGCGCCGTCGCGGATCGTCTGCCTGCCATGCGTTGCTCCTCGTTCCCGTGGGTCGACGTCATCCTCCGGTATGACCGGCACTCCACGGAAAAGGAATCGACGCGCGGGTCAGGGCAGCAGCGCCAGCTTGCCCGTGGTCGTCCGGGCGGCCAGTTCCGCGAGGGCCGCGGGCCCGTCGGCCAGCGCGTAGGTGACCGGGCGCGCGGGGGCGAGCACCCCGGCGGCGACGAGTGCGGACAGCTCGCCCATGAGCTCACCGAACATCCCGGGCGCGCTCCGGATCAGCGTGCCGATGTTGAGCCCGATGACCTGCACCGGGTACCGGTACACCAGCTCCCAGTTGGTCAGGGAGGCTTCCCCGCCGGCCAGGCCGTAGACAACGACCCGGCCGGTCACCGGCTTGGCCGCGGCCAGGCTCGCCGCGAAGCCCGGGCCACCCACCGACTCCAGCACCAGGTCGACGCCGGCACCGCCGGTCAGGGGCAAGACGTCGGCGGCGAGGTGACCTCCGCGCGAGTCCAGGACGTGGTCGGCCCCCAGCGCCCGCACGGTGTCGTGCTTGCCCGTCGACGCGGTCCCGATGACGGTCGCGCCGTAGTGCTTGGCCAGGGTCACCGCGGCCTGGCCGGTCGCGCCGGCCGCGGCATGGACCAGCACGGTCTGCCCGGCTGCCACCCGGCCGAGCGGCTTGAGGGCGGCGAGCGCGGTCGGCCGGTTCACGACCAGGCCCAGTGCCTGCTCGGCACTCCAGCCCGCCGGCACCGGCATCGCGGCAGCGGCGGGAAGGACGAAGTACTCGGCGAAGGCCCCCTCGCCGACACCGGCCACGCGCGTCCCCGGTGGCAGGCCGGTCACCGCCTCGCCCACCGCCACGACCTCCCCGGCCGCCTCGAAACCCGCCCGGTACGGCGGCTGCGGGCCATTCCCGAAGGTGCCGCAGGCTCGGGAGAGATCGGCGAAGTTGACCCCGGCGGCCAGGACCCGGACCAGCACCTCGCCCCGGCCGGGCACCGGCACGGGCGCGTCGGTGATCAGGCGCATGTCCTGCGGGCCATCGAGGGAGGTCTGCTGCAACGCGCGCATCGTGGCGGGAAAGTTCACGGCTGTCGGCTCTCATTCCGGGACGGCCGCCTTGGTGGGCCGTCGGGGTCCACAGGAAGACCCCGGGGAACCCGGAAAGGAATCGGCTGCGATCAGCAGCGCTGTCGGACCGGCCGCGGCGATACGGTACGACGTCCGGGTGAACCTTCGGCCGCCGAGTTGCATATCCCGAACGGTCGGCGGTTCACAGCCGTGGCCATCGAACCCAGCAGGCGAAGATCCGACGACGAAGGCACCACGCACAACAGCCATTTCCGGCGCACCGCGGCGTGGATCGGCGGTATTGTCGGCGCCGCCCAGATGATCGTCTTCACCTTCCCGGTGGCAGTCGCGTCGTGGCGTCGAGAGCCGTGGGTCATGGACCTGGTCGATCACCACTTCCCGGCCATCATCGGGCTTCCCGCCGCCGCGGTGGCGTCGTTCCTGATCATCACGGCGTTCGAATCGAGGTTCGACAAGATCAAGATGAAGATCGGCAACCTGATCGAGTTCAGCGGGGCGTCCGGACCGATCGTCCTGTGGGTTCTCTGTTTCTGCGCAATGGCCTCGTGCATCAGAATCGTCTGGTGACGCGGGCGCCGTTGCCCGTCCTCCCGTCCGCCGCGGAATTCGCCGAATGCTCCTCGATCGGCCGAGGCCGGGTGCTCAGATCGGCTCCGGAACCCACACCCTGAACGTCAGGCGCGAGCACGGCATCCCGATCGGGCCCGTCGAATCGGTGCTCGACCGCCGCGGTGAGCAGCTCCACCTGCCGGTCGAGCGGCGGATGCCGTTCCGGTGGTGCGACAGTCTTGAGGTCCTGCAGCGCGGCGAAGATCCGGCGTGGGATCTGCGGCGACGCGGCGCCGGCGAGCCGGAGCTCGTCGAAGGCGAGGCGGACGTAGCCGTCCCAGCCGAGGACGCGCTCGATGAGCCGGACGTCGCCGTGGTCGTCGTGGTGCCGTCCGGTCGGGAACGTCCGGGTGGCGAGCTGGCGGAGGCCGTCGTGCAGGCGGTGGATGACCATGACCGCCGTGGTCGGATCGGTGAACGGCTGGGCGATGCTGCGTTCGGCGATGTCGACGAGCTTGCGGAAGCCGTACGCGGGGTCGTCACCGTGCGTGCGTTCGGCGGCCAGGACGACGTACCCGGCGAGCTGCGCGTGATCCGGCCCGGCAGCGGTCCCGTGAATCCGGAACAGAGGCGCGCCGGCGGGCACGAAGTCACCCATCATGGGAACCAGTTCGAGCACGCAGCCGGCGTCGCGAGCGGCGGCGACCAAGGCTCGGCGGTCGAGGTCGACCACGCTCCCGGCGCCGGGGCAGACGACGACGTCGCGCGGGGCTGGCGCGGGGTCGTCGTCGGCGTAGAGCCGGTCGATCTGTTCGTGGAGGTGGTCCCCGACCAGGTCGATCAGGCCGGCGGCCCGCAACGAGTTCCCCGAGTGGTGCATGTAGACGAACAAGGTGACGATGCTGGCCAGCATCAGCAGGTAGGCCACCAGGACCGTCAGGCCGGGCACGGTACCGCCGCCCGCGACGTCCAGCTCGCGCAGCGCCAGGATGGCGAAGGTGAAGGTCGAGGCGAACAGGCCGTAGGCGAGCTGGCTGGCCCGGTCCTGGAGCAGGGCCCGCACGATCCGCGGCGAGAACTGCCCCATGGCCAGCTGCACGGCCACCGTGGTGATGGTCAGCACGAGCGTGGTCAGGGTGACCATGGCCGACGCGATCGTGCTGAGGATGGTGGACACCGCGTCCGGTTTGCCGGTGATGGCGGTCGGGACGAGGCGGTCGCCGAACGCCCGGTCGATTGCCACGGTGATCAGGGACAGCGCGATCGAAGCGAGCACGCAGAGCAGCGGAACGATCCAGAGCTCGCCTCGGAGACGGTGCCGGGTGCGCAGCGACAGCATGGTCGGTTCCCTCTCGGTCGGCAGAACGGGCTTCGACCGGAAGGCCTACCCGTGCCGGAGTGGGATAACCCCGAACGGAGGACACGCTTCTTGGTAGCCGGGCCGGAGGCTTCGGCGCCGTTGGCCGTTCCGGCGCCGGGCGCGTCCCCGAACAGTCCAGTTCGGACACACGGGATCGTGCCGTCGGAACTGCTGCCGTTGTCACCGCGTGGCGGTGGTCGAGGCCGGGCCGCTCCACTTCTGGTTCTGGCCGCCGTTGCACGTGCCCAGCCGGACGGCGGTCCCGTTGGCCGTCGAGCCGGCCGCGGCCTCCAGGCAGAGCCCGGACTGGGTGCCGGTGATCGTGCCGTCGGCGTTGGTCCGCCACTTCTGGTTGGTCCCGCCGTGGCACGCCCAGATGATCACCGCCGTGCCCGGGCTGGTGGCACCGCCCTCGGCGTCGAGGCAGCGCAGCGTGTCTCCGGAGTAGACGGTCAGCTCGGTGGCGTCCGTCGCCGTCCACGTCTGGTTCGTCCCGCCGTTGCAGTCCCACAGCTGCAACCGGGTGCCCTGCGTCGTCGACCGGGCCGGGACGTCGAGGCAGCGCCCGGCGGCGACCGAGCGCACCGGACCGCTGCGGCTTCCGGTGCTGCCGCCGCTGTCGAGGCCGAGGAAGGAGATCGCGTACGCGAGCATCCCGGCCTGCGGCAGCGTGTGCCCGGTGCCCGCGATGACGACGCCTTCCACGGTGGCGCGGGTGCCGATGTCGCCGTAGCGGGTCCGCGTCCAGGACGACTGGGGGTGGTCGGTGAAGGACGGCGTCGTGGTCAGCGAGTGCAGGGCGGTCCACTGCTTCAGCTCTTCACCGAAGTTGCGGTACGCCAGGGTGGTGTCCTGGTCGCCGTGCCACAGCTGCATCCGCGGGTAGGCGCCGGTGTAACCGGGGTACATGGCGTGAGCCTGGTCGGCCCACTGCTGCGCCGTCTTGACGATGTTCCCGCCGGAGCACTGGCTGTTCCACAGCGAGCCGTCCGTGGTCGCGAAGCAGCCGGCGGGCACGCCGGAGAACGCGGCCCCGGCGGAGAAGACGTCCGGGTATTCGGCCGCCAGGACGTTGGTCATCATGGCCCCCGAGGAGAACCCGCTGACCACGATGCGGCCCGGGTCCACGTTGTAGCGCTGGCGCGCCCAGGCCACCATCGACATGATGCCGGTGGAGTCGCTGCCGCCGTTGCGGGTCAGGCCCGCCTTCGTCGACACGTCGAAGCAGTGCCCGTCGCGGGTGGCCTCGGGCACGACGATGACGTAGCCGTACCGGTCGGCCGCCGTCACGTAGTCGTGGCCGTTGCCGTTGAAGATCGCGCCCGCCGAGCCACTGCAGTAGTGCACCAGCAAGAGCAGGGCCGGCTTCGCCGCCACCGTGTCGGGCACGTACACGTACATGCCGAGGTTGGTGGGGTTCGCGCCGAAGTCGGTGACCCTGGTCAGGGTGGCGGCCGCGGCGGACCCGGTGTTCAGGAACGTGACCGCCAGCGGCAGCATCAGGACCAGCGCCAGCAGGCCGCGGATCAGCCGTTTCATCATTTTCCTCCGCCGTCGTCGCCGGATGCGCTGCTTCAGGAATGCGGCTGCTCCGCGCCGTGAATCGGTCCGATTGCCGAACCGGAGAGACGTCATTCACGATAAGAGCGGGCGACGAGCAGGTCAATGATCACCCGATTCGCCGATGAAAGTTACTTTTCGGCCCGATTCCGAAGTGCCCGATTCGGCGTTGTCAAGGATTATCGGAAAATGCCGCGGACGATTCCGGTCCCCGTCGTATCCGCCCGTGCAGCTTTCCTGTCCGTCCGTGCACCCGGGTGGGTCGCTCTTCTCAACGCGGCGGGCATTGGCCAGGATGGACACCCTGGGCGGCGAGGAGGACCTTGATGGCGACGGTGCGGAACGAGGCCGACGCGCGGCGGCAGCTGCGCGCCGAGCGGCAGCGCGAGACGGACGAGCTGGTCGTCACGGGGCCGGTGACCACCGTGAGCGCCGGCCGCATCGAACTCCACTACGACGGGGTCGAGGGCCTCAAGAAGGCGATCGACGAGCGCTACGACGAGCTGAGCCGTCACCTCGAGACGGCCCGCGTCCTCGACACCGACCTGGCCGACGGCAAGGGCCCGGTCGCGCACTGGATGCGCCGGTCGTTCGCGGTGCGCGGCGGCGCCGAGGCCGGCGGGGTCCAGGCCGCGCTGCAGTCCTACCTGGCCGAGCTGGCAACGCTGCGGCAGACGCTCGAGACGGTCGTGACGATGCACCAGGGCAACGACGCAGAGGCCGCCGCGGGCCTGCCGACGGGGGACGTCGATGCCTGAGTTCCACTCGACGCACCACGCCCCGACCGCGCGGCAGCGGGCGAAGGCCCGTCGTGTCCGCCGCGAAAAGGCCGTCAACGACCGCGAAGCCACGTTCGGCCGGATCAACTGGGACAGCTACGAGCACCGTGAGCTGTGGGACATGGTGCAGTCGGCCGTCCCGGCGAAACTCGACCAGCACGCGGCCTGGTGGAAAGAGGTGGCCGCCGGCGTCAGCGCCGCGACCGACGAGGTGTCGGCGCTGGTCGGGAAGCTGAAGGAGTCGTGGCAGGGGCCGTCGGCGGACCAGGCCGTGGCCTCGGTGGATCGGCTGACCGGCTGGGCGGCGACGGTGGGGGAGAACGCCCACCGCGTCGGCTCCGGCCTCGACGAGTACACGTCGGTGGTCAGCGAAGCCCGGCACCGGATGCCCGAGCCGGTGCACTACTGGGCCGAGCGGTGGTTCCGGCAGGGGTACGCGGTGAAGCGGCTCGACGGCCCCGAGGGGACGTACATGCTGGACCAGCTGCTCGACGACAAGCTGCCGACGAAGAAGGAAGCCGCCGACGCCAAGGCCGCGGCCGTCCGGGTGATGGAGCAGTACGAGAGCGCCAGCCACGAGGTCCGCCACCGCCTGCCCCCGGAGTTCGACACGGCCCCGCCGGTGACCACCGGCTCCGGACCGCGGCCACCGGTGACCCACGACCCGGCTCCTCCGGTCGCCCACGACCCGGGCCCGCCTTCGGTCCCCCACGAGCCAGGGCCGCCGGACCGGCCTGGCACCGGACCGGACGACTCGACGTCGACGGCGTCCGCGCTGCCGCCCACGTTCACCGGCGCCGGGGTCCCGGGCGTGCTCGACGGGGTCATCGGAGCCGCCGGGCCCGCCGGCTCCGGTTCCGGCTGGGGTCCCGGCTTCACCGGTGTTCCGGTGGCCGGAATACCGGGTTCCGGGACACCGGGTACCGGGACACCCGGCTCCGGGACGCCCGGCGAAGGCGGCCGAGCGGGGGCGGGCCGGTTCGGGGCCGGGACGTCGGGCTTCGGCCCGGGCGGGACGAACGGCCGCGGCGCACCGGGCGGGTACGGCATGTACCCGCCGGGCCAGGGCCCCCGGCGCGAGGAGGACACCGAGCACCGCGACAAGTACGCGAAGGGCTACGACCTGCTCGACGACCTCCCGCCGGCGTATCCCCCGGTGTTCGGCGAATGACCGGCTTCCACGCGGACCCGTCGGCCCTCGACGCGTTGGCGCGGCGCTTGGCGGACACCGCGGACGAGTACCGTTCGGCCGCGGACTCCCTGGAGCCACCGGAAGACCTCGGACCGGGCCCGGTCCCGGCGGCGCTCACCGCGCTGACCGCCACGTGGTCGGGCAGGATCCGGGCGGTGGAGCAGAACTTCGCCGACGCGGCGGCCGGAGTCCGGAAGGCCGCGCAGGCGTACCGCGCCACGGACACCGCGGCGGCCGAGGAGCTGGGCCGGGCCGATGACTGACCGGATCCCCGAACCCGGCGCCCCCGCAAACCGCCATCCGGCCCACGTGCCCGGCCGCGATCCCGGCCGACGGGACCGCACCCATGGCTGAGTTCCGCGGCCTCGGCTTCGACCCCGCCCCCGGCCACCCCGACTCCGTGGCCGAAGCCGCCCGTCGCTGCGCCGCCGTCGCAACCAGCCTCGCGGAAATCCCCACCCCCGCCACGATCCCCGAGTGGGCCGGCCGGTCCGCGCAAGCCCTCGCGGACCGCGCCGGACGCGCCGCCGCCGGTCTCTCCGCCACCCGCGAAGCCCTTCGCGCCGCCTCCGAAGTCCTCGAAAGCTGGGCCGGCACCCTCCTCGCGAACCGCCGCCGGGCCGAGGACCTCGACCGCCGGGCGACGAATGCGCGCCGAGCCGTCGCCAGTGCGCGCGACGATGTCGAACAAGCCGAAACCGAAGCCCAGTTCTCCCCCGTCACCCAGCCGAACCTCGCCGCCGCCCGCAGCCGGCTCGCGGACCGCCAGGACGAGCTCGATCGCGTCCTCACCGAAGCTCGCGACCTGGAACGTGCCCACCACGTCGAAGCGACCCGCGTCGCCGAGCGGCTGACCGCCCTCGGCGACGGCGGCCCCTCGCCGGAAACACCCGACCTCGCCGGAATCGCCACCCACCTGGAGACCTTCTCGGCCGTCGGGCGCGAGCTGGGCGCGATCGTCGCGAAGACGCCCGCCGTGCCGGTCACGCCGCCGACGGGGGCCGTCGGTGCCTTCGCCGCCGCACTGGGTGGCCGGTGAAACTCCCCGCCGTTCCGGGGATCACCCCGGTGAACTTGGACTCGCTCGAGCGCACCACCGCCGAGCTGCACGCGCTGATGGCCCGCCTGCGCGGCCCGGACGCCGCGCGCGATCTCGGCCTCGAAGCCGCCGCCGTCCAGTGCGCGGAGGTCGCCCACGAGCGGCGGGCCGGGCTGCTCGCCCTCGTCGAACACCGCGACGCCGATCCCGCGCTGCTCATCGCCGGGGTCGTCCCGGTCGCCCACCCCGGCGAGGCCGCCGACCTCGGCTACTTCATCGCCGACACCACGCCCGGCATCCGCGAAACCAGCTCCGCGCGGACCGCCCGCGGCTACCCGGTGGTGATCGTCGAGCGCATCGGCCTGTCCGGCGCGCAGCTGCAGGCCGTCGTGCTCGACCCGGACCGGCCGCGCGCGGCCGTGTTCACCCTGCACTCCCCCGGTGGCCGCGGCTGGCTGGAGGTCGCTGGCCTGGCCGGGACGCTCGTCGCCGGCGTCGACCTCACCCCCGCAGCGCCCGCTCCCGGAACTCGCGCGGAGTCCGGCCGGTCGCGTGGCGGAACGTCCGCGAGAAGTGCGGGGCGCTGGTGAACCCGCAGTCCCGCGCGATCTCCGCGATCCCGCGTCCCGCCTTCGCCGGGTCGGCCAGCAACGCCTTCGCGCGCTCGACCCGCAGCCCCTTCAGCCGTTCCGACACGCCTTGGCCGTCGTCGAACAGCTGGTACAGCCGCCGGCGCGAGATGTACAGCGCTTCGGCGATCTTGTCCGCGCTCAGCGACTGCTCGCCGAGGTGCGCGCGCATGTACTCGAGCGCTTCACGCCTCCGCGCCGCCAAAGCGTCGACGCGGTCCAGTTCGACGCGCAGCGCGCTCCGCAGCACCAGTTCGGCCAGGCCCAGCAGGTGGTGGGCGAGCCCGTGCGGGTCGAGCCGCGGACCGGCCGCCACGACGTGCGCGACGGCGCCGGCGAACAGCGAACGCAGCGGCGCGTCCACCTCGACCGGCCGGAACATCAGCGGCCGCAGCTCGGCGAACGAGATCGACAGCTTCGCCGCCGCCACGGTCAGCATCACGACGCCGGACGGCTCCAGGTGCAGCGTCGCGTCGGCGAACGTCAGCTTCGCGCCGGCCTCGGCGACCGCCCGCGGGACGGGACAGCGCACCAGCAGCTGGACGTTCTCGGGGCCGCCGCGGCCGCCGAGGATCGCCGCGCGCGCGGCCGCCGCGCCGGACGCGCGGACGACGAGGTACCCGCTCGCGGGGACGTCCATCGACTGCGGCTCGGCCATCGGCACCATCGTGCCCGACGGCGGCCGCTCGGCACGGGAAGGGGGACCATGGCGCGGCGCACCGCGACGGCGGCGGGAGTGATCCTGTCGCATCTGGAATTCGATCTCCTCTGGGAGGACCTGGGACCGGGCGGGCCGCCGCCGTACCCGTTCGACGTGCCGTCGCACGGCGCGACGCACGCCGAGCGCGACGACCTGGGTGTCCAGGTGTTCGCCGGCCTCGCCGACGCGGGCCTCACCGACGGCGACGACGTCGACCCGGAATTGGCGGACCTGGTCGTGCTGCTGGGTTCACCGTCGCTCAGCGTCGACGGGCTGGTGCTGGGCGAGGCACCGTGGCGGCTGCTCGCGGCGGCCGGGGACGGCTCCGGCGTGCTCGCCGTGCTGGACGACCGCGACCTGGTGCTGGAGCCGGTCCGCCCGGACGGCCTGGTCCCCGCGGTGGCCCGGATGGTCGGCGATCTCGAAGCCGGGCCCGGTGACCAGCTGCGTCTCCCCCGCGCCGCGTACTCGGCGGCGATGGACGCATACGCGCGCAGCGGCTACGACGCGTTCGAGCGGGCGTTGAGCACGGCCGGGATCACCGGCCGCGCGGTCCGGCCGCTGGCGACGCTGGTGACGGCGCAGCGGTACGCGGCCGGCCAGCTGGCGGCCACCGGCCCGGCGGGCCGGAGCCCGGTGCTGGCCTGGTTCGACACGGCGGCCGGCCGGTACGCGGTGACCCCGGAGGACGTCGGCGGCGAGCCGTGGGTGATGATCACGCCCGCCGACGGCGCCTGGCTCGCCGACCGCCTGGCGCGCCTGGTCGACGACGTCCGCTGAGCCGCGGCTCGTCACGTCGCCCAGGTCGCCGGGGCCCAGGACTCGGGTTCCGGAGGGCGGTGCGGCCGCGCGGCCGGCTCGGGCTCGTCCGGGAGCAGGCCGCCGAGCAGCTCGCGCCCCTGCCGCAGGGCGTCGGCGCCGGCCTCCGCGGCCAGGCGCCGGATCAGCCCGGCCAGCTCCCCCGGCGGCTTGGTCAGCGCCCGCCGCTCGAACCGCAGGTCCACCAGCGCGCCGTGCAGGTCGACCACCACCGCGACGCCGTCGTCCGCGGCCGCCGCGCGGATCGCCGCCAGCCGGGTGCCGTAGCCGGGGTCCGGCGCCGCGAACGCGTCGTCGGCCGGCTCTGCCGCCGTCCGGTTCACTGGGCCCGCCAGCTGTCCGGCGTGGTCTCTTCCGCGGCCTCCCCCGGCTCCGGCAGGCCGAGGGCCTCGACGCCGTCGTGGGCGTGCCACAGGGACGCCGTGGCCCGCGCCGACGCGGCCGCCGTCAGCAGCAGGATCCGGCGCGCCAGCTCGTCCGGCTCCAGCCGCAGCGCCGCGGCTTCCAGGGTCAGCTCCTGCAATGCCCCGCCGGGCGCGACCTCGACGGCGACCGTCCGGTCGGCGGCTTTTCCGGTGATCACGGGTGCACCCCTCCGTAGAACGTCGACGCCGAGAGCGTGTGCGTGTTCCGGCGGACGGCGTCCCCGGAATTGCCCTCGATCAAGGTGACGCGGTTTCCTTCGACCTTTTCGACGATGCCGATGTGCGTGCTCGTCGACGTGTTCTGCGGGCCGGTGCCGAAGATCAGCACGTCCCCCGGCTTGGCTTCGTGCAGGGAATTCTTGCCGTAGGCGTGGCCGTTGCGCTGCCCCCAGTGGTAGACGTCGCCGCTGAAGGGCAGCACCGGGATCCGCACGCCGGCCTTGCGCCACATCGCCGTCGCGAACGACGAACACCACGCGGCGGTCGGGCCGTAGGGGTTCCGGTTGCTGCCCGGCGGGTTCTCGCGCGTGCCCAGTTCTTTCCGCGCCGCGTGGACGATCTCCGTGCCCCGCCCGGAAACCTTGGTGTGGTGCGTCTTCTTCGTCGCCTGGTCCACGACCCCGTCGTGGGTCAGGTCCTGCCGCAGCTCGCGCAGTTTCTTCGCTGCCGCCTTGAGTTCCGCGTCGACGTGCCGCAGGGTCGACGCCGACTGCCGGGTGTACCGCGGCGCCAGATCGGCGGCGTGCCCGACCGCCCGCATCAGCGCCGCCTGCGTCCCGGCCGCGACACCGGCGTCGAGCACCTGCTTGGCCTGGGCGGTGTACTCGTCGACCAGCCGCTGCACGGCCGTGTGCCCACTGTCCACTGTGGACGCCACGTGCGCGACGACCTTCTCCGCCGCCGCACCCGCCTCACCGGTGATCCGCAGCTCCTTGGTCAGCTTCGCGCTGTGGTGGCGGAAGCCGTCGGCGCCGCGGCCGTGCCAGTGGTCCAGGACCGTGGCGCTTTCCTTGTGGTAGGCGTCGTGCTGGGCGTCCAGCACCCGGGCGACCTGGTGCAGGGCGTATTCGGCGCGGACGGCGTCTTCGGCCTTCCCGGCGAGCTTGTTGCGGTGCGCGATGAGGTCCTCGGCGAAGGAGCGCGCGAGGGCGGCGGTGTCCATGTCAGCCCTTTCCGTTCAGCGCGGCGGCGGTGGCCGTTTCGTGGTCGCGATAGGACTTCGCGGCTTTCCCGGCCGCGGACGCGAGCCCGTCGGCGTGCGCGCCGACGCCCTTGACCTGCCGCTGCAACGCCAGGCCGAACCCGGCCAGCGCGTCGGCGAACCCCGACTCCTCGCCGATCTTCCCGAAACTGTCCCGGGCGATCTCGCGGACGTCACGCAGCTGCCCGGTCGCGGTGCCCAGCGCGTCGGCGACGTGCCGGGTCCGGTGCACGTAGGAGTGCAGCACCGCGTCGTCCACCCGCAGCGGGCCGCCACCCGAGCTCGCCCCGGTCTTCCCGTGGTGCCCGGTGACGTCGCGGGCGGCCTGGCGGGCGGCCGTCAGGTGGTGCTTGTACGCGCCGTTGGTGTACGTCGACCAGGGCGTGAAGTCGTGGCCGTCGCCCGAAATGCGGTTCGCGACCCGTGCGTTGGTGTCCGGGTCGAACAGCTGGTCGTCGGACTTCAGGTGGTACTGGCGGCGGCGCTCCGGGCCGAGGGCACCCAGCATGTTGATCTGCCAGAGGCCGTAGGAGTCGTCCGGCGGGGTGGCGTTGTGCGCGGTCGTCCGCCCGCCGGACTCGGCCAGCGCGACCGCGACGGCGGTGGTCAGGCCCTGACCGCGGAACCCGGCCGCGTAGGCGTGCCGGGCGATCTGCTCGGCGCTCAGCTTCGTCATGGTCCGAGCTTGTCCGTCCGGGCAGGCCTTCCGGTAGGCGCGCTGCACGCAGGGACAACCCCGGTGCACGCGCGGCCCGCTCCCGGCTGATCGGGGCGGGGAAGCCCACCGATCGGGCGATACGTGCCTGCCGCTGACCTCAGGGCCGGCGCGAAGTCCCGCCGGAGAACGGCGGCCCGAGGTTCTCCCCCTCGACCTGGACGGCGATCTGGCGGCCGATGGCGGACAGTTCGGTGACCTGGCCGGGCCGGAGCGCGTCGAACACGTACCGCCGGACCGCCGCCACGTGACCGGGTGCAGCCTTCTCGACCACCGCCATCCCCGCCTCGGTGAGGGTCGCCTCGATGTAGCGGCCGTTCTCCTCGCTGGGCGTTCGCTCCAGCCAGCCGCGCTGCTCCAGCCGTTTGGCCACATTGGACAGCCGGGACACCGAACCGTTCACGTGCTGGGCCAGTTCGCTCATCCGCAGCCGCCGGCCGGGAGACTCCGACAGGGTGGCGAGCACCAGGTACTCGAAGAACGAAAGGCCGCTGTCCTGCTGCAGCTGCGCGTCGATCGCGCCCGGCAGCCTGATCATCAGCCAGGCCAGGGCGAACCAGGCGTCGCGCTCGTCCGGCGACAGCCACCGGGTTTCGTCCTGGTCGTCCACACGGGGATCGTACCCATCGGCCGACCGGCTCCGGGCGCACCCGCCGAACATATTTCAAGCTTGATTTCACGCTTGAACTGTCGCTACGCTCGACGTCGGATGTTCCGCCCTACCGCAGGAGAGTGGCTGTGAAGCTCGGCATCATGCTGCCCGTGTCCGGAGTCCACGCGTCGCCGTCGACCATCAAGACCGTCGCGCAGGCGGCCGACCGGCTCGGCTACGACTCGTTGTGGACCTACGAACGGCTGCTGCGGCCGATGGCGCCGCTGCTGCCCGGCCCGGACGGCACCCTGGAACGGGCCCCCGAGATCTACCGGAGCGTTTTCGAGCCGCTGGAGACGTTGAGTTACGTCGCCGCGTTCACCAGCCGCATCGCGCTGGGCACCAACATCGTCATCCCGCTCCTGCACGCACCGGTCGTGCTCGCCCGCCGGTACGCCACGCTCGACCAGCTCAGCGGCGGCCGGGCCATCGCCGGGTTCGGGCAGGGCTGGATGCCCCAGGAGTTCGCGACCGCCGGCGTGCCGCTGAAGCGGCGCGGCGCGGGCTTCGACGACGTCATCGCGGCGATCCGCGCGTGCTGGGGACCCGATCCGGTCGAGTACGCGGGGCGCTTCTACTCGATCGAGGCGTCCGAGATCAACCCGAAGCCCGTGCGCGGCACGATCCCGGTCGTCATCGGCGCGAACACCGACGCCGGCATCGACCGGGCCGCGGCCACCGCGGACGGCATCACGCCGCTGACCTGGGACCTGGACGCCGTGACCGCGCAGGCCGAACGCTTCCGGACCACCGCCGAACGCCTCGGGCGCAACCCGGCGGCGCTCACGGTGACGGCGCAGACCAACCACGCCATGCAGGCCAAGCCGATCGGCGACGACCGCCCGTTCCTCGCCGGCTCCCCGCGGCAGCTCGCCGGCGACATCGAGCGGTTGCGGGACCGCGGGTTCGACGGGGTGCTGTTCGCGATGCCGTCGGCCGAGGAGATCCCCGTGCAGCTCGAAATGCTCGACGAACTCCGTTCCCTGGTGCCCGCCCGCTGAGCACGGGCGGCGCCGATCGCGCGATTGTGGAGGCAGACCGATGACCCAGCTGGCAGGCAAGGTTGCCGTGATCACGGGCGGGTCGGCCGGCATCGGCCTGGCCACCGCACGCCGGTTCGTCGCCGAGGGCGCCCGGGTGTTCCTCACCGGCCGGCGCGCGGAGCCGCTCGCCGCCGCGGCCGGCGACCTCGGTCCCGCCGCCACCGGCGTGCCCGGCGACGTCACCAGCGCCGAACACCTCGACCGCCTCCACGCCGCGGTGGCGGAGCACGGCCGGGGCCTGGACGTGCTGTTCGCCAACACGGGCGGCGGCAGCTTCACCCCGTTCGGCGAGGTCACGCCGGACGCCTTCGACGAGACCATGGCGAGCAACGCGCGCGGGGTCTACTTCACCGTGCAGCGCCTCCTACCGCTGCTGAACCGGGACGCCTCCGTCATCCTGATGTCGTCCGTCGGCGGCACCGTGGCCGTGCCCGGGCTGAGCGTGTACTCCGCGGCCAAGGCGGCGATCCGGTCCTTGGCCCGCGGGCTGGCCGCCGAGCTGGGCGAGCGCGGGATCCGCGTGAACGCCATCAGCCCCGGCTACATCCGCACCAAGCCGGGGCAGGCCGACGTCGACGCCTTCCAAGCCGCCGGTGCCGCCGGCACTCCGCTGCGCCGAGTGGGCCGCCCCGAGGAGGTCGCCGCCGCCGCCCTGTTCCTCGCCTCCGGGGAAAGCAGCTACGTCACCGGCACCGAACTGTTCGTCGACGGCGGCCGCACGCAGGTCTGAGGTCAGGTCCCGTACCGGGCACACGTGGTGGTGACCGCTTCCGCCACGGCTCGCTCGATCGCGGCCCGCTCCGGTGCCCAGTCGGTGAGCAGGAGCGTGGGCCAGAAGACGAAGTTGGAGATCATCCCGAGGAACTGGGTCGCGGCGAGGTCCGGGTCGTCGACCTCGGCCGCGCCCGCCTTGTGGGCATCGGCCAGGTAGCGGCTGACCGACTCGAAGTAGGGCATCTTGCCCCGGCTGAACTGCGCCTCTCCCAGTTCGGGAAAGCGCGGCAGCTCCGCGATGACGATGCGGAACAGCGCCGTCATCCCCGGGCGGGTGAGCAGTTCGACGTACCGGTGGCCGATCGCGGTCAGGCCGGCCCGCAGGTCCGCGGCCGACGGCTCCGGCCCGCCGGAGTCCTCGGCCTGCCAGGACTCGGTGACGATCGCGTCGAACAGCGCCGCTTTCGTCGGGAACTGCTTGAAGAGCGTGGCCTTCGAGACCCCGGCCGCCTCGGCGATCCTGGCGAGCGAGGTTCCGTCGTAGCCGGAGGCCAGGAACAGGCCGGTGGCGGCCTCGAGGATGGCCGCGCGCTTCTCTTCGGCCACGCGCCGGTGATACGCCGAAGGTTCGGTGCCCATGAACCGCAGTATGCCCGATGGCGGGGTGAGTCACTTGACTCACCCCTTAGGCCACAGTACGTTCGATGGCGAGGTGAGCCGGTCAGCTCACCATAACCATCCCCCAGAGGACACGCCATGCCACGTTTCACCCACCAGACAGCGCTGATCACCGGCGGCACCGGCGGACTCGGCGAGAGCCACGTCCGGGCCTACCACGCCGAGGGCGCGAACGTCGTCATCGGCAGCACACCGAACGGCCTGGGCAAGGCCACGGAACTCGCCGCGGAACTGGGCGACCGCGCCCTCGCGGTCCGCTTGGACGTCACCCGTGAAGACGACTGGGCCGCCGCCGTCGCCACGGCCGAGCGGGCCTTCGGCCCCCTGACGATCCTGGTGAACAACGCGGGGGTCCAGCACCCCGCCACCACGATCGAACAGACCGACCTGGCCCTCTGGGAGCGCACCTTCGCGATCAACACGACCGGCCAGTTCCTCGGCACCAAAGCCGTCACCCCGGCGATGCGGCGAGCCGGCGGCGGCGTGATCGTGAACATCGGCTCGACGATGGCGCACGGCGGCACCGCCCTCTACGCCCCTTACGTCGCGAGCAAGTGGGCGACCCGCGGCTTGACGCGGAGCGCCGCGCTCGAACTCGGCCGGGACGGCATCCGGGTGAACGCCATCCACCCCGGCGTCATCTCGACCAAGCTGATCCACGAGCCCGCCGCGCCCGGCGAGCGGCCGATCTCGGACTTCTACGACCCGAAGCCGTTCGCGATCCCCCGCCTCGGCGACCCCGTCGACGTCACCGCGGCGCTGCTCTACCTCACTTCGCCGGAGGCGTCGTTCGCGACCGGCACCGAGCTGGTGCTCGACGGCGGCCTGCTGCTGGGCCCGGCCCTGCCGGCCGGGGTCGCCTGATCATGGACGCCGTTCTGCGGACACTGCGGCTGACCCCGGCGTCCCGGCACTGGAACACATCCGGGTGCTGCGCGCCCTGTGAAGCCCACTGGCGCCACGCTTGATGTATATGCAACACTGTGGCCGTGAAGCTTTCCACCGTCGACGAGATCGTGGGCGACTGCCTGGCGGTCCGGACCCGACTGATCAGCCGGGCCGTCACCAGCCTCTACGACGGAGCTCTCGCCGGCCACGGCGTGACCATCGCCCAGCTCAACCTGCTGGCGGCCGTGGGCAAGGCGGGTCCGTGCCCGCCGTCGGCGCTCGGCGAGGTGTTGCAGTTGGAGAGGTCGACGGTCAGCCGCAACCTGAACCTCCTGCTCGGCCACGGCTGGATCGAGGCGGTCTCCGCCGACGCGAAGGGAATCCGGGAGGTCGCCCTCACCGAGGCCGGGCGGCGCAAGATCGAGTCCGTGCTGCCCGCCTGGCGGAAGTGCCAGGAGCAGGCAGCCGACCTGCTCGGGGCCACGGGAACCGATGCGATCCACGAGATCGCCCGCGGCATGGGTTATCCACCCGGCAGCTGAGTGCGTGAAGCGTCTTCGGCCGCTGCTTCTGACCATATGTTGCATATACAACTTCAAGGAGGAGACATGAGCAGGTCTTTCGCGGGCAAGGTGGTGCTGATCACCGGCGCCTCACGAGGAATCGGCAGGGCGGTCGCGCTGGCGTTCGCCGCGGAGGGCGCGCGGCTCGTTCTCGCGGCGCGCTCGGCCGAGCGGCTGGCCGAGGTGGAGCAGGAAGTGCTGGCCCTCGGCGCCGAGGCGCTGTCGGTGCCGACCGACGTGTCCGCTCCCGAGGAGGTCGCCGCCCTGGTCGGCTCCGCGGTGCGCCGGTTCGGGCGCATCGACGTGCTGGTCAACAACGCCGGTATCGGCAAGGTCGGCGAAGTCGCCGACGGCAGCTTCGCCGAAGACCTGCGGCTCACCCAGAGCGCGAGCCTGTTCGGGATGATCAGCGTGACGCAGCAGGTGCTCCCCGTCCTCCGGCGGCAGGGGTCGGGGGCGATCGTCACCATGTCGTCCGTCATGGGGCGCAAGGCTTTCGCCCGCTTCGGCTCGTACGCGATCGTCATGCACGCGGTCTCCGCGTTCTCCGACGCCCTCCGCCAGGAGGTGGCCGCCGACGGCATCCGGGTCTCGGTGATCCACCCCGCGCTGACCGCCACCGACCTGTTGCGGGACGCGGACGTGGCCGAGATGCCGCCGCCGTTCCGCCACATGACGCCCCTGTCACCGGACGCCGTCGCGAAAGCCGTGGTGACCGCAGTCCGCCGTGGACAGCACCGGGTGGTTCTCCCGCGGAGGGCGAACACGCTGCTGCTGGCCGAAGCGTTGTCGCCGCGGATCGGTGACCTGGTCGCCACCGCGCTGACCAAGCGGCGCATTGCCGCGCTGCTCGGGATGAGCAGCGGAAAGACCTACCACGAAACGATTTCCGTCCCCTCGACCTGATCCCTGAAGACGCGATGTCCGATCCCCAGACGAAGATCTCGCGCAGCCCGCCGGAGACGGTCGACCGAGCGGGTGACCCGGACACCGGTACCCGCGCGCCATGGTTGGCGGCCCGGGATTCGGGGTACCTGCGCAGTCCGCGGTCACCGATCACTCCGACCACTCGAGGACGAGCATGCCTGAGCCGACCACGCCCGAGCCCCTGCCGGCCGAGCTGCGTGCGCTGGCCGCCGACGCCGAAGCGCTGGCGGCGCGGACCGCGGAGGTGGCCGCGCGGCTGCAGACCGCGCCCGACGGTCACCTGCAGCGCCTCGCCCGGCCCATCGCGAAGGCGACCCACGACCTGAGCGACTACACCGCCGAGGTGTCCCGGACGGCCGAAGACCTGGCCCGGGTCCGGGTGGCCCGCGACCCCGGCCTGTGCGACGTCCCCTGGGGCGTCTGCCCGGCCCACGGCGTCACGCTGCACTCGAGCGGAGGACGTGCCTGGTGCACCGATCCCGGGTGCGCCGGCGCGTGGGACTACGACCGGCTGCACACCCCCTGCACGGAGCCCGTCACCGCGGTGATCACCGACCAGGACGGCGTGACCGCGCGGCTGTGCGCAGCCCACGCGCGCGACGCGAGCGACCGGCTGGCCGGCTGCACCGTCTCCCGGCTCGATCACCAAGGCTTCGCAGACTGACCCCCCGTCGACGTTTTCCGGAATATCGGGAGCACTACCCGGCAGATTCCGAAATGAACGCCGACGTGTCCGTTGTCAACGTTGACAACGAATGTCGTCCGGATAATTTCCTGTCATAGCGTGGTATTGCGCAGCGCAGTAACATCCGGCGCGGAAACCGGCGCCGGTTTCGCAGGTGTCCGCACCACGAGGGAAAGGGACGGAAATTGCGCAAGACCACCAAGTCGCTCGCCGTGCTGGCCGCTGCCGCCGCGCTTCCCCTGACGATGAGCGGGACAGCGTGGGCCGACATTCCCTTCGACCAGCCGGTCGACGGGCGCGCCACCTACTACGACGACGCCGGCTTCGGCGCCTGCGGCACGCAGATCGACGCCGCCACCCAACTGCTCGTCGCGGCGCCCGCCGCGTACTGGACCACGGCCAACCCGAACAACGACCCGCTGTGCCGCGGCGTGTCCATCCGGGTCTCCTACGACGGGCGGACCATCACCGTGCCCGTCGTCGACAAGTGCCCGAGCTGCGACAGCGCGCACATCGACCTGAGCGCACCGGCGTTCGCCCAGCTCGCCGACCCCGGCCTGGGCAACATCCCGGTGACCTGGTCGTTCGTCCGTTCGTGACCCGGCGGAACACCGGAGGAACGGCATGAACCGGCTCAAGAGAATCCTGCTCGTCGCGACCGTCGCCGCCGTCGTCATCGCCGGCGGGCCGGCCGCACCGGCGACCGCGGCCGGCACCAAGAAAGGGGTCAGCGCGGCCGCCTTTTCCGGCGTCACCACCGCACTCGCCGACGTCGGCGCCCGGTGGTTCTACACCTGGGCCGCCGACACCCAGGGCATCACCGCACCGGCCGGGACGGAGTTCGTCCCGATGATCTGGGGCCGCGGCTCCGTCACGCCGGCGCAGCTGCAACAGGCGAAGGCGTCCGGGACGACCCTGCTCGCGTTCAACGAACCCGATCTGGCCGGCCAGGCCGAGATGTCGGTCGAGACCGCGCTCGACCTCTGGCCGCAGCTGCAGGGGACGGGCCTGCGGCTGGGCGCGCCGGCGGTGGCCTACGGCGGCGACACCCCCGGTGGCTGGCTCGACCGGTTCATGAGCGGCGCGGCGGCGCGCGGCTACCGCGTCGACTTCATCCCGCTGCACTGGTACGGCGGCGACTTCTCGACCGCCGCCACCGGGCAGCTGCAGTCGTACCTGCAAGCGGTCCACAACCGTTACCACCGGCCGATCTGGGTCACCGAGTACGCGCTGATCGACTTCTCCGGCGCCACCCCGCGCTACCCGTCCGCCGCGGAGCAGGCCGACTTCGTCAGCCGGTCCACCGCGATGCTGAACGGGTTGTCCTTCGTCGAGCGCTACGCCTGGTTCTCGCTGTCGACGTCGACCACCCCGACCGGCCTCTACACGGGGACCACCCCGAACACCAGCGGCGTCGCCTACCGGGCCGCCGGCTGATCCCCCACCCGCACCGGAACCGAACGGAGGTCCATTGCGCATGGTCAAGCGGCTCTTCGCCACGGCCGCGGCGCTCGTGGTCGCCCTGACCGTCAGTTCACCGGCGAGCCCGGCCACCGCGGCGGGCAACCACACGGTGACGTTCGTCAACCGCACCGGCCAGCCGAGCAACCAAACGATGTACCAGTGCGCCTCCTGCACCGGCTTCACGATCACCTTCAACCGCGTTTAGGTCGCGAGCCGCGACGGACCCCGGCGGCGGAGAAAGCTCCGCCGGGGACAGGTTCCGCTTCAGCCGGGCGTCGATGTCGTCACCGCCCCGGCGGCGGCCTGCAGGCCGAGGAGGCCTCCCAGCGCGGCGGACGGTGGCACCCGGCGAGGCTGGGGGGATCCGACACGCGGACCGGCTCCGGCCCCGAAGCCCGTCGAAGTCGCATCGGCCGCTCCCCACCCTGATGCCGCCCCGGGTGGTCCTCGCCGGTTCCCCCTCTCGCGGGTTTCCGCGCGGCGCCCGAGGGAACCCGGATCGCGAACCGCACCCCGATCCGAGGAGGCCCCCGTGGCCATCGCGTCCGTCAACCCGGCCACCGGAGAAACCCTGCGCACCTTCGACGAGCTCACCGACGACCAGGTCGAGCAGAAGATCGCGCGGGCCGCGGCCGCCTTCCGCGACCACCGCCGCACGTCGTTCGCCGAGCGGGCCGAGCGGCTGCGGCGCGCCGCGGACATCCTCGAAGCCGAAACCGACGAGCTGGCGCGCCTGGCCACCCTCGAGATGGGCAAGACGCTGGCCTCCGCCAAGGCCGAAGTCGCCAAGTGCGCGAAGGGCTGCCGCTGGTTCGCCGATCACACCGAGGCCCTGCTCGCCGACGAACCCCACGTCGTCGCCGGCCACGAGGACGCGAACGTCTTCACCCGGTACGAACCGCTCGGCCCGGTGCTCGCCGTGATGCCGTGGAACTTCCCGTACTGGCAGGTCTTCCGCTTCGCGTGCCCGGCCCTGATGGCCGGCAACGTCGGCCTGCTCAAGCACGCGTCCAACGTGCCGCAGGTGGCGCTGGCCATCGAAGACGTCCTGCGCCGCGCCGGCTTCGCCGAGGGCGTCTTCCAGACCCTGCTCGTCGGGTCGAAGAAGATCAACGCGATCATCGACGACGACCGCGTCCGCGCGGTCACCCTCACCGGCAGCGAGCCCGCCGGGCGGCAGGTCGGCGCCCGCGCCGGGCAGAACGTCAAGCCCAGTGTGCTGGAACTCGGCGGCAGCGACGCCTTCATCGTCATGCCGTCGGCGGACCTGGACGCCGCCGTCGACGGCGCGGTCACCTCGCGGATGCTCAACAACGCCCAGTCGTGCATCAACGCCAAGCGCTTCATCGTCCACGAGCAGGTCGCCGAGGAGTTCACCCGCCGTCTGGTGTCCGAACTGGAGGCACTGCGGATCGGTGACCCGATGGCCGAGGACACCGACCTCGGCCCGCTGTCCTCACCGGACGCCGTCGAGACGCTGGCCAAGCAGGTGTCGGACACCGTCGCGGCGGGCGCGCGCCTGCTGACCGGCGGCCACCCGATCGACCGGCCCGGCAACTACTTCGAGCCCACCGTGCTGACGGACATCCCCGAGGGCTCCCCCGGGCACCGCGAGGAGTTCTTCGGCCCGGTCGCCCTGCTCTGGACCGCCCGCGACGCCGACGAAGCCATCCGCATCGCCAACGACTCGACGTTCGGCCTCGGCGGCAGCGCCTGGACCCGCGACGAAGCCGAACAGCGGCGGTTCGTCACCGAGGTCGAAACCGGGATGATCTACCTCAACCGGTTCACCGAGTCGACCCCGGAGGTCCCGTTCGGGGGCATCAAGAACTCCGGCTACGGCCGCGAACTGGCCGGCTTCGGCCCGCGCGCCTTCGTCAACGCCAAGACCGTCTGGATCGATTGACCTTCGCGCGCGGGTCCCGCGGTCGACCGGCGTCCGAGTTTCCCCGGCCGTCCATCCGGGGTAGGAAGGCGGCATGGCCGACATCACCAGCCTCATCCTCGACGACCACGACTGGTTCCGGCGCCAGTTCGCCCGGCTCGACGACCTCACCTCCCCCGCCGACCTGGCCGAGGTCTGGCAGCCACTGGCCGACCTGCTCGACGTGCACGCCCGCGCCGAGGAGGAGATCTTCTACCCCCACCTGCTGCGCCGCGGCGAGGACGCCGAGGCCGAGACCCTCGACGCCATCGGCGACCACAACGACATCCGCGACGGCGTGCACGAAGCCGCCTTGCACCCCGTCGGCAGCACCGCGTGGCACGAAGCGGTGAACAAGGCCCGGTTCGCCAACAGCGAGCACATGGCCGAGGAGGAGGACGAGGGCCTCGCCGACTTCCGCCGGCACGCCGACCCCGGGCTGCGCGAGGAGCTCGGGCGGCGGTTCCTCGAGTTCAAGCGGCAGCACGAAGGCGCCCGTGACCTCGACGTCAGCGACCTCGATCCGCAGGAGTACGTCGAGCAGGAGCTCGGCGACCGTCCCGCCGACGCCTCGCTCGGTATCGGCAGCCTCAAGGAACAGGACTGACATGAACCACCTGATGCGCGGTCTGGCCCCGATCACCGACGCGGGCTGGAAAGAGGTCGACGCCGAGGCCAAGGAGCGCCTGCAGACCCACCTCGCCGCCCGCCGCCTGGTCGACGTGGCCGGCCCGCACGGCTGGCGCCACTCCGCCACCGACCTCGGCCGCACCACCACCCTCGCCGCCGCGTCCCTGGCCGACCTCGGCGACGGCGCGGTGGTCCGGCAACGGCGGGTGCTGCCGCTGACCGAGGTGCGGGTGCCGTTCACGGTGTCGCGCGCGGAGCTCGACGACGCCGAGCGCGGCGCCGACGACCTCGAGTTCGACGACCTCGACCGTGCCGCGAAGCAGATCGCGATGATCGAAAACCGCGCCGTCTTCCACGGCTGGGCCGCGGCCGGCATCACCGGCATCACCGAGGCCTCGCCGTACGACACCGCCTCGCTCGGCGACGACCCCGACGCCTACCCCGGTGTCGTGGCCCGTGCGGTCGACACCCTGCGCCAGGCCGGGATCAAGGGCCCGTACGGGCTCGCCATCGCCCCGGACGGCTACACCCGCATCGTGGAGAGCACCGAGCACGGCGGCCACCTGCTGTTCGACCACCTCCGCCGGGTCCTCGGCGGCGGCAAGGTGGTCCGGGCGCCCGGTCTGGACGGCGCCCTGATCGTCAGCCTCGACAGCGGCGGCTTCTCCCTCGAACTCGGCCAGGACCTGGCCGTCGGTTACAGCCACCACGACGCCGAGACGGTCACGCTCTACCTGGAGGAAAGCTTCAGCTTCCGGGTCGTCGAGCCGGACGCCGCCCTCACGCTGGCCCCCTGACCGGCGGGTACCCGTCACGGTCCGACGGCGGCCAGCAGATCCTGCGCGCACGCCCGTGCCGCGTACACCGCGGCGCCGCGGTAGCCGGGGCCGGCGTGCCGCGCCGGGTCGAGGAGGTCCCGGGCCCGGGTGGCGGCCGCGACCGCGCGTTCCCGGTTGCCGCCGCTCGCCAGGACGTCGCAGGCCTGCGCGAGTCCGGCGACCGCTTCGCCCAGCGGCCGCGGCAGTTCCTCTCCGGCGTCGACGGCGGCCCGGGTGACGCGGACCAAGGTGAGGACCGCGTTGGCCTGCAACGTCAGGTGCCGGCTGCGGGCGATGGCGCGCTGCACGCTCGCCCGAGCCTTCCAGCGGCGCGGGGCGACGAGCACCGTCTGGCGGGCGGTTCCCCTGGCCTGCTCCAAGGCGGCCAGGCGCGCGTGGATCCGCTGGCCGGTCGCCAGTTCGCGGTCGACCTCGTCGCCTGCCGAAGACGGGCCGTCGAGCCGGAGATCCTTCAGCGCGTCGCGCAGCTCGGCGAACAGGTCCCCGGTGGCCTCCCGGAGCAGCCGGTGCGGGTCGGCGGGCACCAGCAGGACCCCGATCACCACCACGACTCCTCCGCCGATCAGCGCGTCCACCAGCCGTTCGGTCCCCGAGCCCGGCCGGTGCAGCGCGAGGACCAGGATCGCCGACGCCGCGGTCTGGTTGACGAACATCAGGCCCTGGCCGAACGGGCCGCCGCCGAAGGCCAGTGCGCCGTACACCGCCAGGAGCGCGGCCAGCGCAAACGCCGGGGCGCTCGTGCCGGCCAGCGCTTCCACGGCCGACCCCACGACGATGCCCAGTGCCACCCCGCACATCAGCTGCACCGCCCGCTGGCCCCGCAGGATGTCGCTGGCCGACAGCGAGACGGCGGCCGCGATCGGCGCGAAGAAGGGCTGCGGGTGGCCGAGCAGGTCGTGCGCGATGAACCAGGAGGCCCCGACCGCCACCGCGGTCTGCGCGACCGACCACCGGGCCCGCCGGAACCGCTCGCCGGCCGCCGCGGCCGCCGCTCGGAGCGGTCGAGCCCGCTCCATCAGCTGAGGTCGAGGATCGTCTTTCCACGGCCGTGCCCGGAATCCAGCCGTTCGTGGGCTTTGCGCACCTGGTCCAGCGGCAGCACGTCGTCGACGACCGGCCGCACCTGGCCGCGCTCGAACACCGGCGTCAGCTCCTCCAGCCGGCGGCGTTCCCGGGTCAGCATGATGCCGTGCAGCTGCTGGTTGCGCTGGTACAGCGGGCTCAGCTCGCCCTGGGGCGGCAGCACCGTGGCGATCCGGCCGAACGCACGGGTCGCCGCGCAGCTCTTGACCAGGTTTTCGCCGCCGACGAGGTCCAGCACGGCGTCGACGCCCGTGCCGCCGGTGTGCTCCAGGGCGACCTCGACCGGGTCGGCTTCGTGGTAGTCGATCGGCTCGGCGCCGAGGTCGCGCAGCAGGTCCTGGTTGTCCGGCCCGGCCGTGGCCAGCACCCGGGCGCCCGCCACGGTGGCGAACTGCACGGCGAACGTGCCGACCCCGCCGGCGCCGGCGTGCACCAGCACCGTCTCACCGGGACGTACCGCGAGCCGCCGGACGATGGCCTCCCACGCGGTGCCCCCGGCCAGCGGAATCGCCGCCGCCTCGACGTGGCTGAGCCCGCGGGGTTTGGGGGCGACGATGGCCGCGGCCACGACGTTCAGTTCGGTGTAGCTGCCGCATCGCGAAGTCAGTTCCGGGGTGTAGAACACTTCGTCGCCCTCGGCGAAATCCGTCACGCCGGGGCCCACGGCTTCGACGACCCCCGAAACGTCACCGCCCAGGACGGCGGGCAGCTCGAGGTCCGGGATCGCCACCCCCTGCCGGATCTTCGCCTCCACCGGGTTGGTCCCGGACGCGAGCACCCGGACCAGGAGCTCCCCCGGCCCCGGCTCGGGCCGGTCGACCTCTTTCAGCGTCAGGACTTCGGGGCCACCGAATTCCGTCATCACGACGGCTTGCACAGACATTCCGTCCGCGTACCCGGCAGCGGCCGGCAGAAACCTCGTCTGTTTGTCCCCCACTCGCCCGGGTATCCACTCCGATGCCGTACCCGACCGGAAGGAACCGACGTGCCCGCACGCACCGCTGACGGCCCGAAGCTGATGCCCGAGACCGAAGAACTGGCGACCGGCAAGAACTTCGCCGCGGTCACCACCGTCCTGCCCAGCGGGCGGCTGCAGACGCAGATGATCTGGGTCGACGTCGAAGACGGCGAAATCGTGCTCAACACCGAAACCCACCGGGCCAAGGCCCGCAACGTCGCCCGCGACCCCCGGATCACCGTGCTGATCCGCGACGAGGCGAACCCCTACCGCTACGCCGAGGTCCGCGGCAAGGTGACGGGAGTCGAGAACGGCGAGCGAGCCCGCCGCCAGGTCGACCGGCTTTCCCGCAAGTACACCGGCGAGGACTACCCGCCGGAAAACATCAAGAGCGAGCGCGTGATCCTGCGCGTGACTCCGGAGCGGCAGACCTACATCGACCAGGCCAAAGGCGTCGCCGACTAACGGGACCGCCGCCTACAGTCCCCGCCGCACCGTGTTTTGCCGGACGTTCGCCCGGTGCGCCCTGTACGCCAGGGACCTCGTCCGCCATCTGGCCCTTGTGGACCACACACCCTTCACCAGCCTTTGAAAGCCCCGCACTGGGCGGCGGCCGGCCCCGTAAATTCCTCTTGACCCGTTCTTGACCATCACTGGGGCAGTTGGACGGCCGGCGTTCGCCTCGACGTCGAGAGCCGGGCACGTGCGTCAGCAAGCATCCGCACATGGAAATCCCCAGAGTCGGCGTCCCGGACGCACTGGCCACCCGCCTCAGCATGGCCGAACAGCACGAGTTCCTCTCCCGCCGATCGCTGCTCAAGGGCGCAGCGGCGACCGGTGCCCTGCTCGCCGCCGGCCCGCTCCTGCTGCCCGGGACCGCCTACGCCGACGGCGCGAAGGTGGCGCCCGCCGGCCGTCACCTCGCGTTCGGCCGCAACCCGCGCACCGACATCCGGGTCGCCTGGCAGGTCCCGACCCGGGTCAAGAACCCGTTCCTGCGCGTCGCCGAGCACCACGACCGGCACGGGATCCAGTGGGGGCACCGCATCCCCGCCGAGACCCGCGCCCTGCACTCCGAAGTCGCCGGCGTGATCGCGCCGTACGACCAGTACTACCTGCACGCCGAGGCGAACTGCCTCACGCCGGGCCGCACCTACACCTACGCCGTCGGCCACGACGGCTTCGACCCGGCCAAGGGCGACGGCGGGGCCGCCGCGATCTCGACGTTCACCACCGCGCCCGCCCGCGGCTTCCCCACCGGGAAGTTCACCTTCACCGCGTTCGGCGACCAGGGTGTCTCCACCACCGCGCTGGCCCAGGACGGCGCCGTCGCGAAGCAGAACCCGCGGTTCCACCTGCTCGCCGGCGACATCGCCTACGCCGACCCGAGCGGCGCCGGCCTCCCGCCGGGGCCCGTCTCGGACGGTGGCCACGACCTGTTCGACCCGAAGGTCTGGGACGCCTACTACACCCAGATCGAGGGTGTCGCGGCGTCGGTGCCGTGGATGGTCACCACCGGAAACCACGACATGGAGGCGCTGTACTCGCCCGACGGCTACGGCGGCCAGACCGCGCGCTGGGACTTCCCCGGCAGCGGCCCGGCGGACTGCCCGAGCGTGTACTCCTTCATCTACGGCAACGTCGGCGTGATCTCCCTCGACGCCAACGACATCTCCTACGAGATCCCCGCGAACCTCGGCTACTCGCGCGGCTCGCAGACCGCGTGGCTCAAGCGCCGCCTGCGGTACCTGCGGCTGCAGCCGGACGTCGACTTCATCGTCGTGTTCTTCCACCACTGCGCCTACTCCACGACCAACCAGCACGCCTCCGAGGGCGGCGTGCGGGAGGAGTGGGTGCCGCTGTTCGACCAGTTCCACGTCGACCTGGTGGTCAACGGGCACAACCACATCTACGAGCGCACCGACGCCCTGCGCGGCGGCCGGGTGACGCGCAAGGTGGCGATCGGCGACACCGTCGACCCGGACCGCGACGGCACGGTCTACGCCACCTGCGGCGGCGGGGGCCGGAGCGTCTACAGCTTCCCGGTCCCCGACAGCTTCGACGGCGAATTCACCTCCTACCACTGGGTGAAGGGCGGCGGGAAGGAGACCGAGACGGTCGGCTGGTCGCGCGTGCGCTACACCGGCTACTCGTTCCTCGCGATCGACGCCGAGCCGGCGTGGTTCGGGCGGAAGACCACGCTGACGGTGCGGACCCTGCGCAACGACGGCGTGGAGATCGACCGCTTCACACTGCGCCGCACAGCGGGCTTCCACACGGCGGCGGCGCACTCCGCCACGTCGGGAGCCGGCACTTCGGGAGTCGGCGCCGACCCCGGTGACGCCTGAACTCGAGGTTCGTTGACGGGTCCGGAGCCGAGGAGGACCTCGGCTCCGGACCGCACGGGCGCACCACCGGGGTTCCTCAAGTCGCCGGCACGACCGGGAACGTGGTGCCGGTCAGCCGTTCCGACAGCTCCCACAGCCGCGCCGCCAGTTCCGGGTCGCGGGCTTTCTTCGAGCGGGCGATCAGCTGGGCGCCGCCTCGCATGTGCCACAGGTGCCGAGGGCCCGTGAAACTGTTGCCCGGCAGGTCGGCCGTGGCGGCGTGGAGGACGGGCAGGGCTCCGTCCTCAGGAGACTGGGCGAGCAGGCGCACGGCGAGCCCGGCCGCTCCGGTCAGCTCGCCGGTCATGCCGCTCGCCACGAGCCCGGGGTGGGCGGCCATGGCCAGGACCGGGGATCCCGACGCCGACAGACGGCGCTGCAACTCGGCCGTGAACAGCAGGTTCGCCAGCTTCGTCGCGTTGTAGACGCGGTGCTCGCGGTATTCGCCGCGCTCGCCGTTGAGGTCGGCCAGGTCCAGGCGGCCGGCGCGTTCGGCCTGGGAAGCCAGGCTCACGACCCGGCCGCGGATGCGGGGCAGCAGCAAGTTCGTCAGGGCGAAGTGCCCGAGGTGGTTGGTGCCCATCTGCAGCTCGAACCCGTCCCGGGTCTGCCGGCGCGTGCTGCTCGACACGCCGGCGTTGTTGATCAGCAGGTCGATGGGGCCGGTCAGGTCCTGGGCGAACGCGCGGATCGAAGCGAGGTCGGCGAGGTCGAGGCGGCGGACCTCGGTCGATCCCGGCCGGGCCGCTTCGGCCGCCCGCCGGCCGGGGTCGGCCAGGCCCTTGGCGACGTCGCGGACCGCGTAGACGACGTGGGCGCCGGCACCGGCGAGCGCGGCCGCGGTGGCCGCGCCGACACCGCTGGTCGCCCCGGTGACGATCGCGACGCGGCCGGACAACGACGAAGGAGGCAATGGCAGGTCCATGCCCCTCAAAGTAGTCACCGACTACATTGTAGTCAATGACTACTTCACGGCAGGCTGCGCGCCGACGCCGAACAACTGCCCGACGCCGTCGATGAGCTCGTCGACCTGCGAGGCGTCGAGGCGGCCGGCACACAGCAGCGAGGCGATGCCGTGCAGGGTCGACGCGAGCAGCAGCTGCGCACGCAGCGCATCGGACAGCACTCCGGACGGCGCCGGAGCCGAGGGACTCGGGACGACCGCGGCCACGATGGTGCCCACCGCGGCGAAGAACCGGTCCGCGGCCGCGGACACCCCCACGGCGGCCGTACCGTTCTTGGCGGAGAACATCAGGGTCATCAGGGCCCCGTCCCGGATGGCGAAGTCGATGTAGCTCCGCGCCACGGCACGGAAAGCGGTGACCCTGTCCCCTCCGGCCCGGTCCAGCTGCTCGGCGATCGACGCGGTCAGTTCGTCGAAGCCCTGTTCGGCCAATGCGTTCAGCAGGTCCTGGCGCTCCGGGAAGTGCCGCCGCGGGGCGGCGTGGCTCACGCCCGCGTCGCGCGCCAGCTGCCGGAGCGACAGGCCTTCCTCGCCCGCCTCCCGCAGGGTGGCGCGTGCGTGCCCGAGAATCTCGGCGCGGAGATTGCCGTGGTGAAAGGCCCTGGCCGACATCGGACCATGGTAACCGGCATCGGCCCGTTCTTCCCCGGCCATCCGGCGAGCCCTGGTGCGTATCTTCGACGGCGCCGCGGACCAGCCTGCTCGCGGCCTTCGGCGCAGTGCGGGGCCGGCACCGGTAGGTCACCAGACGCTCCTGGTGACCTACCGGCTATCGACCTCGGCGGCCGAAGCCGCTCACCACGAAATCGTGGACGGACGGATCACAGCAGGCCGAAGACGGAGTCCAGGAGACCGCCACCCGCGTTGCCGCCGATGCCGTCGTCTTCGGCGTCTCCCGTGCCGTCGCACCCGACGCTGCTGTTCACCTCGGTCCCGCCCGACCCGTCCGGTCCCGCATGGACGTTCGACGCGTGGTAGTCGGCGCAGGGAGCGTTCGTGCCACCGGCCGAGACCGTCTCCGCCGACGCGACGCCGGCCGCACCCAGGATGAGCGGCGCCGCCAAGGCAGCACCGACGACACCGAGCCGCAAACTCTTCCGCATGTGAAGGTCCTTTCTCGTTTTTCTTGTTGTGCGAACGCCCCGCCGGAATCCCGGGGGACGGAATGCAGATAGCCGAACCGGAAGCGGATATGCACGATACGACCGACAAGATCGACAAGTGATTCGATCAGGGCACCGGATTGTTCGTTCTTCGCGTTTGCGGGCGGGTTCCGGGCCCGTGTCACCACGCGGGCACGGCCTGATACCCGACGCCTCGCACGGTCCGGAGCAGCCGGGGACGCCGGGGGTCGGCTTCGATCTTGTTCCGGAGCCGGCACACGTGCAGGTCGAGCAGCCTGGTGTCCGCCGAGCGCGACAATCCCCACACACGCCGGAGGAGCTCGCTGCGGCTGACCGCCACGGGCGCCACCGCGGCCAGCTCGGCCAGCAGGCGGAACTCGGTGTCCGTCAGCCGCACTTCGCGTCCGGACCGGCGAACCTGCCTCTCCGCCAGCCGGATCTCCAACTCGCCGAGACGCACCGTGGCCGGCTCCGCCGTGATCGTCCGGCGCCGGAGCGAACCCTGGATCCTCGCGGCGAAATCCCTGGCCGCCAACGGTTCCACCACGCATTGATCGGCACCGGCAGCGAGCGCCGCCGTCGCGTCCGCGACGGTCGGCCGGTGCAGGATGACAACGATCGGCGCCTCGCTCCGCCGGCGAACGGCCCGGCAAACGGTCAGGCCGTCGGCCCCGGGCAACCCGAAGTCCACCAGCACGACGTCGACGCGATCAGCCAGGAGGACGTCGAACGCGTGATCCGCGGACGAGACGCAGCAAAGGGAAATCCCCTCCGCGAGGAGCGCCCGCGCCAGCGCTTTGGCCGGCGAGCGACCGTCGACGAGCACCGTTCGGATCATTGCTGGTTCACGACTCCAGGGGTTCGCGGCCGCCGGCGCGGGACGGCACCGGCAGGCCGCCTGCGGCGCGCGGCGGCCTACCGGCCGACGGCGGTGGCGGGGCAGGCCATCCGCCGTCCGTGGCAGCGCGAACGTCGCCACCACGTGATCACACGGTATGCCGCAGAAGCGCAGCCGAGCACGGCCGCAACGCGAACGAGTGTCCCGACTGTTCGATTTGGACAGCAGCCGCCGGAAACACCGGTGCGCAATCGTTTCCGGCGGTGGTTAACGGGTTCCAGGAAGGGTAAACAAGTTTTTCCGCATGCGGAAATTCCAGATGGGAACCACGATGACCCACCGCGCGCTCCACCGAGCGAGCTCCGCTCGCTCTCGCCGGTCCACGGAACCACGGAACAGCGGCCCGCGGCACCGGCTGCACAGATCGAACGGCCTTGGCCGGCTCGCCCTCGAAGTGTTGTGCGCGGGCCTGCTCCTGGGCGGGTTGGCGACGACGGTCACGGTGATCACCGCGATCACCCTGCGCTGACACACGAAAGCGCTATCGGAGAACAGTTGTTTGAAGACAACAGAAACGGCCGGCGCGATTGCCCGACACCGGGCGAACCCCTCCGATGGACCGGGGCTGGCGAAAATCCCGCTTTCCTTTGTTGAACACTGGACAACAGCTTGTCCTCCGCCCTATAGTCCGCGAAACGGATGATCTCCGGCTACCACGTCAACAGCAGTGCGAATGCCGCCGTTCCGCACGCCTCGCGCATCGGCGGGGCCTCGGCACCGCCGCGTGACCGTGACCCGGGAAGGAAAGATGACCGTACCGACTCCCCACCTGGGAGCACTCCCGCGGCCGAGCACGTCGCTTTCGGTGCCGGAACTCGCCAGGGCCCGGTTCGCGGCGGACAGCATCGCCGGGCGTCCGGGGTACAGTGCGGACGCCGAGGCGGGTCTGCTCACCTTGCTCGCCCAAGACCTGATCCAGCAACAGTTCTCCGCCGGCGACGAACTGTGCCGTCTGGACGGCTGGTGCGCCGGCATCTGGATCATCCAGTCCGGGGCCGTCGAACTGACCATGGCGAACGGACATGATCGTCTAGTCCTGCAGACGGTGTGCCGAGGCGAGGCGTTCGGCCTGGTCCGGCTCCTGGACGGGCAACCACGTCCGTATGCGGTCCGCGCGAGCACCGCGGTCACCGCGCTGCTCCTGCCCGTCACGAAGTTCCCGCAACTGCGCCAGCAGCGATCGTTCATGGAACTCGTGGTCGCCGGACTGAGCCGCCGGCTGGTCCGGGCGTGGGACCACCTGGCGGCCGTGCTGGCCGACGACCTGCACACCAAAGCGGCGCGGATCCTGCTGGCCGAAGAGCGCGAGGGCGTTGTCCCCCTGTCACAGGCGGCTCTGGCCCATCTCCTGGGCGTGTCACGGCCGGCGCTCAACGTCGCACTGGGCAGTCTCCGGGACGCCGGTTTCGTCGAACTCCGCTACCGGAGAATCCTGATCCTCGACCACGACGGCCTCGAGTCGGCGGCACGGATACCCTCGATCACCGGCCCCGGCACGGACCTGCTCTGACCACGTCAGGGCCGGATCATCATCCCGGTCGGCAGCTCGTCCCACAACACGCTCGCGATGCGGAGCAGTCCGGTCGAGGGCGCGTGCACGACGAGGCTGAGGCCGATCGTGTTGAGCTGACGGGCCGTCCGGGCGAGAGCGGCGACCGCCGGCCCGTCCGGATCACTCAGGTCGCGGACGTGCAGCTGCACATCGGTCCGGGTGCTCAGGGCGCGGTCGACCACGGCTGTCAACGCCCGGGTGAACACCGCTCGATTCCGCGGGTCGACTCGGCCGATGACGCGCATTCCGCTCTCCACGGGCACAATCTGCAGGTTTTCGTCGCGATAGGACAGTGCGGGATCGATCCGGTCACGGTGCGCCGCCGCCCAGATGTGCGCCTCCGTACCGCACCGGCGCCGATCGTAGGCGCACAGGAACGCGCCCGGCCGGTCACCGGTCAGCCGGTCGATGCCCGCCTCGAACCCGTCGGCTTCGGGCGGGCGCAGCTTCTCCCGGATCCAGTTGGCTTCCAGCATGATCCGGAGACCGGAGAACCCTTCGGCTCTCGTGTTGTCGGCGTATCGGGCGAGCCAGGCGAACAATCCCCCTGGTTCGTCGAGAGGCAGCCGGACGTGGTGATCGCGGACCGACATGACCAGCAGCTGACCTCGGTCGGTCAAGCGACCGACGTTCACCCCCGCCGCCGCGAGCCGGTCGAGCGCCCGCAACCGTTCCCCGGCCGACACGAGGCAGCAGATGCGCTCGCCGAGCTGGACACCGGCGGTGACGAAGGAATAGATCAACCTGCGGTACTCCGCATCGGTACCGAACACGGCACCGGCGTGCTCGTGCCGAAGGGCACCCTCGCCGGTGTTCGGCTTCGACCGGCGGATGTCCAGCGGACCTGTCATGCCTTGTCAGACCTTTCCGTTGGCTTGCGCCCATCGTTCGCCAGGCGACGGCCGACCGGGTGCGAGCGGGGTGGTGCACACCATGGCGTGGACGAGGGCAGGTGCCGACCGGCCGGCACCTGCCCCCAGCGGTTCCCTCAGGCGACGGCGCACTGTCCGGTGCCCGAGGTCACCAGATTCCCGACGGCCCCCTCCGGGCCGGCGCTCACCTGCCACGCCTGGTAGTAGGCACAGCCGGAACCGCGGCCACTCCCGCCACCCCCGGCACACCCACCTACGCCGGAGCCGGTGGTGGCCGCGGTGGCACCGTTCGGTCCGGCTGCGACCGAACCGGCCTGGTAGTGGGCACAGTCCGGACCACCACCGCTCTGCGCGGACGCCACCCCCCACCCCGCCAGCCAAAGCGGAACGGAAATCCCGACCGCGGTCACACCTTTCACCAACAGGTTCATCATCTATTCCTCACTCGCTTTGTTTGAATTGACGAATCCACTGGGCAGTACATTCAGGACCGCACCGCGGAGCTCGCTACCCCGCCGCATCCCTATTTGCCGAGCACGTCCTCCGACACGAGGAACACTACCGCACACTCCGCCGAAGACCGCGCTGTCGAACCGCGTTGCGAAGACGTACCACCCAGGCAGGTGCATAGATTGTTCGAATTTGACCGTTACCGGTTCCGCGCACCCGTATGAGAAGAACCGGACCCGCCTTTCCGGCTTCGAAAAGTCATCTGACTGACGATTTGCTCGACCAGCCGAGTGATGCTCCGGCAAGAGTGTCTGACCAGGTACTTCCCGGGGTAGCCGCACGATGTCTGCGACACCCCGACAAGTCTTTCGAACCAGACTTCACTTCCCCGTCCCACGGAAGGCCCCGCCGGCTGCACGTTACCGGCCCCAATCGGCAATGCCACGCGAAGCCCGGTACTCGAAGAGTGCACTCGATGTCACAACAAGTGAGAAACCATGACGCACACCGATGACAGCCCACCCTCCGATCCGGCCGAATCACCAGCCCGCTCCGCGCGCCGCGACGCGAGATTCGCGCTCGATTGCCTCTTGCCGGGCGATCCACCCGACTTCGGCGCCCAAGAGGATCTGCTCGACAGCCTCGCGCACGAACTCCTTCCCGTTCGCTGCCCGCCCCGCACGGTGCTGTGCCGGCGCGACCATCGGCCCGACGGTGTCGCGTTCATCCAGGACGGCATCGTCGAACTGGTGACGGGTCCGCGCGACGTGGTGACCCAGACGCTCTGCCGAGGAGACGTTCTGGGGCTCGAAGAACTGATCAGCGGCAGGACGGCTCCGCGGCTCGCCCGCGCGGCGAGCCACGTTTCGTACCTGTTCCTGCCCACCGACCCCCTGCTCCACGCCTTCCTGGCACGCCCGGGCGCCGCACCCCACCTGATGTCCGGCTTGGCCGACCGCCTGGTCACCACGTCGGGACGGCTCGCCACCGTGCTGGAGGGCGACGTCGAGCAACGCACGGCGCGCATGCTGCTGTTGGAGGAGCGCAACGGTGTCCTGGTGATTTCCCAGTCCGCGCTCGCGGCCATGGCCGGGATATCACGCCCCAGCCTCAACCGGGCGCTGAAGGCGCTGAGCGACCGAAACGCCGTCCAGCTCCAGTACCGCCGGATCCGGATTCTCGACGAGTCGCTCCTCAGAGCCGCGGCGACAGCCGACCGGTGGTCGTCCTCGGCCCCCGGCGACGGCCTGAGCGACGCGCCGCACCACACACCCGACGCCGCCATCGCGCGCCACCACCACGAGAGGAGCTGACCGGAGATGACCGACCCAGCGAACCGTCCCGGCCAACCGCCGGACTGCGGTGAAATGTATTCACGCCACTTCACGTCCGCACGCGCCTACGCGAGGCAGTTCACGTACAACAACGCAGACGCCGAAGACATCACCGCCGAGGCCTTCGCCCGGATCTTCGCCCTGATCCAGCGTGGTCTCGGACCCGGTACCGACGGGTTCAAGACGTACCTCCGGCACACGGTGCGGTCGTGCGCCGTCTCCCACATCAAGAAGCGCGAACGGGAGTACCTGGCCGACGGCGCGGTGTTCGCCGGTCTGACCGGTCCGGACGGTCCGGACGCCGGCGCCGACCGGCAGGCGGCCGCCGACCGGCAAAGCCTGCTGGTCCAGGCGTTCGGCGAGCTGTCGGCCCGACACCGGCTGGTGCTGCTGCTGACGGCCGTCGACGGCGTCCAGCCGTCCGTCGTGGCCATGGCGCTCAACAAGACCCCGAATCAGCTCACCGCCCTCGCCTACCGCGCCCGCAACAGCCTGCGCGACGCCCTTCACCGGCTTGCCGCCCAGCACCAGGAGCATTCCGGAAGCACGTCCGGCCCGCCGTGATCAGCGGCAGGCGGCCAGGGTGTCGAAGTCCGGGAAGTCCGCCGACAGCGTCGCGCCGGCCACGGCTCACCGCGCCACCTCGGCCGGATCGAGCAGCCACGACGTGGCCACCGCGGCCCCGTCGGTCCGCATCGCGGCCGCGACCTCCCGGGCCCGGGCCGCGGTTCCCGGCGCCAACGCCCGGTCCAGCGCGCTCGACAGCGAATCGACCGTCGGCGTCGGACCCTCGTGGGCCACCCCGATGCCGAGTTCGGCCACGCGCCCGGCCCAGTACGGCTGGTCCACCATCTGGGCGACCACCACCTGCGGCGCGCCGGCCCGCGCGGCCACCGTCGTCGTGCCCGCGCCGCCGTGGTGCACCACCGCGGCGCTCCGCGCGAACAGGGCGTGCAGGTTGACCTCGCCGACCGCGCAGCAGTCCGCGCCGTCGTCGACCGGCGACAGGTCGGCCCAGCCCCGCCCGACGACCACCCGGCGTCCCCGGACGCGGATCGCCTCGATGGCCACCTTGGCGACGCCTGCCGGGGCGCGCATGCTGCCGAACCCCACGTACACCGGCGGATCACCGGCATCGAGGAACGCCGTGACGTCCTCGGGCAGCGGGCGATCGTCCGGCAGGATCCACGCACCGGTCTGCCCGACGTCGAGGTCCGAGGGCCGGGGCCACGGCGCCAGCACCGGATCCGCGGCCAGCCAGGGCCGGTCGGTCAGGACGTGGCGGCGGACGTCGTCGACGGCGGGCAGGCCCATCGCCGCCCGGTGGGCGTTGAGCGCGGCGCCGAACACCGCGTTGTAGTTGCGGGCGTCCAGCTCCCACCGCGTGCTGGGGTCGCTCGCCTCGGGCGGGAACGGCCGCTCCGCGAACGGGACCGGCGAATGGTGCGGCGAGGGCAGGATGACCGGGCAGTAGCTCGCATACCGGTAGCGCAGCCCCAGTTTCTCGGCCACCGACCGCGCCGCGACCGGCATCAGCCCGGCCGCCACCAGCGCGTCACACCCGTGCGCCGCCGCGGCCAGCGCGTCGAACTGCGCCGCGATCAGCTCCGCGACGCGCCGGGACCGGTCGCCGGCCGGCGGTGGCGTCACCCCGTGCAACACCGGCCGCACCGGCCAGCCCACCGGGACCAGCTCCACACCGGCGGCCGCCAGTCGCTCCGCGAAATCGGGCGGCGCGCACACCCGCACCTGCGCGCCCCGTTCCCGCGCCCGTACGGCCAGTCCGACCAGAGGCTCGACATCCCCGCGGGACCCGTAGGTCGACAACAACACACGCACGTGGCGACTCCCGTCTTCGCCCGCCATTCTGAAGACGGCGGCGGGATCGCGGGCCCGCAGTTCTACCCACGCGTCCGGTGTGGAAGACCCGATCGGAGCAAGGCTCCGGCGGGGCCGTAGCGGAATCGAACCGCCCTGTCATACCAACGGGTTGACCTCGCGTGACACCGTGGACACGAAATGTCAGCCCGCTCATGCTGAACGACGTGGCAATGGCGCCAGAGACGTGGCGGGTGGCCGACCTGACGCACGCGTGCCACTGGTGGTCATCGACCGGTCCGCCGAAGTGGCCCGTGAGCCCGGTGGCCGGGTCCGGTCCCGGGCGCCTCGGGCACGGGGTCAGCCTGCTTGACCCGGTGCCGGGCCTGCCGGACATGGTGTTTCACCGCCAACAGCGCCGTGGTGGTCGGCGGCCGGGCGTTCGTGGCGCGGTGAGGGGGAAGGCGACTTCCTCTTCATCGGACGGCATGTCCTGGCGGGCAACGGCTTCCGCACGAACACGCCACGCACCTGGAGGCCTATTGCGCGCCGGCTCCCGCGGCTTTCCGGAATCCTCCTAACCCGGCAGCTCGACGAGCTGGACCAGCGCACCGGCATCGGCGGTGCTGTGCTCGGCCAGCTCGGTGAAGAACTGCGCCACGTGGCCGGTGGTCAGGTGCGCCCGGAATGCCTCCGTGTCGGCATACACCTCGTACAAGTGGAAAACACCCGGCTGCGCGGCGTCCCGGAAGGAGCGGAACTCGACGCAGCCCGGCTCCCGCCGGACCGCTGCGGTGAGTGTCGCGATCGCCGCCGCGAGTTGCTCCTCGTGGCCCGGGATCGCCCGGACCACCGCTACCATCGGCCGCTCTCCGGGTGGGAGGTCGTCGGCGATCTCGGGCACGTACTGCCGCTCGCTCACGGGACCACCACGGGGGTTCCGGGCAGGACCATCCGGACCTCGGTCTCCGGGGCGAGCCGGGCCACGGCGTCGGCGTAGTGGCGGGGGTCCTGGTCGCCCTTGGTGATCATCCGGTCGCCCAGGCGTCCACTGTGGAACGCGTAGTGGTGCGGGATGGCCATCGCCGGCTTCAGCGCGGCCGTCAGCCCGGCGGCTTCTTCGGCGTCCATCACGACCTGGGCGAGGTTCATCGGCCGGATGCACAGGCCGTTGGTCGGCAGGATGGCCAGGTCGACGGGACCGAACCGGTCCGGGATCGTGTCCAGCTCCGGGACGCGCAGCGAGTCGCCGCCGAAGAAGACCGTGCGGCCGCCCGCCTGGAGCACGAACGTCACCTCGTGGACGCCGTGCTTGCCGGGCGTGGCGGTCACCGTCAGCTCGCCCACTGTCGCGGCTTCCCAGGCCTCGACGACGCGGACGTCACTGAACCCCTTGTCCCGCGCGATGGCCGCCACCGTGCCCGGGCCGATCAGCGGCGTGCCGAGGTCGAACCCGCCGTCGACGAGCGCGTCGAGGTCGCAGTGGTCGTAGTGCTCGTGGGTGACGACGACCGCGTCGATCCGCCCGAGCGATCCGACCGTCGCGGCCACCGGTTCGCCCTGGTGGTAGGTCGGGGTCTGGGTGAACCACGGGTCGGTGAGGACGCGGGTGCCGCCGATCTCGAGCAGCTGGCAGGCGTGCCCGATCCGGGTCACGGTCAGCGAAGTGGTCATGCCCGCTCCCCGAGGTCGAGCAGCGCGCCCAGCAGTTCTTCGGGCGTTTCGACCTGCGGCAGGTGGCCGGTGCGCGGGAGCAGGGTGAAGGCCGACATCGGGATCGCCGCGGCGTAGGCCTTGCCGTAGTCCGGGTCGACGATGCGGTCGCTCTCGCCCCACACGACGTGCACGGGGAGGTCGAGGCCGCCGAGCCGCTCGGCCAGCGTCGGGTCGGACATGTTCGGGCCGGTGTAGCCGATGAGGGCCTGGATGTCCGGGCTGGGCCCGGTGCCGCCGCCCGGCGGGACGGGCGCCTTCGCCGGGTCGTGCCAGGAGAGCGCGCGGATCTCGTCGAGGCTCAGGCCGCTGACGTCGGCCGGCGGGTGGCTGTCGACCTCGATGCCGATGCCGTCGATGATCACCGCGCCGCTGACGCGCGGGCTCTCCTGCAGGGCGATCTCGGCGGCGAGCCAGCCGCCGAAGGAGTTGCCGATCACCGTCACGTCGGTGAGGTCCAGCTCGTCCAGCAGCTCGACGTACAGGCGGGCCAGCTCGGTCACGCCGGTGAGGCTCTCCGGCTTGGGGGTGCCGCCGAAGCCCGGGTGGGTGGGCAGCAGCACCCGGGCGTGGGTGCGTTCGGCGAGGAGGTCGGCGAAGCCGGACATCGTCGCGACCCCGCCGCCGCCGTGCAGCAGCAGGTACGGGCGCGTGCGGTCGCGGTCTTCGACGGTCACTTCGACCGGGCCGAGGGTGTGGGTTTCGGTGCGGGTGGGCCGGAGCGAGCCGGCGGCGGGGAGCGAGGTCATGCCAGGAACCTTATATAAGCTTCCTGATATAAGCAACCTGTCTTCCGTGAGTTACAGTGAGGCCCATGAAGTACCACCCGGGCGAGGTCTCGCTGGCCGTCAAGCGTCTGCAGCACCGGCACCACCGCGCGCTGAGCCGCGCGCTGGCGCCGCTCGGCCTTTCCCTCGTGCAGTGGGACACCCTGCGCCACCTGCACCGCAAGCCGGACGCGTCGCTGCACGACCTGGCCGTGCTGACGTTCCAGACCGACCAGTCCTTCGGCTCGCTGGCGACGCGGATGGCCGAGCGGGGCCTGATCGAACGCGTCCCGGGACCGGGCCGGGCGGTGCGGCACCGGCTCACCGAGAAGGGCGCGCGGCTGCGGGCCGACGGGCAGGAGCTCGTCGACCAGGTCGTCGAGTCCTCGTTCCGGGACCTGTCACCGGACCAGATCGACGCGCTGGGCGACCTGCTGGCCATCGCACTGGGGCCCGATCCGACCGCTTAGCCCGCCGATCACCCGTCCGGGTCACGACCACGGTCCCGATCTGTCCGATGAGGACGGCCTCCGCAAGGGTGGATCGGCAGTCCCTGAATAAGGCGGCCCACTTCCGCGACAGTGGAACCGGCAACCCGACTTCCAGGAGTGGACCATGGCACGCGCACCCATCGACATCACCATCCCCGACCTGTCCGGAAAGCTCGCCGTCGTCACCGGCGCCAGCGACGGCGTGGGCCTGGGGATCGCCGCGCGCCTCGCGGCGGCGGGAGCGGAGGTGCTCATGCCCGTGCGCAACCCGCGCAAGGGCGAGACCGCGATCACCACGATCCGCGAGTCCGTGCCCGGCGCGAAGGTCTCGCTGCGAGACCTCGACCTGTCCTCGCTCGAGTCCGTGGCCGCACTCGGTGACACGCTGCGCGCGGAAGGGCGGCCGGTGCACCTGCTGATCAACAACGCGGGCGTCATGACGCCACCGGACCGGCAGACCACGGCCGACGGGTTCGAGCTGCAGTTCGGCACGAACCACCTGGGTCACTTCGCGCTCGTCGCGCAGTTGATGCCGCTCCTGCGGGCCGGCCGCGCGCGGGTGACCTCGCAGCTGAGCATCGCCGCCAACCAGGGCTCGATCAACTGGGACGACCTGAACTGGGAACGCAGCTACGCCGGGCAGCGCGCCTACAGCCAGTCGAAGATCGCCCTCGGCCTCTTCGGCCTGGAACTCGACCGGCGCAGCCGCGCGGGCGGGTGGGGCATCACCAGCAACCTCGCCCACCCGGGAGTCGCTCCGACGAACCTCCTCGCGGCGCGCCCCGAACTGGGCCGCGGCGAGGACGTGGCGGCCCGGAGGCTCATCCGCGTCCTGTCCGAGAGGGGCATCCTGGTCGGGACCGTCGAGACGGCCAAGCTGCCCGCGCTCATGGCGGCCACGGACCCCGACGCCAAGCCCGGCGGTTTCTACGGTCCGCGCTGGCCCGGACGGGTCGGGGGCCCGCCCGCCGAGCAGAAGCTCTACTCGCGGCTGCGCAGCGCGGACGAGGCCGCCCGCGTCTGGGAGGTCTCCGAGCAGCTGACGAAGACGACCATCGCCGTCTGAGCGGCGGACGAGGAAGGCGGAGCATGGAGATCGACCGGACCGGCCTGGCGGAGTTCCTCCGGCGTCGCCGGGAAGCCCTGCAACCCGAGGACGTCGGTCTCCCCCGCGGTCCACGCCGCCGGACCAGCGGGCTGCGCCGGGAAGAGGCGGCCGCGCTCTGCCACATGTCGACCGATTACTACTCGCGGCTCGAACGGGAGCGCGGCCCCCACCCGTCGGAGCAGATGATCGCCTCGATCGCACAGGGACTGCACCTCACCCTCGATGAACGCGACCACCTGTTCCGGCTCGCCGGCCACCGGCCGCCCACCCGCAGCAGCACCGGCGACCACATCGGTCCCGGCCTGCTCCGCGTGCTCGACCGCCTGGACGACACCCCGGCGGAGATCGTCACCGAACTCGGCGAGACACTCCGGCAGAACCGGCTCGGCACCGCCCTCACCGGCGACACGACCTCGTTCACCGGTTTCGCGCGCAGCATCGGCTACCGGTGGTTCACCGACCCGGCCACGCGGGACCGCTACGCGCCCGAGGACCACGCGTTCCTGTCCCGGCTGTTCGTCTCGGGCGCCCGCGAGATCGCCACCCTGCGCGGCCCGCATTCCCGGGCCGCCCGGCTGGTGGAACTGCTCCTCGAACGGAGCGAGGAGTTCCGGGCGTTGTGGGAACACCACGAGATCGGCATCCGCCCGGCGGAAGGCAAGACGTTCATCCACCCCGAAGTCGGCAGGCTCGAACTCCACTGCCAGGTGCTGATCGACCCCGGGCAGTCCCACGCCCTGCTCGTCTACACCGCCACGCCGGGTACCGAAAGCCAGGAGAAGCTGCAGCTGCTGTCCGTGATCGGGACGGCCTTGCTGCCCTGACCCGCGCACGCGGCGGCCGATCCGTCACGCCGGTGGGGCCGGGACCACCACCCTCGCCAGTGGCACGTGGTGCTGCCCCGCGTGCATGTCCCGATCCAGCAGCGACCCCTGGCTGACCGGCCGAGGGAACGAAACCTTCACCACGTTGAGCGACGGGATGCGGAAGATCCGGATCGTCCCCTCATCGACGTGGTAAAGAGCCGCGATCACCCGCTCGTTCACCGAATCCGCCGCAACGCGGTAGCCGGCCGCGTCGCGCATGAACAGCTCCATCGTCACCCAGAACGGGCCCGCGTTCTTCGAGCGGACCTCGTGGGCCAAGTCCGCCAAAGTGGTTTCAGGCAAGGGTCTTCCCCTCCAGTTCGATCCGGAACAGCTCCAGCGGCGCGCAGTCGACGACGTGGTTGAGCACGAACTCGTACGCCGCGCCGCGTTCGACCTCGGCCGGGGACGAGGGGAACGCGAAGCTCGGCAGGTAGTCCATCGATGGTGTCGGCAGGTGCAGCATCAGCGGGTTGGCCACCTTCGCCACCGCCGTCGCGGTTGCCTGGTCCGGCGCGTTGACCAGGAGCATCACCCCGACCTCGCGCGGCGGCCCGCTCTCCGGTTCCAGCTCGCCCAGCACCGCGTTGTGACCGTAGAGCCGCAGGTCGAACGCGTACTCCCCGGCAGACAGGCCCAGCGTCTGCGCGACGCGCTGGGTGAGCACCGTGCGCATCAGCGCCGCCCACTCGTCGATCTCCGCCAGCACCAGCGGGTCGCGGATCGCCGAGAACGACATCGTTTCGTAGCCGGTGATGCGCGCGCCTTCCAGCTTGATCGTGTACTGGTCCGCGACGTGGAACTGCGACCCCGTGACCCGCACGATCCGGTCGTCGACGGCGGTGTACTCCGCCTCGCGGACGTCGAGCGTGCCGTCGGGTTCGCGCATCTGATGCGGGTCCGCCGTCTCGTACAGCATGTGCGCGGCCACCAGGATCGGCGTGCACGCCGCCGCGGGGTCGAGCGGCTCGATCGTGAAGCCGTCGGCGTCGATGGTCGCCAGGACGCCGCCCGCGCGCGGGTTGTCCGTGCACTGGCCGCCGCACTCGATGATCTTGGCCGCGTGCCAGGTCGGACCGGGCGGCATGCCCTTCATCAGCGGGAACGCCGCCGCCACCGCGGTGTCCGTCGCGCGGCCGGCCAGCACCACCTGCGCGCCCGCGCGCAGCGCCTCGACGATCGGCTCGTGGCCCATCGCGCCGACGATGTGCGTGCAGCTCTCGAGCGTCTCGGCGTCGAGCTCACCCAGCGGCGGCAACGGGTGGATGCGGTCCAGGTACTCCTTCAGCCCGGCCGCGTCCTGCTCGCTGTAGATCCGCGCCACCTTCAGGTCCAGCCCCAGTTCGGCGAGCACGTCGGCGGCGATCCCGGCGACCCAGTCGACGCCGGCGTCGGTGCCGCTCGTCCCGCACGAGCCGACGATCACCGGGATCCCGGCGTCCGCGGCCGCGGTGAACAGGCTGCGCAGGTCCCGCGCCACGGCCTTGGCCGTGGTCTTCGCCGTCGCGGCGCCCAGGTAGTACGGGCCCGAGTCGGTGGAGCCGCCGTCGATGCTGATGACGTCGGCGCCCAGGGCGATGCCGCGCTCGACCGTCGCGTGGTCCCAGCCGGCGCCGAGCATCCCGCTCGGCGCCAGCACCCGCACCTTGTCCATGTCCCTCACTTCTCTCCGTTCACCACGAATCGGGCCCGCCCGTCGAGGGCCGCGACCAGTTCTTCGGCCCCGCGCAGGCCGGTGGCCCGGCGGGCTTCGGCGGTCTGCCCGGCCAGGTGCGAATAGACGACGATCCCGGGCACCCCGCGCAGCGGGCTGTCCGCGGGCAACGGCTCTTCGCCCACGACGTCGAGCGCCGCACCCGCGATCTCACCGGACAGGACCGCCGAGACGAGCGCGCCTTCGTCGACGATCGCACCGCGCGCGGTGTTGACCAGCAACGCCGTCGGCTTCATCAGCTTGAACGCCGCCGCGTCCAGCAGTCCCCTCGTCCGCTCGGTCAGTGCCGTGTGCACCGAGACGTAGTCCGAAGTGGACAGCAGCTCCGGCAGCCCGGTGAACCGGACGTCCGGGCCGCGCAGGGCGGACGTGCACACGACGTCCATCCCGAACGCGCGCGCCAGCGGCACCACCGCGCGCGCCGCGGCGCCGTAGCCGATCAGCCCGAGCGTCGAGCCGCGCAGCTCGTGCCCGTCCTCGCGCGGCCACTCCCCCCGCGCCACCCCGGACGCCGACTGCACCAGCCGCCGGGCCCCGGCGAGCAGCAGGCCGAAGGTGTACTCGGCGACGGCGTTCGCGTTGACGCCCGGCAGGTTGCTGACGCTGATCCCCCGCCGGGCCGCGGCGGCCACGTCGATCGAGTCGTACCCCACGCCGGTCCGGACGACGACGCGCAGCTTCGGCGCGCGGGCCAGCACCTCGGCCGTCATCGGCTCGTTGGCCACCAGTGCCGCGTCGATCCCGGCCAGCAGACCGGCCAGGTCATCCGGGTCGCGCTTGCCGGTCATCGGCGCGTGCACGGTGTCCAGCCCGGCGCCGCGCAGGTAGGCGTCCACTTCGTCGCCGGGGCGCAGGTAGTCGGTGGTGATCAGGACCCGCTTCACAGCGCCCGCCCGTCGTCGCGGCGGCGCTGCAGCACGGCGACGCGGGCGACCAGCAGCACCGCGACCGCCGTGACGAGCGCGAGGTCGAGCAGCAGGAGCGGCCAGCCGGTCACGTCGACCATGCCGCCGACGAGCGCCGGCCCGAGGAACCCGCCGCCGGCCCAGCCGACGGTGTAGAGCCCGGTGTAGGTGCCGAGCACCCGCGCCGAGGGCGCGAGGTTCCACAGCACGACCGCCATGTTCACCATGAACGCCGACGCGCCCGCGGCCGCCACGCACATGGCGACGACGGTGCCGGCCGGCGTCCGCACGACCGTGCCGAGCACCATCGCCGCGGCGAACACGGCCATCCCGGCCAGGATGACCCGCAGCCTGCCGAAGCGTTCCGCGAGCAGCGCCACCGGGTAGGCGGCCGCGATGAAGGCCAGCCCGCTGGGCAGGGTGAGGCCGCCGGCGTCGCCGCGGGACATGCCCAGCGCTTCCATGCCGTAGTTGGTGATCAGGGAGCGGGAGGCGAACCACGCGCTGCCGAAGGCGAGCACGGCCAGGACGACCAGCAGCCGGCTGCGGTCGGTGTCGCGGAGGATGTCGAGCAGGACGTCCCGCATCCGCACACGGGGCGAGTTCTCCGTGTGCCCGGCCCGGTCTTCTTCCAGCGCGGCCCGGTAGGCCGGGGACTCGCTGTCCCGGACCCGCCAGGCGAGCACCGCCACCGACGCCAGCATCAGCACCGCCGGGATGGCGAAGGACAGCTTCGGGAAGTCGTCGATGAGGAACAGGCTGATCAGCGCGGCGACGATCACCGTGATGCTCGAGGCGATCTTGACCGCCGCGTTGGCCCGGCTGCGGCGTTCGGGGGCGACGAAGTCCGGGACCAGCGACTCGGCGATGGGTTTGAAGGAGTTCGCGACCAGCGCGTAGCCGAACATCGTGAGGACCAGCAGCGGCAGCGAGGCCGCCGCGTGCGGGATGAGGACGAACAGCACCCCGGCGATCGGCATGCCGACGACGAGGTACGGGATGCGCCGGCCCCACGACGTCCGGGTGCCGTCCGAGCGGTTGCCCATCCACGGCTGGATGAAGATGCCGAGCAGGTTGTCCATCCCCATCAGCGCGCCGATGAGCGCGGCGCTGCTCACGTGCTCGCGCAGCAGCGGCGGCACCTGCGAGTCGTAGAGGTTCCACGTCGACTCCTGCGCGAAGACCGCCAGGGCCACGAAGAACGTGATGCGCCCGGTGCGGACGCGCGGGGTGGTCAACGTCATCGTCGGCCCCTTCCGTGGGAGATGGCGCCACCGTACTTTTGCTATAGCAAGATGGTCAAGAGTTGCAAAGAGATTTGCCGTAGACTAAGTCGCATGCTGGGTGACGCACTGACCACCGACACGCTGGCCGACCGCGTGTACCGCGCGCTCCGCGACGCGATCACCACCGGTGAGCTGCGGCCGGGCCAGAAGGTCACCGAGCGCGGGTTCGCCGAGCAGCTGTCGGTCAGCCCGACGCCGGTGCGCGAAGCCATCCGGCGCCTGGAGCAGGACGGCCTCCTCGAACGCGCCGGACCGCGGACGGTCAAGGTCGCGATGTTCGGCGGCGTCGCCATCCAGGACCTCGCCGAGGTGGAGATCGGCCTGCGCGGCATGGTCGCCCGCTTCGCCGCCCGGCACGCGACCCCCGAGCAGCTGGACGGCCTCGACGCCGTCCTCGACGAGGCCGACGACCTGCTCATCCTCATCAAGCAGCGCCACCAGTCCGGCCAGGACGTCGAGAAGCACATCGGCCGGCTCTTCGACGCCATGCAGCGCTTCAACGGCCTCGTCGAGGCCTGCGCCGGCAACCCGGTGCTCGTCCGCCTGCTCGACCAGACCCGGGTGTTCTCCTACCCCGAACGGCGCTCGCGGGTGCTCGAACGCGCCACCGTGGACGAGACGTTCGGCATGAAGCGCTACGCCACGCACCGCGCGCTCGTCCGGGCCCTTCGCGCCGGCGACTCCGCGAAGGCCGAAGCGCTGGTGCTCGAAGACGCCCGGGGCGGGCTCGGCGACCTGCTCGCCGGCCGGTAGCTCACCCGATGTCCGCGAACAGCGTCAGGTCGTCGCCGACGCGGATGCGGCAGTCCGGCCCGAAGGAGCAGGAGGACTCCCGTTCCTCGAAGACGGCAGGCCCGGTGAGTTCCGTGCCCGGCCGCAGCCGGTAGCGGTCCCACACGGTGGCCCGCACCCGGCCGTGGCCGGGGAAGTGCACCTCCCGCTCGCCCCGCCGGGGGTCGCCGTCGGCGGGTGCGCACCCCAGCCCGACGTCGTGGCCGGGCAGGTCCGCGGTCAGGCGCCAGTCGACGACCTCGACGGGCCCGTCGAGCGTCCGTCCGAACGCCTCGCGGTACGCCACTTCGAAGGCCTCCCGGAGATCACCGCCTTCGGGCAGGCCGACCTCGAGCGCGGCGCCCTGGCCGAGGTAGCGCAGGTCGGCGGACCGGCGCAGGCGCACCCCGGGGCCGAGTACCGCGGCCGCCTGCTCCGCCATCTCGCCGTAGAGGGCGGCCACCCGCTTCCAGTCCACTTCGGACAGTGGCGACGGCAGGCTGCGGGCCAGGTCCACCGTCGGCGCGGCGACGAGGAACCCGTAGGCGGACATCACGCCCGCGCGCATCGGCACGATCACCCGCCGGATCTTCAGCTGCTTCGCCAGGCCGTAGGCGTGCACCGGGCCCGCGCCGCCGAACGCCACCAGGGCGAACCCGGCCGGGTCCCGGCCGTGCTCGGCCAGGTGCATCCGGGCGGCCGCGGCCATGCTCGCCGTCGCGACCTCGACGATGCCGGCGGCCGCGCCGGTCTCGTCGAGCCCCAGCGGGTCGCCGACGTCCCTGGCCACCGCCTTGCGGGCTTCGGCGGCGCGCAGCCGCAGCTCGCCGCCGAGGAACGCGTCCGGGTCGAGGTAGCCGAGCACGACGTCGGCGTCGGTGACCGTCGGCTGCTCGCCACCGCGGCCGTAGGCGACCGGCCCCGGCACCGACCCGGCGCTGCGCGGCCCGACCTTGAGCAGGCCCAGCGGGTCGGGCGCGGCGATCGACCCGCCGCCCGAGCCGATCTCGATCAGGTCCACGACGGTCAGCTTGACCGGCAGTCCCGAGCCGGGCTTGAACTTGTCGACGCGGCCCGCCTCGAAGTCGTGCTTGCGCCGCGGCTCGCCGCCGCTGACGATCGCGATCTTGGCCGTGGTGCCGCCCATGTCGAACGAGAGGACGTCCGGCTCGCCGGCCCGGCGGGCCACCGCGGCGGCGGCGATCGCCCCGGCCGCGGGACCGGATTCGAGCAGGCGGACGGGGAACGCCTTGGCGTCCTCGACCGTCGTGACCCCGCCGCCGGAGAGCATGATGTGCAGCGGTGCCTCGATCCCCAGCGTGGTCAGGCCGGCCCGCAGCGCGTCGAGGTAGTGCGCCACCAGCGGCTGGACGTAGGCGTTGAGGCACGCCGTGCTCGCCCGCTCGTACTCGCCGATGACCGGGGTGACCGCGCTGGAGAGGGTGACCGGCAGGCCCGGGTGGGCCCGCGCGAGCAACTCGCGGACCCGGCGTTCGTGCCGGTCGTCGCGGTAGGCGTGCAGCAGCGCGACGGCCAGCGCTTCGACGCCGTGCGCCAGCAGGTCCGCCACCTGCGCCAGCACGGCGTCTTCGTCGAGCGGTGTCAGCTCGGTGCCGTCGGCGGTGAGCCGGCCCGGCACGCCGCGGCACAGGTGGCGCGGCACCAGCGGGGGCGCCGGGCGGGCGTGCAGGTCGGTCGGGTCGAAGCGGATCTCGCGGGCCATCTCCAGGGTGTCGCGGAAGCCATCGGTGGTGAGCAGGCCGACGACCGCGCCGGTGCGTTCGAGCAGCGTGTTCGTCACCAGGGTGGTGCCGTGGACGACGCCCGCGACGTCACCCGGGTCCGTTCCGGTCTCGGCCAGCAGCCGGGTGATGCCCGCGGTGATCGCGTCGTGCGGCGCGTGCGGGGTGGTGGGCAGCTTGCCGGGCCAGGTCAGGCCGCGGGCGGGGTCGTGCAGCAGCAGGTCGGTGAACGTGCCGCCGACGTCGACGCCGATCCGGGCGGTGCGGCTCATCGGCCAGCCTCCGGTGCGCCGTAGCCGCCGCCACCGGCGAACGAGATGACGACCGTGCCGCCGGGGGCCAGCTGCGAGATCGACTTCAACGGGACGCGGTCGCCGTTGTCCAGCACGACCTTGGCCGTGGCACCCGGCCCACCGCCGTCGACGCCGAGCGCCGGGTGTCGTTCGCGGTCGCCGAGCAGCACCAGCTGCACCGGGCGGCTGGTCGGGTTGTGCACTTCGATGTCCTGGCCGAGCCCACCGCGCCGGCGTCCCGCGCCGCCGGACCCCTCCCGCAGCTCCTTGCGGACGAACCGCAGCGGCGACGCGGCTTCCATCGCCTCGACGCTGCCGCTGCCGGAGTTGGTCGGGAACGCCGTCGCCGAGAGGCCGTCCTGGTCCTTCGAGGCACCCATCCCGGCGTTGGCGAAGAGCATCTGCGCGAACGGGCGGCCGGCGTCGTCGACCCCGGCGAAGCGGACGCGCAGGGCAGGCGCTCCCCCGCTGTCGGCGATGACCCGGTCCGGCAGCACCGGCGCGAGCGCGCGGTAGATCGCGCAGGAGAGCAGGTGCCCGGTCAGGTGCCGCGCGACGACCGGTGCCGGGAACCGCGGGTTGACGATCGTGCCTTCGGGCGCGGTCACGGTGATCGCGCGGTAGGAGCCCCAGTTGGTGCGCGTGGCCGGGTCGAGCAGGATCTTCAGCGGGTACACCGAGTACGCGCGGGTGTAGTTCAGCGTCGAGTTGGTGGCGAACGGGACCTGCGGCGAGGTTCCGGTGTAGTCGATCGCGATCGTGTCGCCGCTGACGGTGACCGTGCACTCGATGTGCGTGGGGTGGCCTTCGACGCCGTCCGCGTCGACACCCGCGCGGTAGACGCCGTCGGGCAGCTCGCGGGTCGCCGCGCGCGTCGCCGCCTCGGTCATCGCGTGCACCTGGCCGGCGAAGTCGTCGAAGCCGTCCTCGCCGAAGTCCTCGAGGAACTCCTGGGCGCGCCTGCGGCAGACGGCGTGCGCGGCGGCCTGGGCTTCGAGGTCGCCCCACAGCTCGCCGGCGAGGCGGACGTTGGCCAGCAGGAGGTCCTTGACGCCCTGCTCGACGCGGCCCGCGCGGAACAGCCGGACCGGCGGGATCAGCAGGCCCTCGGACATCAGGTCGGTGGCGGCGAGCGACGGCGTCCCGCCGATGTCCGGGGAATGCGCCGCGGTGCCGGTGAAGCCGACCAGTGCGCCGCGGTGGAAGACCGGCGCGAGCATGGCGATGTCGGGCAGGTGGCCGGTCGCGATCCACGGGTCGTTGGTGATGACGACGTCGCCGTCCTGCCACTCCTGGGCCGGGAACCGCTGCAGCACCAGCGAAGTCAGCGAACTCATCAAGGCGGCGAAGCCGGGGATGCCGGCCCGTGACTCGGCCATCGTGCGGCCGCGGCGGTCCATCAGCACGACGGTGTAGTCGTTGGATTCGCGGATGATCGTCGAGAACGCGGTGCGCAGCATGGTCGACGCGGCTTCGTCGGTCGCCGCGGCGAGCCGGTCCCAGCGGACCTCCAGGCCGATCGGGTCGACGCTCACGCGAGCACCCGCTCGGCGATGGCCTTCCCGAGCCCCTCCGTCGTCCCCGTTCCGCCGAGGTCGGGCGTGCGCACGTCCGGCTGCTCGTCGAGCACGCTCTCGATGGCCGCGACGACCCGCGCGGCGGCCTCCGGCTCGCCGAGGTGGTCGAGCATCATCGCCCCGCTCCAGATCTGCCCGACCGGGTTGGCGATCCCGCGTCCGGCGATGTCGGGGGCCGACCCGTGGACCGGCTCGAAGAGGCTCGGCCAGGTGCGGTCCGGGTTGATGTTGGCGCTCGGGGCGATCCCGATCGTGCCGGTGCACGCGGGCCCGAGGTCGGAGAGGATGTCGCCGAAGAGGTTGCTGGCCACGACGACGTCGTAGTTCTCCGGGCTCAGCACGAACTTCGCCGCCAGGATGTCGATGTGGTCCTTGTCCGCCGTGACGTCCGGGTACCGGGCGGCCATCACGGCCGCGCGTTCGTCCCAGTAGGGCATCGAGATCGAGATGCCGTTGCTCTTGGTCGCCCACGTCAGGTGCTTGCGGGGCCGGGTGGCGGCGAGGTCGAAGGCGTAGCGCAGCACCCGGTCGACGCCGGTGCGGGTCATCACCGTCTCCTGCAGCACCGTCTCGCGGTCGGTGCCCTCGAAGATCCGGCCGCCGATGCTGGAGTACTCGCCCTCGGTGTTCTCCCGCACGACGAGGAAGTCGATGTCGCCGGGTTCGCGGTCACGCAGCGGGGCGCGCACGCCCCGCAGCAGCCGGACCGGCCGCAGGTTGACGTACTGGTCGAAACCGCGGCGGAACTTGAGCAGGCTGCCCCACAGCGACACGTGGTCGGGCACCACCGCGGGCCACCCGACCGCGCCGAAGTAGATCGCGTCGAAGCCGGCCAGCACGTCGTGCCAGTCCGGCGGGAGCATCTCGCCGTGCTCCAGCCAGTATTCGGCGGAGGCGAAGCCGAATTCGGCCGTCTCCAGTTCGAAGCCGTGGACGGCGGCCGCGGCCCGCAGGCAGCGCAGGCCTTCCGGGACGACCTCGCGCCCGATGCCGTCGCCGGGGACGACCGCGATGCGGTGGGTCACGCAACCTCCTCGAAGCCGGGTCCCTCCACTGTGGGCGGTGGCACGGCGCCTGGCAAGAACGCGCGCGGCAACCTATCCTTTCTCCTGTGGAAAGACTGGACGACCTCGGCTTCTTCCACGTCGTCGCGGTCAGCGAGACGCTCACGGCCGCCGCGCGCGAGCTCGACGTCTCGCTGCCGGTGGTCAGCAAGCGCCTGAAGGCACTGGAACGCCGCCTCGACGTCCGCCTGGTCCACCGCGGCGCGCGCCGGCTCACGCTGACGTCCGAAGGACGGCTCTACGCCGCCCGCGTCGAAGCCATCCTCGACCAGGTCCGCGAGCTCGACGACCTGGTCAGCCACTCGTCCGGCGAGTTGCGCGGCTCGATCGTCGTCCAGGCGACGCTCGGGCTGGGCCGCGCGCACGTCGCCCCGCTCATCGGCGAGTTCGCCGCCCGCCACCCGCAGGTGCGGATCCAGCTGCGCACGTCGGCGCTGCCGCTGCGACCCCACCGGCGCGAGTTCGACCTCGCCGTGCACGTCGGCACGCCACCGGATTCCACGCTGCGGATGCGCCGGCTGGCCCGCAACCGCCGGGTCCCGTGCGCCGCACCATCCTATGTGGAGCGACGCGGCGCGCCGGAGCGGATCGAGGACCTGACCGCCCACGACTGCATCGTGCTGCGCGAGAACGAGGGCGACTTCGCCGTGTGGCGCTTCGGCAGCACGACGAAACCCCGTCAGGTCCGGGTCCGCGGCACCCTGTCGAGCAACGACGGCGACATCGTGACCGACTGGGCATTGCAGGGCCGCGGGATCGTGATGCGCTCGGAGTGGCAGGTCCGGTCCCACCTGGACAGTGGCGCACTGATCCGGCTCCTGCCCGGCGTGCCCACCCCACCGGCCGATATTCACGCTTTGCTGGCCGACGACGTCCACGTGCCGAGGCGCACCGAGGAGCTGATCGCCTACCTGGCCGCCCGGCTCCCGGAGCGGCTTTCTCCGTCGTGAAAGTGACTCACTGCACGGGAACGGCCGGGGTTTCGAGGAGGCTCCGATCACCGTCGAGGCCGTGGGCCAGCGCGGCCGCCACGTCGTCGTGGGGCGTCCCCAGCGGGACCGCGCCCACCTCCGTCAGCCACCGGTGGTGCTCGTCGGCGAGTTCGACGTCCAGTGCGGCGAGGTACCCCTGCAGGTGGGCCGGGGTGCGCGGGCCCACGATCGGGACCATCGACGTCCGGGCCTCGGCGGCGCGGCGGCGAAGCCAGGCCAAGGCGACCTGGACCGGGCCGGTCCCGGTCTTCCCGGCGACGTCGAGGACCGCGTCCAGCACCGCGGACCGCCCGGCGTCCGGTGCCCGGCCGCTGAGCCGCCCCTGCTCGCCGCGCCGGTACTTGCCGGTCAGCAGGCCGCCGGCCAGCGGCGAGTACAGGACGACGCCGAGCCCGTGCGCCTCGGCCATCGGGAGGAGCTCCCGCTCCGCGGACCGCTCGGCCAGGCTGTACTCGGTCTGGATGCCGGCCAGCACCGGGTACCCGCCCAGCTCCGACCGGACCGCGGCACCGGCGACCCGCCAGGCCGGGAAGTTCGAGAGCCCGCCGTAGCGGATCTTGCCCGCGCGGATCAGGTCCTCGAAGCCCGCCAGGATCTCGGCCACCGGCGTCACGCCGTCGGGGAAGTGCGGCATGAAGACGTCGACGTAACCGGTCTTCAAGCGGCGCAGGCTGTCCTCCAGGGAGCGGATCATCGTCTTGCGGCTGTTGCCGGTGGCACCCGCCCGGACCGCACGCCTGCTCCCGCTGTACTTGGTGATCAGCACGAAGTCGTCGCGCTCGCGGCCGAGGAGGTCGCCGAGGACGGTCTCGGCTTCGCCGTCCTGGTAGATGTTCGAGACGTCGAACGTGGTGCCCCCGGCCGCGACGAACGACTCGAAGATCGCCTTCGCGCCCGTGAGCCCCGCGGCCGTGGGTGCCGAGCCGAAGTTGGCCGTGCCGAGCACGTACTCCGAGATCCGCACCCCGCTGTGCCGCCCGAAAGCCTGGTAGCGCACGTGAAAGCCTCCTCGAGCCGGTATGGTGGCGACGTTAGCACAAAAAAACGAATGGTCGTTCTTTTATGCCGAGAGTCACCCAGGCCCACCTCGACGCCCGCCGCCGCCAGATCCTCGACGCGGCCCGCGCCCGCTTCGCCACGCACGGCTTCGCCCGGACGTCCATGACCGACCTCGTCGAAGCCTCCGGCCTGTCCATCGGGGCGATCTACCGGTACTTCAAGAGCAAGGACGAGATCGTCGCGGCCATCTGCGAACAGTCGACCCAGGCGCTGCCCGCCGAGCTGACCGCCGCGTCGGTGCGCGAGTTCGTCGAGCACATCCGCACACTGGCCCATGCGGAGGACCACGCCCGGCTGGTCGCGCAGATCTACGCCGAAGCCGCCGTGTCCCCGCCGCTCGCGGACCTCGTCCACCGGCAGCTCGACGACCTGCGCGCCGAGGTCGCCGCACTGCTGCCCGGCCGCGAGCCCGCCGACGCGGCCCGGATCGCCGAAGCTTTCGTGGCACTCTGCCACGGCTACACCCAGCAGCTCGCCGTCCGCGGCGACGTCGACCCCGCCCCCTTCACCTCGGCGCTGGTGGCGATCATCGAGTCGTGACCGGAGCCACCCGAAGGGAGTTGCCGGAACCGGGCTCCGGCGAGCTAAGCTGCGGTCGTGCCCCTCACCGTCCGCTTCGCCCGTGGCCGCCGGCCGCGTGGCTGCCAGGCGCCCGCGCGGCGCGTGCGCGGACGCCGGGTGCGGTACGCGATCGGCTCCGAGGCGGGCCAGGTCGACGGGATGCGATGGCACCGCGTGCCGCGCGTCGCAAGGGATCACTGAGAACAGCGTGATCCCGCGCGTTCGTGCGCTCCGGTGATCCCCGACCAGCCACGAACCACCCGGGACGTCCCCGGGTCAGGAGCACTGCCACCATGGACTTCTTCTTCCCGGCCGCGCCGGGACACTTTCCCGACGCCAAGGGCTACTTCGGTGCCTTCGGCGGCCAGTTCGTCCCGCAGGCGCTCGGCGCCGCCGTCGACCAGGTCGCGGCCGAATACGAACGGGCGAAGGCGGATCCCGCCTTCGTCGCCCGGTTCGAGGACCTGCTCGCCCACTACGTCGGCCGCCCCAGCGCGCTCACCGAGGTGCCGCGCTTCGCCGCGCACGCCGGGGGCGCCCGCGTCTTCCTCGAGCGCGAAGACCTCAACCACACCGGCTCGCACAAGGTGAACAACGCGCTCGGCCAGGCGTTGCTCGCGCAGCGGATGGGCAAGACCCGCGTCATCGCCGAGACCGGCGCCGGATCGCACGGCGTCGCGACCGCCACCGCCTGCGCGCTGGCCGGTCTCGCCTGCACCGTCTACATGGGAGAGACGGACATCCGCCGCCAGGCGGTCAACGTGGCGCGGATGGAACTGCTCGGCGCCGAGGTGGTGCCGGTGACGTCGGGGTCGCGCACGCTCAAGGACGCCATCAACGAGACGTTCCGCGACTGGGTCGCCCACGTCGAGGACACGCACTACCTGTTCGGCACGGTCGCCGGGCCGCACCCGTTCCCCGCCATGATCCGCGACTTCCAGCGCGTCATCGGCGTCGAAGCCCGCCGCCAGCTCCTCGAGCGGACCGGACGCCTTCCCGACGCCGCAATCGCTTGCGTCGGCGGCGGATCCAACGCGATCGGCCTGTTCCACGCGTTCCTCGACGACCCCGGTGTGCGCCTGATCGGCTGCGAAGCCGCCGGACACGGGGTCGACAGCGGGGAGCACGCGGCGTCGCTGTCGGCGGGCGAACCCGGCGTCCTGCACGGTTCCCGCTCGTACGTCCTGCAGGACGACGAAGGGCAGATCCGCGAAGCCTGGTCGATCTCGGCCGGGCTCGACTACCCCGGCGTCGGACCGGAACACGCGCACCTGCACGACTCCGGCCGCGCCGCCTACCGCCCGGTCACCGACGACGAAGCCATGACCGCGTTCCGCCTGCTCGCCACGACCGAGGGGATCGTCCCCGCGATCGAAAGCGCGCACGCACTCGCCGGGGCCCTGCAGGCCGGCGCCGAACTCGGCCCGGACGCCCTCCTGCTGGTGAACCTCTCCGGCCGCGGCGACAAGGACATGGACACCGCGGCGGTCCACTTCGGACTGGAGGGTGCGCGATGAGCCAGCGGCTGCTCACCGAGACCCTCGCCGCGACGAAGGCGGCCGGCCGGGCCGCGCTCGTCAGCTACCTGCCCGCCGGGTTCCCCACGGTCGACGGCGGGATCGCGGCGCTGCGGGCCACCCTCGACGCCGGCGCGGACATCGTCGAAGTCGGCCTGCCGCACAGCGACCCGGTGCTGGACGGCCCGGTCATCCAGACCGCCGACGACCGCGCACTGCGCGGCGGCGTCCGGATCGCCGACGTCCTGCGCACGGTCCGCGACGTCCACGCGGCCACGGGCAAGCCGGTGCTGGTGATGTCGTACTGGAACCCGGTGTCCCGCTACGGCGCCGAGCGGTTCGCGCGCGAGCTGGCCGACGCGGGCGGCTCCGGCTGCGTGCTGCCGGACCTGCCGGTGGCGGAGTCCGCGCCGTGGCGCCGGCACGCCGAGGAGCACGACCTGGCCACGGTGTTTGTGGTCGCACCGAGCAGCACGGACCGGCAGCTGGCGGACACGGCCGCGGCCGGCACCGGCTTCGTCTACGCGTCGGCGCTGATGGGGGTGACCGGGAAGCGCACATCGGTGGACGAGGCCGCCGCGGTCCTGACGCGCCGGCTGCGCGCGGTCACCGAGCTGCCGGTGTGCGTCGGGATGGGCGTGGCGGACGGGGAGCAGGCCGCCGAGGTCGCGGGATTCGCCGACGGGGTCATCGTCGGCTCCGCGCTGGTCGAAACGCTCCTCGCGACGGACGACGAGGCCATGGGCCGGGCCGGGCTCGAGCGGCTCACCGCCCGGCTCGCGGCTGGGGTGCGCACCCGCACCGCATGAGGTGGGCCGGGCCCGCGCCGCCGCGGGCCCGGCGCTCGCCGACGCCGCCATCGTCGGCTCAGCCCTGGTCGAAACACTCCTCGCCACGGACGACGAGGCCATGGGACAGGCCGGGCTCGAGCGACTCACCACCCAGCTCGCGGCCGGAGTGCGCACCCGCACCGCATGAGGTGGACCGCGCCCGGCTCGCGCGCCGCGTCGCCCGGCTCGCGGCCGCGGGTGCGCCGGGCCCGCGTCACCGTGGGCCCGGCACGCCGCGGGATGCCGCTGTCCCGCAGCTCACCCCCGAGGCGTCACCCGGCGAGTGCGGCGAAGTCGAACGCCTGCGGCGCCCCGGCGAGGGTCGCCTTCGCTTCGGCACCGAGGCGGTCCAGGATCTCGATCTCGCCGGCCTCCAGCCCGTCGAGCGCCGCTCGGGCGAGGTCGGCCGGGTCGTTCATGACCTCCTCGGGCAGCTCGAGCCCGGCCGCCCGCGCGTAGTCGCGCAGCGTGTCGGTCGCGATCAGGCCGGGGACGAGCGCCGCCACCAAGGTGCCCTGCGGCGCGAGCTCCACCCGGACGCCGTTGGTCAGCCCCCACTGCGCGGACTTCGCCGCGGCGTAGGACGTGTTGCCGTCGACCGTCGTCCACGCCGTGGCCGAGAGGACGTTGAGGATGGCGCCGCCGCCGTTGCGGGCGAGGATCGGGGCGAACGCCCGGATCATGGCCAGGGTGCCGTAGTAGTTCGAGTCCATCACCTGCTTGATCGCGCCGAGATCGCCGGTCGTGAGGTTGCCGCCGGCCGTGAACGCCGCGTTGTTGATCAGGACGTCCACGTCCGTGGCGGCCGCCGCCGCAGCGTCCACGCTCTTCTGGTCGGTGATGTCGAGGCGCAGCACCTCGGCGCCCGGAAGGTCGACCAGCTCGGGCCGGCGTGCGGTGGCGTAGACCTTCGCGCCCCGCCGCAGCAGTTCGTGCGCGAGGTGGTGGCCGAGTCCGCGGTTCGCGCCGGTGACGAGCGCGGTCGCGCCGTGCAGCTTCATCGTGTCCTCCATAAAATGACCGATCGGTCAACTTAAGGCGACGCTACACATAAAATGACCGACGGGTCAAGTTGCTAGGATGACACAGTGCCGCCTGCCACCCGCCGCCCGCGCTCCGACGCGATGCGCAACCGTGAACGCGTCCTGGCCGCGGCCGAGGAAGAGTTCGCCGAACACGGCATCGAGGCGTCGGTCTCGGACATCGCCCGCCGCGCCGGGCTCGCCAAGGGGACCGTCTTCAGCCATTTCGCGACGAAGGAGGAGCTGATCGTCGCGGTCGTGGCGAACCACCTGGCGGAACTGCGGGATGTCGCGGAGCGGCTGGCGAACGCCCCGGACGCCGGCGCGGCCCTGCTGGAGTTCTTGACGGTGGCCGGAGACCGCCGCCGGCAGCGCGACCTGACGTTCCTCCTGTCGGCCAGTGCCGACGACGCCGTGGTCACGGAAATCAGGAACAGCCTGCACGCGGACGTGAGCGCGCTGGTCGACCGGGCGCGTGCCTGCGGCGCCGTCCGCCACGACATCACGGGCACCGACGTGTACCTGCTGATCTGCGCGCCGGTGCACGTCGCCGAGAACCTGCCCGGCGCCCCTGCGGACCTGTGGCTGCGCTACCTGACGATCGTCTTCGACGGCCTCCGCCCGGAGGGCGCCAGCCCGCTGCCCCGTCCGGCACCGGACTGGACGTAGCCGTCCAGTGCCGGCACCCGTTCGGCGCGCAGCGACAGCAGGGCGGAGGCGAACAGCAGCGCGGCGATGAGGAGCGAGACCGCGGTGAGGGCGGCGCCCGACCCGTACGCGCCGGAAACGGCGTAGTAGAGACCGCCGATGACCGCGACCGACAGGGCCGCGCTGATCTGCAGGGTCGCGTTGACCAGGCCGCTGGCCAGGCCGGCGAAGGCACGCGGGATGTGGGTGACGGTGAGGCGGATCAGCGAGGGCAGGGCAAGCCCTTGCCCGAAGCCGATGAGCGCCAGGGGCGCAGCGGTCCACGCCGTGTGGCCGAACCCGGCGACGAGGCCGGCGAAGGCGAGGAAGCCGGCGGTCTCCAGGCCCAAGCCGAGTGCGGCGATCCGGCGCCCCATGACCCGCACGAGGTGGGCAACGGTCAGCGGGCCGATGAGGAAACCGATGCCCAGCGGCAGGATGTCCAGGCTCGCCTGCAGCGGCGTGCGGCCGGCCGTCTGCTCGTGTTCGGAGAAGACGAGGAAGAACGCGGCGATCGAGTAGAACAGGGCGACCGCCACGAGCGCGATCCGTACGCCGGGCGCCGTGACCGCTGCGGGTGGCACGAGGGGCGTCACGCGACCGCCGCCGCCGAGCGACGACTCGTAGCGCCAGAACCCGCGCAACAGGATGACGGCGGCGACGATCAGCACGAAGCACCACCACGGCCAGTCCAGGGCGCGCCCCTCGACCAACGGGATGACGATCCCGGCAAGGCCGGCGAAGAGCAGGATGGCGCCGGCCCAGTCCAGCCTTTCCCCGTCCCGGGTGTGCGGGTCGCGCAGGAACAGGCTGCCGAGGAGACCCACGGCCGCGACGGGCAGGTTGATGAGGAAGATCGCCCGCCAGCCCAGGCCCCAGAGGTCGGCGGTGACGAGGAGGCCACCCAGGGATTGGCCGATGACCGCGGCGAGCCCGAGGGTCGCACCGTGGAAGCCGAGGGCGACCGTCTGCTCGCGGCCGTCGAGGCTCGCGCGGATGAGGGCCAGCGACTGCGGCGCCATCAATGCGGCGGTCAGGCCTTGCAGGACGCGCCCGGCGAGGAGCAGCCAGGGTTCGCCTGCCGAGCCGCACAGCAGCGAGGCAAGGGCGAACCCGACGAGGCCGATGAGGAAAGCGCGCCGCCGCCCGTACAGATCGCCGAGCCGGCCGCCGAGGGTGAGCGTGACGGCGTAGGTGGCGGCGTAGCCGGCCACGATCTGCTGGCCGAGGAGGTCGCCACCGCCGAGGTCGTCTTGGATCGACGGGATGGCGAGGTTGACGACGAAGAAGTCCAGGGGCGGCAGCAGCGTGCCGGCCAGCAGGGTGACCACGCCGACCCACGTCCGGGCCGGGCTGTTCGAGGTCGAAGTCATTGCTCGGTCCCGCTTTCGGAGTGAGCGTCACCGTTTTCCAGTACCTCGTCCTGGCCGGAGCGGGCTGCCTGCTCGGCGAGACGGCGCAGGAGGACCAGGCCGTCGTGGCCGGCGCTGCCGGGCTCGGCGCTGTAGACGGACAGGTGCTGCCCGGGCGCGCTGGCGACGGCCAGCGTCTCGAAGTGCAGCCGCAGCTCCCCCACCTGCGGGTGCACGAAGTGCTTCACCTCGGTGGTGCGCGGACGCACTTCGTAGCGGGCCCACAGGTTCGCGAACGCCGGGCTGCGCACGGTCAGTTCCCCGACGACCCGCTCGATGTGCGCGTCCCCGGGGAACTGCGAGGAAGACGCCCGCAGGTTGCTCACCGCCAGCCGCGACGCGGCGTCCCAGTCACCGTAGAAGGACCTCGCGTACGGGTCCAGGAAGATCATGCGCAGCAGGTTGTCGTACCGGGCGAACCCGCGGTAGAGCTCCCGGGCCATCGCGTTCGCGGCGAGGACGTCCTGCGCCGCACCGACCAGGAAGGCGGGCACGTCCGCCAGGCCGTCCATCAGCCGGACCAGCTCCGGGGCGACGGTCAGCGACGTGGCCGTGCTCGCCCCGAACACGGGCAGGGCCAGCCAGAACAAGTGCCCCGCGGCGGCGTCGTCCAGCCGCAACGCGCTCGCGATCGACCGCAGCACCTGGTCGGAGGGGTGCCGCTCCCGCCCCTGCTCCAGCCGCACGTAGTAGTCGGTACTCACCCCGGCGAGCAGCGCCACCTCATCCCGCCGCAGCCCCGGCACCCGCCGGGGACCGTCGTCGGGCAACCCGACGTCCTGCGCCCGGAGCAGGGCCCGCCGCGCTCGCAGATAGTCACCGAGCTTGTTCTCACTGTCCACACCACCGACAGTAATGCGGCCCGAATCCCGGTACCTGGGTGCAAGGCACCCAGGTACCGGGGTGCCGAATGTGGGCGGCGGTGCCACCCCGTCCCCGGGGGTGGCACCGCCTGGTGGTGCGACTCAGCCGAACACGAACCAGAAGAACGCCGCCGACGCCTTCTTGCCCGCCGAATCCGTCACCGTCACGGTGACCTGCCGGCTGTCGGCTCGGGTCGGGGTGCCCGAGATGACTCCGGTGGCCGCGTTGAGGCTCAATCCGAGTGCCAGTGCGGTCGAGGACCACCGGTACCCGCCGGCACCGCCGGTGGCCTGCAGCGGCAGGTTCACCGCCTGGCCGGTCCAGCTGCTCTGGTTGCCCGGGTTGGCGAGTTTCAGCTCGGCGGGCTGCCCGCCGGTGACCGTCAGGCTGTAGTGCGCCGTCTGCGTCGACTTCGCGCTCTTGCCGGAGATCGTGACGTCGTACGTCCCGGCCGGGGTGCTCGCGCTCGTCGAGATCGTGAGCGTCGCGTGGCCGCCCACGTCCACGCTCGCCGGGCTGAACGCCGCCGTCGCGCCCGAAGGCAGGCCGGCCGCGGTCAGCGCGATCGCACCGGACGGCGGCGGGGTGTCGCCACCGGGCAGGTGCGGAGCGATGTCCGCCGCGTACGTCGAGACCCGGGCGTAGACGGCGTACCAGTCACAGCCCGTCGACATCCACGAGAACACGCCCACGACCGAGTTGCCGACCAGGTACGGGCCGCCGCTGTCGCCGACGCAGGCGCCGGCGTGGTGATCGGCGTACCCCGTGCACAGCATCGCCGGTGTCTTGTACTGCTCCTGCCCGTGCGGGTCGGTGTACCGGCCCCGGCACGCGCTGTCCGCCGCGACCGGGACGTCGGCCTGGCGCAGGACGTTGCTGTAGGTGTTGGCGCCCGTCTCGCCCCAGCCGATGGACAGGCCCTGCGTCCCGGCGGCTTCGAGACTCGGGTCGGTGTTGAGCTTCGGGTAGGTGATCCCGGCCGGGACCGGCATGTCCTTGTCGAGGGTGACGACGGCGATGTCGGCGCCCGCGCTCCAGTCCGTGTAGCCCGGGTGCACCCACTGCGAGGCGATTTCGGCGGTGGTGCCGGTGTTCTGCGTCAGGTCGTCGGCGCCGTAGACGAACCACTTGTGGCCGGGCTTCTCCAGCAGGCAGTGCGCGGCCAGCAGCACCGTGTGCGGCCCGAACAACGTGGCCGTGCAGGACTGCTGCCCCGGGAACGCCGAGCCCTCGCGCCGCATCGAGATGATGAACGGGTGCGCGGCCGTCGTGGTCGGGCTGCCGCCCACGACCGACGGCGAAGCGGACGAAGACGCCGTGGCGGTCGCGGTGACCGTGGTGCTCACCGAGCTGCCGGCGGCGACGCTGCCCGAAGTCGGCGAGGCGGACACGCCGAAGTCGCCGGTCGGGGGCGGCGGGGTGTCGCCGCCCCCGACCAGTTTCGCGCCGAGGGCGTCGGCCTTCGGCGAGCCCCAGCCGGTGCACAGGTCGTAGCCGGTGCCCGCGTTGTAGGTGCCGTTGCCGCCGGAGGTGACGTCGTGGAAGGTCGAGGCGTAGTCGGCCGAACCGGCGATCTTGTAGATGTTCGGGTTCAGCTGCCCGAGCCGGGACTTCCCGCTGCCGAGTGACTTCTGGTTCAGCATCGCCACGTACCCGGCCCACAGCGGCGAGGACAGGCTGGTGCCGCCGACGTCCTGCCAGCCGCCGTTCATGTACACCGAAAGCGCGCCGGCGCCGTAGTCGGCCAGCAGCGAGACGTCCGGCACCGAGCGGTACTGGCTGGTTCCCGGCTGCCAGTCCGGGCGCGCGTAGATCTTCGAGTACGCGCCGCCGGAGCGGGTGTTGCCGCTGCTGCCCTGGTTCCAGCACGACTCCGACTGCCAGGTGCCCGCGCTGTCGGAGGTGCGCAGCTGGGTGCCGCCGACGCCGGTGAACAGCGGGTCGCTGGCCGGGTAGTCGGCCTGGACGGTCTTGTTGTCGCCCTGGTAGCCGCAGCCGGTGGCACCCCAGTCGCCGGACGCCGAGAGCAGCGTGACGCCCTGGGCGGCGAGCTGGGTGTAGGAGTCGTGCGAGGCCGCGATCGGGTCGGACTCGCAGATCTCGCCGTTGAGCCACGAGCCCGACAGGATGGTGATCTTGTTGTCCGACGCGATCTTCGCCATCTCGTGCACCCACGCCTGGTCGGAGTTGGGCGCGGAGTAGACGATCTGCTTGGCCTTCGGGGCCGTGGCGGCCACGGCCTGGATGTCGAGGGTGACCTCCAGCTGGTCGCTGCCGGGGTTCGGGACGCCGCCGTCGACCTTCACCACCTCCGGCGTGACGGCAGGCTGCTTGAAGTACTGCGTCCAGGCGTCGATGTCCGACTGCTTGAAGGTGTCGAACTCGATCAGCCCGACCGTCTCCCCCGATCCGTCGTACGAGCCGGAAAGCCCGCTCATGCTGTAGGCGGTGCGCAGCTGCGCAGGGGTGTAGCCGCCGGCGGGCCCGGCCGGTCCCGCCGGCGAACCCGCGCGGTGCGCGGCCGGCCGGTTCGTCAGGCCGGTGACGCCGCGGACGACCGACGCGACGTCCGCCGGCACCGCCGCGGGCTCGGTGGCGTTGAAGAAGCGCTCACCCGTGGCCGACCGGAAGCCGGAAAGCGTGGTGGTGAAGGCGCTTTCGACCTGGCCCGGGGTACCCGACGCGGTGACGACCTGGCGGTTGCCCGTGACGTCGACGACCCGGAGTCCCTTGCCCGTCAGGTAGTTCCGCACGAAGTCGACCGCCCCGGCGGTGGGCCCGAACCGTTCGGTGTACTCCGCGGCGCCCAGGTAGTGGTGGTACAGCGGGGATCCCGGGTCGGCGGTCGCAGCGGCGTACCGTTCGGCTCCCGCTGCGTCCCGGGGTTTCAGCGCGACGGACACGGTGAGGTTTCCGGGGATCGCCGAGCCGTCCGGGGTGGCGCCGGCCGGGATGGCGGGAGCGGTGCCCAGCGGGACCAACGGGGGTGGCGCGGCCGCGGCCTGCGGCGGGGAAAAGGCCGTCGTCACCAGGAAGACGGCAGCGAGGAAGGCTGGTTTTCGCATGTGCTGCTCCGGGGAGGTGAGGAGGAATACAGCACCACGGACCGTAAGAACCGGGGTTCCCGATTTGCCAGCAGAAGTGACGGCCACACCGCGCCGGAGCGATATCCGCTGTTCAACGGCCGGTGTTCACAGAATTGCTACCACGCCCATTCGACACCGATGATGCCGGCTCCGACCTCCCGCGCCGCCACGGCCACGACCCTGCGGTCCGTCAGCCGCAGCCGGTGCACCTTCCTGCGCGGGGCCGCGAGATCACGCCGCTCGAAACGTTCGACGCTCCGCGGGACCGTCCGGCCGAACTGCACCTGACAGGTGTACATCGAAGCCGGCCGGGTCAGCCGGCGGTGGTAGCCGAGGGTGGGCAGGCCACGCGAGAAGACGAGTTCGTATTCCACGGCGGCGACGTCTCCGGCGGCCAGCTCCCGGTCGAAGAACAGCTCGGCCACCAGCAGGCCACCATCCACGTCCCTGCGGACCCGGCCCGCGCGGCAGCAGAACACGGCGGCGAAGCGCGGTGGCGGCCGGGTGATGTCCTCGGTCTGGTAGTACACCGGCATCCGCGTGACGCCGTCCGTGGTGGCCTCGGCGACCACCCGCACCCGCAGCAGGCGTTCCCGCTGGTCGTCGTCGACGACGAGTTCGTCGTGCACCGACCGCAGGTGGACGTCGTCCTCCGGCGGAAGCTCGAGCGCCGTCTGCCGCACCGACGGCCACAGCCGGCGCCGCTCCAGCAGCGGTGTCCGGCTCCCCTGCCGGAGGCACCGCGGCTGATCCGGTCCGAGCAACGACGTCAGGGCCCCGATGGTCAGCCCGAGCACCTGCTCGAGCTCGACGACCGCGCGCAGCGACGCCTCGCGCTCGGGCTTGGACCGCCCCATCCGCCAGTACACCAAAGCGCTGCGCGAGACCGAGACCCCGCGCGCGGCCAGGTGTTCGCGGACCCGGTCCAGAGTCAGCCCCGCGTCGCTGATCGCGGCGTCGAGGGCCCCGGCGAACGTTTCACGGGACGGCGGCACGGCGCTCACTGTGACGCCCGCGGGTCCGGCCGGCCACCGCCGTTCGTCGGAAATCGAGGTCACACCGTGGGAAGGGAGGTCGAGGAGCAGGACTTTCGTCGGTTCCACGAGGTCCTGCTCCTGATCATGCTGGACGGGTGAACCGGCCGTCGCCCGGCTCGTTCGCGGTCACGCTGGACGCCGCGATCGACGAATCCGGGTTGTCTCTCGAACGGCTCCAGCACCACCTCGCCGCCCGCGGGGTGCGGCTCTCGCGCTCGGCGCTGTCCTACTGGCAGCGCGGCCGGTCGCAGCCGGAACGCGACACGTCGATGGTCGCCGTCACGCAGCTGGAATCGGTGCTGGGCCTCGACGCCGGGACACTGACCTCGCGGCTCGGCCCCAAAGCGCCCCGCGGCCGCTGGCTCGGCGAGCCCGCCTGCCGGATCGAACGCCGCCGTCTGTGGCCGCAGCTGCGGGCCCTCGCCGGCGAGCTGAAGCCACCGCCGGACGGCCAGCTGTCCTTCTGGTCGATCCACGACCGCCTGCTGCTCGACGAGCACGGGGCCGAGCGCGCTCTGCAGGTCCGGATGGTCGCCGAAGCCACCGTCGACGGCGTCGACCGGCTGATGACCTACTACCAGGCCGACTCGGCCCTGACCGCCGATCCCCGCTACCACTACGTCCGCTCGGCGCGGCTGGGGCGGGTCTGCGTGGACCGCGCGACCGGGATGGTCGCCGGCGAGCTGCACCTCGCCCACCCGCTCGCGGTGGGCGCGGTGACCGTGGTGGAGTACGAGGTCCGCTTCCCGCCCGGGCCCCCGATCGACCACTACCACCGCCGGTTCACCCGGCCGATCGCGGAATACGTCTGCCAGGTGAGCTTCGGCCCGCGAGTGCCGCGCCACGTCCGTTCCTTCGAGCAGCGGGGGCTGGGCGGACCCGAGCACCCCGGCAGCCCGCTGTCGGCCGGGAGCACGCACGCGGCGACCCTCGCGCTGCGCGACGTCCGTCCCGGCATCTACGGCACCGGGTGGCAGTGGTGACGGCAATTCTGTGAACGGCTGACGCCGACCTGGGCGTTCGTGCCGCCGCCGACCTGTCGTTCACAAAGGCCTGGGCCGGGCGCGATCACGGACTTACCGTGACGGCGCATTCACTCCCCGAACAGGAAGGCCGTCACCATGCGCCGACCGTCCCGTGCCCTGCTCACCCTCGCCGCCGTCGTCGCCTTCGCCGCCAGCGGCACCGCCACCGCGACCGCCGCCCCCCACGCACAGCCGGCGTCGATGGCCGCCGAATTCGGCACGGTCCCCGCCGCGGCGACCGCCACCACCATCGGCGACATCTACCCCGCGAAGTGGCGCAACGTCCCCCAGGACTCCGTGGTCGACGACTGGAACATGTACAACCGCGAGTGCGTTTCCTGGGCCGCCTTCAACATCGCCCGCCACGGCGAGAGCGCGAACAACTACGGCGACGCCAAGTACTGGGACGACAACGCCCGCAACCAGGGCTACCGCGTCGACAACACGCCCACGGTCGGCTCGATCGCCCAGACCGACAACGGCCGCTACGGCCACGTCGCCATCGTGGACAGCATCCACGGCGGCACCATCACGGTCGAGGACTACAACTGGACCGGCGACGGCCACTACCTCGTCCACGACGTCAGCACGTCTTCCTTCCGCTACATCCACTTCTACGACTGACCGGGACGACGACACCGGGGCGGCCCGCCGACACGCACCCGCCGATCGGAGCGGCTCACCCCTCCCCCGCGCTGGCCGGTCGTGATGCGCAGCGTTCCCCTGGGCTGCACCCCGCACGGTCCGCCACCAGCCGGCGGCAGGACCGTGCGGAGCGCGCTCAGCCCACCAGCTGCTCCGCGACCGCGTCGCGGTGTGCGTGGAGCGGCTCGCTCCGTGCCGGGGCGCGCCGTCCGGGTGTCGCTGTCGACCTTCGAAATTCACCCAGGGTCAGGCGAGGGACGGCGCGGAATCCGCGGGCTCCGGCTCGGCCGGGCTCTCCCCCTCGGCCTCGCCGCCGTATCGGGCGTGCAGGTCCTCGACCGCCTCGGCGATCCGGCTCAGCTGGCTCAGCACCGCCTGGTGGGCGGCCCGGATGGCCGCGGCTTCTTCTTCGGCGCGGGAGACGATGAGTTGCGCCTCCCGCCGCGCGGTGCGCTCGGTTTCCTCGCGGGCACTCTCCGCTTCGGCGGCCGTCTTCTCGGCCGCCGACAGGATTTCCTCGCTCTCGCGGCGGGCCTGTTCTTTGATCTCCGCGGCCTCGGATTTCGCGACCTCGAGAATCTTTTCGATCCGCCTGCCCAGTCCGGCGGCACCATCCGGTTCCGCGGCCCGCGGCGCCGGCACCTGGGCCTTGGCCAGCCGGCGCTCGGCGACCCGTCGCGCCTTCTCGTGCCGATCCACGCGCTTCTCGGCCACGCGCACGTATTCGTCCACCTGCCTGCGGTCGTACCCCCGCAGGACGATCGGGAACCGGACGTCGGACTCCGGCGGGGCCTCGGGTTCGGAAACCGTGTTCTCCATGCACCGAGTGTCGGCAAGATCGAGACGACCGGCAATCCGAAAACACCCGTCCACACGCCCGCGGCCCACTTTCGAAGGAATCTCGCCGATCGATGTTTCCGGCGGCGCGAAAGGGTCACCGGCGCCATTCCCAGAGGCCGTCCACCACGGGGCGTCCCGGCCGACGGAGGACCGGTGACGGCGAACCCGAGGCTGCGGGCAGGCCGAGCATTGTCGCCGGAGATCGTATCGCTTATCGTATACGACGCTACCTCCTCCCGACGCTGCGAGGTGACCGTGCCTGCCCCGACGACCCTCATCGCCCGCGACTTCACCGAATTCCGCGCCGCGGTCTCCCAGTCCTTCGTGCCGCTGCACGTGACCGCGGGCGGTGACGGGTTCCGCGGCCGGATCCGCTCGTCGGTGGCCGATGACGTGCAGGTTTCCGAGGTCACCGCCTCGCCCCACGTCGTGGAGCGCACGCCGGAGCTGATCGCGCGCGCCGAGCGCCGCTACTACAAGCTGAGCCTGATCCTGGCCGGCACCGGGCTGCTGGTGCAGGACGACCGGCAGGCCGTGCTGCGCCCCGGCGACGTCGCCCTCTACGACACGCACCGGCCGTACTCGCTGGTGTTCGAAGAGGATTTCCGCACCCTCGTCGTGATGTTCCCGCAGCGGCTGATCGACCTGCCCGCCGAGCTGGTCGGGCGGCTGACCGCCGTCCGGATGTCGGGCAAGGAGGGCGTCGGCAACGTCGTCGTGCCGTTCCTCGCCCAGCTCGGTGGCAACCTCGAGCAGCTCGCGGGCCCCGCGGGCGCGCGGCTGGCGCACAGCGCCGTCGACCTGCTGTCCACCCTGGTCGCCACCGAACTGGACCTCGCGCGCGCGAACGCCGACCCGCACCACGAGCTGATGCGCCGCATCCGCGCCCACATCGACGCGAACCTGCAGTCGACCGACCTCACCCCGGCGCGGATCGCCGCCGAGCACTTCATCTCGACCCGCCACCTGCACGGGCTGTTCCAGGAGCAGGGCACCACCGTCTCCGGCTGGATCCGCACCCGGCGGCTCGAGCACTGCCGCCGCGACCTGCTGGACCCGGTGCACGCCGGCCGCCCGGTCGCGGCCATCGCCGCCCGCTGGGGGTTCGTCGACGCCGCGCACTTCAGCCGGGTGTTCAAGAGCGCGTTCGGCCGGGCGCCGAGCGAGCTGCGCCGGGAGTTGACCGTCAGCGTCCGGTAGTTGCCCGCCAGCGCGTGACCGCTCGCCCGGATCACGGGGCCGCCCGACGATGAGGCCATGCCCGAAGCCCCCTCCGACGACTGGCGCACCTACGACGAGTTCGCGGCCGGCATCGCCACCTACCGGCTGCCGAACGCCGACCTCACCGGCCGGGACGTCACGATCACCCTCGACGACGGCGAAACCCTCGCGCTGACCTTCAAGGACGCCGGGCACGTCGTGTGCAACGGCGTCGAAGACCCCTACGACGCCGTCGCCGTGCGCGACGACGTCTTCTTCGTGAACCTGCCGCTCACCAGCGTCGACGGCGAAGCGCTGACCGTCGTGTATTCGACGGCCACCCATCGCGCCCTCGCCGTCCGCTCGGTGATCGGCGCCGAGGACGTCGACGGCGTTCCCCGCGTCTCGCAGGACTTCCGGGCGGGAGTCACCGACGGCGGCGAACCGTCCGGGGCCGTGCCCGGGCCGTCGCGCGACCTGATCGGCAAGCGGAACCTCTACCGCTACAGCCCCGACCACCTCTACGAACACGTCTACGTCTCTTCGCAGCGCTACGCCTGGCAGTGCCTGGAAGGCGTGCAGCGCGGCCACGGCGACATGGACCTCTCGACCGTGTGGAAGTTCGCCGACGGCCTGTACCTGTTCTGCTTCCGCGAGTTCCGGATCGCCGTGGCGAGCGTCTGGCTGCACGACCTCGGCTACGCCCTGCGCACCACCGGCGTGTTCCTCGGCCTGACCGGCGACGGGGAGTCCGAGCACTCCCGTGCCGGCGGGCACATCTACCCGCTGGGCGCGGTGGCCTACCCCGACGCCCAACCCGTCTGAAGGAGCCACTCGTGTCCAATGTGGACGTCATCCGCGCGCACTACGCCGCCAGCGACGCCGGCGACCTGCCCGGCATGCTCGCCCCGCTCGGCCCCGGGACGACGTGGACCGAGGCGGCCGGGTTCCCCTACGCCGGCACCTACACCGGCCCGGACGAGGTGCGCGAGCACGTGTTCGAGGCCATCGGCCGGGACTGGGACGGCTACCGCTTCACCCTCGGCGACCTGCTCGACGCCGGGGACGCGGTGGTCGGCGTCGGCACCTACACCGGCACCCACCGCCGGACCGGCCGGTCCTTCACCGCCCGCGTCGCGCACCTGTGGCGCTTCGCGAGCGGCGAGGTCGTGTCCTTCGAGCAGATCGTCGACTCCGCGCCCATCGTGGCCGCCCTCCGGGAGCAGCAATGAGAAAAACCCTGCCCGTACTCGCGATCGCCGTCCTGCTGGCGGCCGCCGGCTGCGCCGGTTCCGAAGCCGGCGCGAACGGCCCGATCGTGGTCGGTTCGGTCAACGCGCTGTCCGGCGCGGCCACCTTCCCGGAGGCGTCCCAGGCCGCGAAAGCCGTGTTCGACGCGGCCAACGCGGCCGGCGGTGTCGGCGGCCGCAAGATCGAGTACAAGGCGATCGACGACAAGGGCGACCCGGCGGCCGCCGCGGCGGCCGCCCGCGAAGTGGTCGGCGGCGACCAGGCCGTCGCGCTCGTCGGTTCGTCGAGCCTGATCGAGTGCGAGATCAACGAGAAGTACTACGAGCAGCAGAAGATCCTGTCGATGCCGGGCATCGGCGTCGACCCGGCGTGCTTCTCCAGCCCGAACATCGCGCCGGTCAACGTCGGCCCGTTCCACGACATGACGCTCACCCTGCTCTACGGCTCGGAAGTGCTGAAGCAGGACGACATCTGCGCGTTGCTGGAGATCGCCGGCAACACGCTGCCGGCGTACCAGGCGGCCATCGCGGAGTGGACGAAGATCACCGGCAAGAAACTGAAGTACGTCGACTCGACCGTCCCCTATGGAGGGTCGGACTACACGCCCTACATCGTCAAGGCGCGGGCGGCGGGCTGCAAGGCGATCACCGTCAACCCGGTGGAACCGGACTCGATCGGCCAGCTCAAGGCCGCGCAGGCGCAGGGCTGGACCGACGTCACCTGGCTCCTGCTGACCAGCGTCTACAGCGAGAACTACGCCAAGGCGATCTCGAACGCGGGCGCCGGCGTGTACGTCCCGGCCGAGTTCTACCCGTTCACCGACGCGGCCGCCCCGGCCAACAAGGACTGGCGGGAGCTGATGGCGACGAACGGGATCCCGCTGACGTCGTTCAGCCAGGGCGGCTACCTGGCGGCGAAGTACTTTCTCGCCGTGCTGCGCGGCATGAAGGGCGACATCACGCGCGAGACGGTGTCGAAGGCGCTGCGCGAGATGCAGCCGATCAGCGACCCGATGGTCGGCACGCCGTACGTGTTCGGGCCCGCGCAGGCGCACCACGACAACACCGCGGGCTGGCCGATCAAGCTCGCCACCGGCGCCGGTAAGTGGGAGCTCGTGGCGCAGGACTGGCTCCGGATCCCCAAGCAGTAGGAGGACCTCGATGCTGCAGGGCGCTTTGGCCGGTCTGGCCGCCGGCGGGCTCTACGCGGTGCTCGCGGTGTGCCTGACCCTGATGTCGCGGCTGGTGCGGGTGGTCAACTTCGCCCAGTCCGCGACCGGGATGTTCGGCTGCTACGTCGCCGTCTTCCTCGCCGTCCACCTCGGTGTCCCGTCGTGGCTGGCCACCCTGGCGGGCATCCTGCTCGGCGGCGCGCTGAGCGCGGTGCTCGGCTGGATCGTCGCCACCTGGCTGGCCGAGGCCGACACCGGCACGCGCTCGGCGACGACGGTCGCGGTGCTCCTGCTGCTGATCTCGCTGGCGTTCATCCTGTTCGGGAACAAGCCGCAGCCGTTCCACCCGCTGCTGGCCGGGCCGGCGTTCACGGTCGGCGGAGTGGTGGTCAGCCAGGTCACGGTGCTCACGGTCGCGCTGGCGGTCCTGGTCGCCCTCGCCTGCCGGGCGGTGCTGGCCCGGACGGCGCTGGGCGTGCGCCTGCGGGCCCTGTCGGAGCGCCCGACGACGGCGGAGCTGCTGGGCATCCCGGCCCGGCCGCTGTCGGTCGGGGTGTGGACGGCCACCGGGGTGATCGCGACCCTGGCGGTCTCGATCGTGGCGCCGTCGCAGTCGAACGACCCGACCTCGCTGGCGATGCTGGTGGTCCCGGCCGCGGCGGCGGCCCTGCTGGGCGGCTTCCGGCGGCTGGACCTGGCGGTGCTCGGCGGCCTGGTGCTGGGCATGGCCCAGGGCGCGGTCGCCCAGAGCGACCGGCTGTCGGTGCTGCGGTATTTCCTCCCGTTCCTGGTGATCGTAGCCCTGCTGCTGTGGACGCAGCGCAAGGAGGTGTGGGATGCGGCTCGCTGAGAGGCTCGTGCCGTTCGCCGTCGCCGCGGCGGCGGTCGCCGTCGGCTACGCGCTCAGCGTCGGGCTCGCCGGGTACTTCGTGTACCTCGGGGTCAGCGCCGTCGTCGCGGCCATCGCGCTGCTCGGGCTCGGGGTCGTCACCGGGACCGCCGGGATGATCTCGCTCTGCCAGCTGACCTTCGCCGCCGTCGGAGCCTTCGTCGTCTCCGCCTGCAACGTGGCCGGCGTGCCCGGCGGGTTCGTCACCTGGCTGCTGCTCGGCGGTCTCGCCGCCGCCGTGGCCGGGGTGCTCGTCGGGCTGCCCGCGCTGCGGCTGCGGGGCATCACCCTCGCCGTCGTCACCCTCGGGCTCGCCTCGGCCGCCGACCTCACGCTCGTGCAGATCCAGTTCCCCGGCGCCACCGACGGTCTCTCCGTCGAGCGGCCCGAAGCGTTCTCCGACGACCGCTCCTACTTCCTGTTCGCCGTGCTGGTGCTCGTCGCCTGCGGGCTGGTCGTGCACTTCCTGCGGCGCGGGCGGTGGGGCAGCAGCTGGCACCTCGTCGCCTTCTCCGAGCGCGGGACCGCGGCGGTCGGCGCGGGCGTGCGGACGTCGAAGCTCACCGCCTTCGCGGTCAGCGCCGCCCTCGGCGGGATCAGCGGCGGCCTGCTCACCGGCCAGGTCGGACTGGCCTTCCCGGCCAGTTTCACCGCCATCCAGTCCCTCGCGCTGTACGTGCTGGCCATCATGTCCGGCGCGCACCTGATCGACATGGCCGTGTTCGGCGCGCTGCTCTGGGTCGCCGTGCCCGAGCTGCTCAAACGCTGGGGCGTGCCGCAGGACTGGGGTTTCGTCGTCTTCGGCGTGCTCGGCGTCCAGGCCCTGACCGGCCGCGGCAACCTCGGCACCGCCGTGCGGGCCCTGTGGTACCGCCGCCGCTCCGGCCGGACTGCCGGGGTCGGGCTCACCGAACCCGTCCCCGACGTCGCGCCGCTGCCACCCGGCGACCCGGTGCTCGAGGTCCGCGGGCTGAGCGTCTCCTTCGGGCACGTCACCGCGTTGTCCGAAGTGGACATCGCGGTGCCGGAACACGGGATCCTCGGCGTGATCGGCCCGAACGGCGCCGGGAAGTCCACTTTGGTCGACGCGATCAGCGGCTTCCTGCCCCGGGCCACCGGCACCGCCACCCTCGGCGGACGGCCGCTCACCGGATCGCCGGCCCGGCGAGCCCGTGCCGGCCTGCGGCGGACGTTCCAGCAGGACCGCGTCCCGCCCGGCCTCACCGTCGGCTCCTACGTCCGGTTCGTCGCCCGGCGGCGGCTCACCGGCCGCGAGCTCGACGGCGCGCTGGGGTTCTTCGGCTGCCCGGCGGCGCGGACGCCGCTGTCGCGGGTCGACGCGGGCGCGCGGCGGCTCGTCGAGGTCGTCGGGCACCTGCTCGCGAAGCCGCGGGTGCTGCTGCTCGACGAACCCGCGGCCGGCTTGCCGCACGAGGAGCACGTGGCGTTCGGGCGGCGGCTGCGGCAGGTGCCCGCGCGGTTCGGGGTGTCGGTGCTGCTCATCGAGCACGACCTCGACCTCGTCCGGTCGGTCTGCGACACGCTCACCGTGCTCGACTTCGGCCGGGTGCTGGCGAGCGGGCCGCAGGCCGACGTCCTGGCCGATCCGGCCGTGCTGAAGGCGTACATGGGCGAAACGGAGCTGCTGTGAACGCGTTGCGAGTCCACGGGCTGACGGTGACGCGCGGGGCCGGCCCGGTCATCCGCGACGTCGACCTGGTCCTCGAACCGGGCCGGATCACGGCGCTGGTCGGGCCCAACGGCGCCGGGAAGACGAGCCTGCTGGAGGCGGTGTCGGGCGTGGTCGCGCCGTCGGCGGGCAGCGTCCACCTGGGCGGGGTGAACGTCACCCGGCATTCCCGGGTGGCGCGGGCCCGGCTCGGACTGGCCCACATCGAACAGGGCCGCGCGGTGTTCCCCGGCCTGACGGTGCTGGAGAACCTCCGCCTGACCGCCCGCACGCCCGCGGTCGTCGACGAGGTCCTCGGGCTGTTCCCCGAGCTGGAGAAGCGACGCGACTCCCCCGCGGCCCTGCTGTCCGGCGGCGAGCAGCAGATGGTCGTGCTGGCGCGGGCGTTCGCCGCACGCCCGGCGTACCTGCTCATCGACGAGATGTCGCTGGGCCTGGCGCCGGTGGTCTTCACCCGCCTGCTGCCGGTCGTGACGCGGTTCGCGGCCGAGGGTGCGGCGATCCTGCTGGTGGAGCAGTTCACCCACCTGGCACTCGGCGTCGCGCAGGAGGCGGTGGTGGTCTCGTCGGGCCGCGTCACCTACACCGGTGACGCCCGGACCCTCCTCGACTCCCCCGCCACCCTGCACTCCGCCTACCTCGGGTCCTGACTCACATCCCGGCGCGCTCGAAGGCCAGGGTCGGCAGGTCGACGGCGTGGGCCCCGCCGTCGGCGACGATCACCGCGCCGGTGATGTACGACGACTCCGCCGAGCCCAGGAACCGGACGATCGCCGCGATCTCCCCGGGCTCGGCGGGGCGGCGCAGCGGGACCTCGGCCGTCACGCGGCGGTAGCCCTCGTCGTGGCCGCCGGTGAAGCCAGCCGCCGCGACGAACTGGTCCATCTCGCCGTCCGCCATCGGGGTGCGGACCCAGCCGGGGCACACCGCGTTCGCCCGCACCCCGCGCGGCCCGAAGTCGCGGGCGATCGAGCGCGTCAGGCCGATGAGCGCGTGCTTCGCCACCGTGTAGCCGGCGACGTTCGGCCCGGCGAACAACCCGGCCAGCGACGACACCACGACCACCTGCCCGCCCGTCTCGACCAGCGACGGCAGCGCGGCCCGGCAGAACACGAACGCGCTGGAGAGGTTCGAGCGCAGGGCCAGTTCCCACTCGTCGTCGCCGGTGTCGACCACCGACGACAGGCCGTGGCCGCCGGCGTTGGCCACCACGACGTCCAGCCGTCCGTACTTGCCGATGATCTCGGCGACGGCGCTTTCGGCGTCCTCGCGGACGCTCGCGTCACCGGTGATGACGTGCGCGCCGGTTTCCGCGGCCACCTCCTCGAGGGGCTCGCGACGCCGTCCCAGCACGACCACGCGCGCGCCTTCGCCCGCGTACCGGCGGGCCACCGCCGCGCCGATGCCCGTGCCGCCGCCGGTGATCGCGACGACCTTGCCTGATGAGTCCACTCTGGATCCTCTCTTAAGCGGGGAACGCCGAACGCGCCGACATCCCGAAGTCGGCCAGCAGGGCCTGGCCGTTGACCGGCCGCGAAGCCGGGGACGCGAGGAACAGCACCTGCCGGGCGACATCGACGGCCGCCTGCACCGGGAACGCCGGGTCGTCCAGGAGGGCGCCGAGGTCGGCGCGCGCCATCGGCGTGTCCACCACCGACGGGCAGACGCAGTTGACCCGGATGCCCGGCACCTCGACGGCCAGCGCGCGGGTCATCGCGACCACCGCGCCCTTGGACGCGCAGTAGGGCACCATGCCCGGCGCCGCCGTGAACGCCGAGTCACTGCCGAGCAGGACCACCGCGCCGCCCTCGTCCAGCCACGGCAGTGCGTGCTTGACCAGCAGGAACTGCCCGGTGACGTTCACCGCGAGCACCCGGGCGACGTCGGCGGCCGTGGTCGCGGACAGCGGGGTGCCGACCGGGCCGGAGATCCCGGCGCAGCCGACCACGGCGTCGAGGCCGCCGAAGTCACGGGCCACCGCGTCGACCGCGGCGGCCAGCGCGGGTTCGTCGGTGACGTCCGCTTCGACGACGCCGGGACCGGCCCGGCGGTCGACGACGCCGACGCGCGCGCCCTCGGCGCGGAACGCCTCGGCGCAGGCCAGGCCGATGCCGGACGCGCCGCCGGTCACCAGCACCGCCTTCCCGGCGAGTTCGGTTCGCATGCGCCCATCCTGACCGCGGGCGGCCGCCGGGCGGTTGGCCGCGAGCGCAGCGTTGTTGTCCGGCGCCGCAGGGCCGATGGCGCGCACGGCGCCCGGGGCCGAGACTCGTCAGGGTGAGCACGCCGCACCCCCTCGACCCGCTGACCGCCGCCGAGCTGTCCGCCGGCCGCGCGATCCTCGCCGCGGCCGGGCTGGCCGGCGCCACGATCCGGGTCCCGCAGGTCCTGCCGGTCGAACCCGCCAAGGCGGAGGTGCGCGCCGGCGGTGGCGACCGCCGGATCCGGTACACGCTCCTCGACACCGCCACCGGCCGCGCCGGCGAGGCCGTCGTCTCGGTGACCGGGGGCGAGCTGGTGTCCTGGGACGACTGGGCCGAGGCCGACGGACAGCCGTCGTACCTGTTCGAGGAGTACGCGCTGGCCGAACGGCTGACGAAGGCGTCGGCGCAGTGGCAGGCCGCGATGGCCCGGCGCGGCCTCGCCGACCGGATCGAGCACGCCTTCTGCGCACCGCTCGCACCCGGCTACTTCGGGCGCGAGGACGAGACCGGCCGCGTCATGCGTTCCCTGACCTTCCTGCGGGAAGACGCCGGCGACAGCCCGTGGGCGCACCCGGTCGAAGGCCTGGTCGTGCACCTGAACCTGACCGAGCAGCGCGTGCTGCGCGTCGAGGACGAGGGGGACGTCCCGGTGCCCGCCGAGAGCGGGCGGTACACCGGCGTCCCGGCGCGGACGACGCTCAAGCCGGTCGAGATCACCCAGCCCGCCGGGCCGAGCTTCACCGTCGAGGGCTCCGAGGTGAGCTGGGAGGGCTGGCGGCTGCGCATCGGGTTCAACGCCCGCGAAGGGCTGACGCTGCACCAGGTCGGCTTCCAGGACCGGCCGGTCCTGTACCGGGCGTCCGTCCCGGAGATGGTGGTCCCGTACGGGGACGTCGCACCCGGCCGGTTCTGGATCAGCTACTTCGACGCCGGCGAGTACCAGTTCGGCAAGAACGGCAACGACCTGCGCCTGGGCTGCGACTGCGTCGGCGAAATCCGCTACTTCCCGGCCTGGGTGGCCGACGACCGCGGCGAGCCGGTCGAAATCCCGCGCGCGGTCTGCCTGCACGAGGAAGACGACGGCATCCTCTGGAAGCACACCGACCTGGCCGGGCGGCCCGAGGTCCGGCGGTCGCGGCGGCTGGTGGTGTCGTCGATCTCCACCATCGGCAACTACGACTACGGCCACTACTGGTACTTCCACCTCGACGGCTCGATCGAGTTCGAGGCGAAGGCCACCGGCATCGTCTTCTGCGGCGCCGGGACACCGGGGCAGGACCAGCCGCACGCCACCGAGCTGGCGCCCGGCCTGTTCGCGCCGGTCCACCAGCACCTGTTCTGCGCGCGCCTCGACGTCGAGGTCGACGGCGACCGCACCAGCCTGCACGAAGTCGACGTCGAAGGCGTGCCGACCGGCCCGCGCAACCCGTACGGCAACGCGTTCACCTGGAAGACCACGCCGCTGCGGACCGAACGCGAGGCGATGCGCCGGGCCGATCCGGCCCGCGCCCGCGTCTGGGAGGTCCGCAGCGCGTCGCGGGTCAACCGGCTCGGCAAGCCGACCGCCTACCAGCTGGTGCCGCGGCCCTCGGCGACGCTGATGGCGCAGCCGGAGGCGACCGTGCACGCCCGCGCCACCTTCGCCACGCAGCACCTGTGGGCGACGCCGTACCGCGAGGACGAGCGGTTCCCGGCCGGCGACCGCCCCAACGCCCACCCCGGTGGCGCGGGCCTGCCGGCGTGGACGGCCGCCGACCGCGACCTCGTCGACACCGACCTCGTGCTGTGGCACGTGTTCGGCCCGACCCACGTGCCCCGCCCCGAAGACTGGCCGGTGATGCCGGTCGACCGCTCCGGGTTCCTGTTCCGGCCGTCCGGGTTCCTCGACCGCAACCCCGCGCTCGACCTCCCGGCCGGCGACCACTGCGCACATTGAGGACATGATGACCCTTTCGGACACCTCCACCTGGCTGCCGCTCGACGGCCTCGCCCCCGGCTTCGACGCCGACAAGGCGCCGGTCGTCGACGACCTGCGCGGCCGCTCCTTCGTGCTGCGCGACGACGACGGCGGCCCCGGCCGGGTCGTCGACGCGGAGATCGCGGCCGGCGAGACGTTCCTCGTCGACGACGACCTCTACTACGTCCAGCACCACCCGTCGCCGGACGCGCGCGAGGCCGTGTCGCTCTTCCTGGACCTGCGGGACGGCCGGGCGCTGGTGGTCACCACGACGATCGGCGACCACGGCACCCCGCGCGTCACCCAGGAGTTCCGGCCCGCGACCATCGACGGCTTCGACGTCCGCGGCGAGCCGATGGCGCCGAGCACCGCCCTGATCGGGCGCCGGGTCCTGTGGGTCTACAGCCGCGAGCACGCCTACGAGCACGTCTACCTGAGCCCGCACTGGTACACCTGGCAGTGCCTCGCCGGGCCCGAGCGCGGCCTCGCCGACACCGACGAGAACACCGTCTACCGGCTGCGGCCCGGCATCCACGTCTTCACCTGGCGCGAGAAGGTCATCCCGTGCGCGTCGGTGACCGTCGCGGACCACCGCAACGCCCGCGCCCTGCGCTCGCACGGTGTCCTCTTCGGACTCGATGCCACCGGCGAGCGGCCGGCGCACTTCACCTTCGGTGCGCACGGGCGGCTGCTGAGCACCACCGTCCACCCGGCCGGATACGACCCGGCGGAGAGCTGACCGTGGCCGCCGACCTGGTGCTGGCGAACGCCGTCGTGTACACATTGGACAGCACGCGGCCCTGGGCGTCGTCGTTGGCCGTGACCGGCGGCAAGGTCGTCGACGACGTCGCCGGCCCGGGCACCGAGGTGCTCGACCTCGGTGGCGCGTTCGTCATGCCGGGGCTCGTGGACGTGCACAACCACCACGCGATGGCCGGACGGGCGGAGCTGTTCGAGCTCACCTTCGGCGCGGACGCCGGGATCGAGGACATCCTGGCCGCCGTCCGCGCGCGGACCGCGTCGCTGGGACCGGACGAATGGCTCACCGGCGGCGCCTGGGCGTCCACCTTGGTCGCCGAGCTGTCGGTTCCGGCGGCCCGGCGGGCGCTGGACGAAGCCGCGGGCGGGCGCCCGGTGTCGCTGTCGGACGACAGCAGGCACAACCGCTGGGTGAGCAGCCGGGCACTGGAGCTGGCCGGGATCACCGCGGCGACACCGGACCCGCCGGGCGGGGTCGTCGTCCGCGACGGCGGGGAGCCGAGCGGGCTGCTGCTGGAGGCCGCCGGGGTGCTGGTCGAGCGCGTGATCGCCGGGCCGACCCCGGAGCAGCACCGGCGGGCGTCCCGGCGGGCGATCGAGGTGCTGCACGGCTTCGGCGTCACCGCGTTCCAGGACGCCGGGGTCTCGACCGACATCCTCGGCGCGCTCCGCTCGCTGGACCTGGCCGGCGAACTCGACGCCTGGGTGGTGTCGTCGTTGCTGGTCAACGACCCGATCTTCGGCTTCGACCCGGTCGGGGCGCCCCTGCTGGAGCTCGCCGGCGAGTACCGCACCGAGCACCACCGGCCGGACTTCGTGAAGATCTTCCTCGACGGCGTGCCGCCGACCCGCACGGCGGCGTTCCTGGAGCCGTACCTGCCCGACGAAACCCACGGCAGCTGCTTCCACGGCGCCACCACGATGTCCCCGGCCGAACTGACCGGCTGGCTCTTGAAGGCGGCGGCCGCGGGCTTCTCGGCGAAGGTCCACTGCACGGGCGACGCGTCGGTGCGGCAGTTCCTGGACGCGGTCGAGCAGGTGCGCGCGGCCGGGTACGCCGACACGCGGTTCCAGGTGGCGCACGGGCAGTTCGTGCACCCGGACGACCTGCCGCGGTTCGCCGAGCTGGGCGTGGCGGCGGACATCTCGCCGTTCCTGTGGGTGCCGGGGGTGATCCCGGAGGCGATCGCGGAGGTGCTGCCGCCCGCCCGGGCGGCGCGGATGCAGCCGAACCGCACGTTGCTGGACACCGGCGCACTGGTGGCGGGCGGCTCGGACTGGCCGGTGAGCGAGTCGCCGAACGCCTGGGAGGGCATCGCGGGCCTGGTGACGCGTGCGGACCCGCACGGCCGCCGCCCGGGGGCGCTCTGGCCGGAGCAGGCGATCACCCTGGCCGAGGCGATCGAGGCGTTCACCCTGGGCGGCGCCCGGGCGTGCGGCCTGGACGACGTGACGGGCGCACTGACCCCGGGCCGGTCGGCGGACTTCGTGCTCCTGGACCGCAATCCCTTCCGGACGGCGGAGGTAGCCGGGACGAAAGTCGTGGAGACGTGGTTCGCCGGCCGGCGCGTGTTCCGGCGCTGACCACGTCCCGCACCCAGAGGGGTCGGCTTGCGTACCCAGAGGGTCGGCTTGCGTACCCAAAGGGTCGGCTTGCGCACCTAGAGAGTCGGCTTGCGTACCTAGAGAGTCGGCTTGCGTATCCGGCGAACCGACCTGCTGGGTACGCAAGCCGACCGTTTCGGTACGCAAGCCGACCGGCTGGGTACGCGAGGCGACCGGTGGGGTGCGCGGGCGCTGACCCCGGTACTGTTCGCGCGCACACTTTCTCCTACACTGGTAGAGAAACCAGTGCGGGAGGTGCCGGGTGCCCAAGATCATCGACCACGACCAGCGGCGCAGCGACATCGTCGACGTCACCTGGGACCTGATCGTGCGGGGCGGGATCGAAGCCGCCACCATGCGGGAGATCGCCGCCGCCGCCGGGTTCGCCAACGGGGCGCTCAAGCTGTACTTCCCCAGCAAGGAAGACATCATCGCGGCCACCTACGAGCGGGCCCTCGACATGATGCGCCAATACGTCGAACTCGACGGCCTGCGGGGGCTCACCGCGCTGCGCGAGATCTGCGTTTCGTCCATGCCGATCGACGAAGAGCGGATCACCGCCGGGCGGGTGCTGCTCGTCTTCTGGCAGATGTCGCTGGGCAACCGGCGGATGCACGACAAGTACCTCGAGCACGTCCGCGAATGGCGTGGGCTGCTGCACCGCTTCCTCGCCGAGGGCCGCGAAGACGGCGACATCGTCACCGAAACCCCCGACGAGCAGATCGTCGACGAGATCGTCCTGCTCAACGCCGGCGCCAACGTGATGAGCCTGGTGGCGGGTGAGTTCTCCACGATCGACCTCCAGCACCGGCACCTGGAGTCCCTCCTGGACCGCCTCACCCGCCCCTGACCTCAGGCGAAGATCCCCCGCAGGTACGCGGCCACTTCCGCGTGCGAGCGCGCCGACGCGGGCAGGTCCGTGTACAAGCCGTAGAAGCCGTGGATCTGCCCGGCGTACCGGTGCCGGTCCACCGCCACCCCGGCCTCCGCCAGCCGGCGGGCGAACGCCTCCCCCTCGTCACGCAGGACGTCGTACTCCGCCGTCAGCACCAGCGCCGGCGGCAGGCCCGTGAGGTCACCGGCCCGCGAGGGCAGCACGTAGGGGTCGTCGAACGAAGGCGGGGCGTACTGGGCGAAGAAGAACCGCATCGCGTCGGCCGTCATGCCGTAGCCGGTCGCGAAGTCCACATAGGACGCGTGGCCGTCGTCGGGGTGGCCGAACACCGGGCAGACCAGCACCTGCGCCGCGATCGGCGGACCGCCGCGGTCGCGGGCCATCAGGGAGACCACTGTGGACAGATTGCCGCCGGCGCTCTCGCCGCCGACCGCGATCCGGGACGGCGAAACCGCCGGGCCCGCGCCGCCCGCCGCCAGCCATTCCAGCACCGCGTAGCAGTCCGCGGGCGCCGCCGGGTACGGGTCCTCCGGCGCGAGGCGGTACTCGACGGCCGCGACCGCGACCGACGCCGCCGCGCACACCGCGCGGGAGGCGACCTCGTTCTCGTCGATCGAGCCGATCGTCCAGCCGCCACCGTGGATCCACACGAACACCGGCACCGGGCCGGGCGCGTCCGGCAGGTACAGCCGGACGCGCAGGTCACCGCCCGGGCCGGGCACGGCCACCTCGGTCACCGAAGCCACCGGCGCCACCGGGCCGGGCTCCGGCCGCGCCGCCGCGAACGCCGCCCGCAGCTCGGCGGCCGTCATCGGGCGGGCGGGCCCGTCGGGGCTGCGGGCCAGCAGTTCCCGCACCGCGGGGTCGAGACCCATGGTCACACCGCCTCCGCGACGAGCACCCGCGGCGAACCCGGCAGCGTGAGCCGGTCCACCGGGCGCCACCCGGCCCCGGCCAGCCAGCCCCGGACGTCCCGCTCGGGGTACACCACCGTCCCGTCGATGACCAGGTACTCCCCCGCGTGCAGCGCGTCCAGCGCCCGCGGCGAGTCGTCCTCGTCGAGGAAGAAGTCCAGCAGCAGCAGCCGGGCGCCCGGCGCCGCCGCGGCCCGCGCGTGCCGCAGGATGGCCCGGTTCTCGTCGACGGAGAACCGGTGGACCACGTGGTTGACCATGACGAGGTCGAACTCGCCACCGGGTTCGGCGTCCGGGGTCGCCGCGCCGGTGACGGTCGTCCGGCCGGCGAACTCCGCGACGGCCGCGGTGACCGAGTCCACCGACCTCGGGTCGTAGACGAAGCTCGCCCGCAGGACGTCGTTCGCCTGGAGGGCCTGCAGCGCGAACTCGGCGGAAAGGCCGCCCAGGTCCAGGAGGTTCTTGTACCCCCCGAAGTCGAAGTTGCGCGCCAGCATGCGCGCGTGCAGGGCGTTGTACGCCATGACCCCGCCGAGGAAGGTCGTCCAGCGGTCGCCGTCGAGGTCGAGGTCGCCGGGCTCGCCGGTGTCGGTGGTGTGCGCGAACTGCAGCCAGTGCGGGTAGCTGATGGTCTCGAGGAAGGTCAGGAACGGGGCGAGGTCCAGACCTTCCCCGCCGAGGTATTCGGCCGTGTCGGGGGTGAGCGCGTAGCGACCGTCCACGCGGGACAGCAGGCCGCGCGCGGCGAGGGCGTCGCCGAGGATCCGGACGATCTTCTCCGGCTTGCCGGTGCGCTCGGCCAGCTCGGCCGGGCCGAGCGGGCCGGCCGCCAGCGCCGGGAACAGGCCGATCCGGTTGGCGGCGAAGAGCTGCTGGGCGGCCATGTAGCCGGTGGCGGTTTCCACGATCTTCTCGGGCGCGGCGGGGGTGGGCGTCACGTCGTCCTCCTTGTGTTCGACCCGGACACTCTACATGCGTAGATAAAAGAGTCCAGAGCCGAATTTTCCCCGCACAGCAACAAAAACCCGTGATGTTTCAACTTCCTACGTTTGTAGAATAAAACCATTGACACGGCCACCGGCCAGTGTCAACATGCGTAGAACTACCCCTGCCGGTGCCCGGCAGTCCGGCCCGCCCTCATCAAGGCGGGCGCGAGGAAGGGGAACCCATGACGCTGCTCGAAATCCGGGAGCTCACCGTCGGCGTCGTCACCGACGACACCGAACGCGAACTCGTGCGGGAGCTCTCCCTCGATCTCGGGCAAGGGCGGACGCTCTGCGTGGTCGGCGAGTCCGGCAGCGGCAAGACCGTGACCGCCCTGTCCATCATCCGCCTGCTCGAATTCGTCGCCCCCGTGCGCACCCGCGGCGAAATCGCCTTCGACGGCGTGGACCTGGCGAAGCTGCCCGCCGACGCGATGCGCGCCTACCGCGGGCCGCGGATCGGCATGGTCTTCCAGGAGGCCCTCGATTCGCTGAACCCGAGCCGCCGCGTCGGCCACCAGCTGGCCGAGGCCTACGGCGAACCCGGGTCGCTGCCCGGCCAGGCCGCCCGCCGCGGCAGCCCGCTGCGCAAGCGGGCCGAAGCCAAGGCGAAGCGGCTGCTGACCGAGGTCGGCCTCACCGACACCGACCGGATCCTGCGGCTGTACCCGCACCAGATGTCCGGCGGCATGCAGCAGCGCGTGATGATCGCGCTGGCCCTGATGGCCGACCCGGACCTGCTGATCGCCGACGAGCCGACCACCGCGCTCGACGTCACCACGCAGGCGGAGATCCTCACGCTCTTCGACCGCGTGCGCCGTGACCACGGCACCGCCTGCGTGTTCATCACCCACGACATGGGCGTGGCCGCGCAGGTCGCCGACCGGATCGCGGTGATGTACCGCGGCCGCCTGGTCGAAGTGGGCTCGCGCGACGAGGTCTTGACGCGGCCGAAGCACCCGTACACCCGGGCGCTGCTCGGCTGCGTGCCGCAGCTCGGCGTCGACCGCCGCGACGGGTTCCCCACCATCTCCCCCGCCCTGCTCGAATCCGCCATGGCGGGCGAAGCGACCGAAGCCGTCGAAACCCGGACGCTGAAGCCACATCCGCGAAAAGACCACGACGGGTCGCCACTGCGCATCACCGCGGTGTCCAAAGTGTACGGCCGGAAAGGACACCGGGTCGAAGCGGTGCGGGAGGTCTCCCTGGAGATCCCGCCCGGCGAGTTCTTCGGCCTGGTCGGCGAATCCGGCTCCGGCAAGTCGACCCTCGGCCGGCTGGTGAGCGCGCTGGAACCGCCGACGTCCGGCACGATCGTCTTCGGCGCGCACGGGATCACGCCCGGCGGGCTGACGGGCGACGAGCGGGCGTTCCGCCGCCGCGTCCAGCTCATCTTCCAGGACCCGCAGAGCTCACTGGACCCCCGGCACACCGCCGCGCGGATCATCGCCGAGCCGCTGAAGGAACTGACCCCGCTGCGCGGCGCTGAGCTGGACCGCCGCGTCGCCGACCTCATCGACGAGGTCGGCCTGCCGAAGGACACCGCCGGGAAGCTGCCGTCGCAGCTGTCCGGCGGGCAACGGCAGCGCGTCTCCATCGCGCGGGCGATCGCCGCCGGGCCCGAGCTGATCGTCGCCGACGAGCCGACGTCGGCCCTCGACGTCTCGGTGCAGGGCCAGGTCATGAACCTGCTGCTGGACCTGCGCCGCACCCGCACGCTCAGCCTCCTGTTCATCACCCACAACCTCAGCCTCGTGCTGTCGGTCGCCGACCGCGTCGGCGTGATGTACCGCGGCGAGCTGATCGAAACCGGGACACCCGACGAGATCCGGCTCTCCCCGCGGCACGACTACACCCGGCGGCTGCTCGCCGCCAACCCCGACCTGCCCGCCCTCCCCCACACAGGATCGACGCGCCCATGAAGAGAACTCCCCTGCTCGCCGCCCTCGCCGCCGCGGCCACCCTGCTCGCCGGCTGCATGGGCAGCGCCGGCACGACCCCGGCCGCCGACGGGCCGCCGGTCCGCGGCGGCAACCTCACCGTCGCCGTCCCCACCGATCCGCAGTCGCTCGACATGGTCGCCAACCCCGGCCAGGTGACCGCGCAGATCGGCAACATGATGTACGAGAAGCTGTTCGAAGTCGACCAGCACTTCGTCGCCCGGCCGATGCTCGTCGACACGTACACGACCAGCCCGGACCGGCTCTCCTACACCTTCAAGCTGCGCCAGGGTGTCACGTTCCAGGACGGCAACCCGCTGACCGCGGACGACGTCGTCGCGAGCCTGCAGCGCTGGCAGAAGAGCCACCGCACCGGGCAGCTCGTCACGCCGGACATCGCCGCCATCACCGCGCCCGACAAGGCGACGGTGACCATCGACCTCAAGCGGCCGCGCTACCCGCTGATCGACGAGCTGGCCGGCGCGGGCACCGAGATCTACGAGGCAAAGAACCTCTCCGGCCTGCCCGCCACCGGGTTCGGCCAGGACAAGGCGATCGGCACCGGCCCGTACAAGCTGAAGAGCTGGGACATCGGCCAGCAGCTGGTGCTCCAGCGCTACGACGGCTACCGGTCGCGGTCCGAAGAGGACTGGGGTGGTCAGGCCGGCGCGAAGCACGCCTACCTCGACACCGTCACCTACAAGGTCGTCGGCGACCAAGACGCGCTGATCAACGGCCTGCAGACCGGCCAGTGGGACCACGCGATGCCGGCCAACGACCAGTACGAGCAGCTCAAGGCCAACCCGAACCTGGTGGTGCACCACCTGCCCGGCGGCAACGAGAACGTCGTCATCCCCAACTTCCACCCCGGCTCGAAGTTCGCCGACCCCCGGGCCCGCCAGGCGCTGAACCTGCTGCTCGACAAGCCCGCCATCAACGCGGCGACCGGCGGCAGCAAGGACCTGACCATCGAGACGGGCGCGTTCGCCTCGCCGGACAACAAGGCGTCCTACTCGACCGCCGGCGAGTCCGTCTACCGGGAACACGACCCGGCCCGCGCGAAGCAGCTGCTCGCCGACGCCGGCGTCACCGCCGGCGCGACGATCCACATCGTCACCACCAACTCCTACCCCGAGTTCGGCAAGTGGGCCGTGCTCATCCAGGACGCGCTCGGCAAGATCGGGCTGCAGACCAAGATCGACACCTTCGACTTCGCCACCATGCTCGGCACCCTCACCAAAGAAGCGGGCGGCTGGGACATCACGACGCTGTTCTTCGACTCGTCGCTGACCTCGCCCGCCCAGATGCCGGCGCTCACCCTCGGCACGCTGAACGGCTCGTCGTCGCCGGAGCTCGACGGGCTGCTGGCCGAGTTCAACGCCTCGACCACGCCCGAGCAGGCCAAGGCCGTCATCGACAAGCTCCAGGCGTTCACCTGGAAGCAGCTGTCGGTGATCACGCTGAGCCAGTCGAAGCTCTGGGCGGCCTACACCCCGCGACTCAAGGGCTACGGCGACTTCTACCGGGTGTTCTGGAACTCCTGGCTGGCGGCATGACCGGGGTGCTGCTGCGCCGGCTGCGCGATCTGGTGATCATCCTGGTCATCGTCGGCACCATGATGTTCTTCGTCATCCGGCTGATCCCGGGCGACCCGGCCCAGGCCATCCTCGGCCCGACCGCGCGCCCGGCCGACGTCGCCGCGCTGCGCACGAGCCTGGGTCTCGACGGCTCGCTCTGGCAGCAGTACCTGAGCTGGGCCGGGCACGTGCTGCGGGGCGACTTCGGCACGTCGATCACCTACCACCAGCCGGTGCTCGGCGTCGTCGCCGCGCACATCGTGCCGACGCTGACGCTCGCCGTGCTCTCGACGGTGATCAGCTTCGTCCTCTCGGTGGCGATCACCTCGTGGCAGGCGGTGTCACCGCGCAACCCGGTGGCCCGCACGCTCGACCGGCTGTCCTCGCTCGGGATGGCGATGCCGGACTTCTGGATCTCGCTGGTGCTGGTGCTGGTGTTCTCGGTGACGCTGCGGTGGTTCCCGTCCAGCGGCTACCACGACCTGCTCACCGACCCGGTGGCCGCGGTGCCGGCGCTGGTGCTGCCGGTGACCGTGCTCGTCATCGGGCAGACGGCGCTGTTCGTGCTCACCCTGCGCGAGAGCGTGCTCGGCGAGCTGCCGCTGGCCTACCTGCGGACCGCGCGCGTCAAGGGCCTGCCGGAGCGGCGGGTCATGCTGAAGCACGTCCTGCCGAACGCGCTGATGCCGCTGGTGACGCAGCTGGGCAGCAACTTCGCCATGCTCGTCGGCGGCATCGTGATCATCGAGTCGATCTTCGTGGTGCCCGGCCTCGGGCACCTGCTGATGGGGGCGGTGTCCACCCGCGACTTCCCGCTCATCCAGGGCGTGACGTTGTTCGTCGCGGTGCTGTTCGTGGTGGTCAACCTGCTGGTCGACCTCTCGTACGCGCTGCTCGACCCGAAGGTGCGTGTCGCATGAGCCTCGCCGTCGCCGAACCCGCCGCCTCGGTGGACGCTCCCCCGCCGCGGCGCGCGGCCCGGGTGTTCCGGCGCAACCGGACCCTCGTCGTGTGCTCGGTCCTGCTCGGCCTGATCGTGCTGGCCGTGATCGTGCTGCCGTTCTTCCTGCCGAGTGTCAGCGCGACCGATCCGGTGCACCGCCTGCTGCCGCCGTCGGGCGCGCACCCGCTCGGCACCGATTCCTTCGGCCGGGACGTCTTCGCCCGGCTGGTGTCCGGCGGCCGCGCGTCACTCGGGCTGTCGGCGCTGATCACGCTGTGCGCGGCGTTCTCCGGCATGGTGATCGGCCTGGTCAGCGGCTTCTACCGGGCCGCGGACGCGGTCCTGATGCGGCTGATGGACGCGTGGATGTCGTTCCCGGCGATCATCCTGGCGATGGCACTGGCCATCGCGCTGGGCGCGAGCATCTGGACCGAGCTGATCGCGCTGACGGTGATCTTCACGCCGTTCACCGCCCGGGTGATCCGCAGCCGCGTGCTCGGCATCGCCGGGCGGCAGTACATCGGCGCCGCCCGCGTGTCCGGGATGAGCCGCGGCAAGGTCCTGCTGGTGCACGTGTTCCCCAACGTGCTGCCGCTGGCGCTGGTCCAGGTCGTCATCCTGGCCGCGGCCGCGATGCTCGTCGACGGCGCCATGAGCTTCCTCGGCCTCGGCATCGCCCCGCCCACGCCGACCTGGGGCAACATGATCGCCGAGGGCCGGTCGTACCTGGTCACCGCGCCGTGGCTGGTCGTCGTGCCCGGCGTGACGATCATGGCCTGCGTGCTGCTGCTCAACCTCATCGGCTCCGCGCTGCGGATCGCTGTCGACACCCGTGCCCGCACGCTCGGCGAGCTGCAGCGCCTGCGCCGGGCTTCGTGAGAAAGGACCTCCTTGACGCTCACCTCCCTCGCCGTGCGCCGGTTCGCCCCCGAAGGCCCACCCGCCGGGCCGCCGGTGCTGCTGCTGCACGGGTTCGCCTCCGACGGGCCCACCGACTGGATCAGCACGGGCTGGCCGTCGGCGCTCACCGCCGCGGGCCGTCCGGTGCTGGTGCCCGACCTGCCCGGCCACGGCTCCAGTCCGGCGCTCGCCGACGTCACGCCGAAGGCGATCGCCGGGGAACTCGCTCTCGCGGCCGGCGATGTGTCCGAAGTGGACGTCGTCGGCTACTCGCTCGGCGCGCGGCTGGCGTGGGAACTGCCCGCGGTGCTGCCGGTCCGGCGGCTGGTGCTGGGCGGGCTCAGCCCGCACGAGCCGTTCGGCGCGGTCGACGTCGAGGCCGCGCTGGCGTTCGCCGGTGGCGGGCGGCTGCCGGCCGACCCGCTGACGGCGGCGATCGCGCGGATGATCACCGCACCCGGCCGCGACCCGGCCGCCCTGGCCCAGTGCATCGAAGGCCTGCGGCGCGAGCCGTTCGTCCCGGTGGCGGGCACCCTCACCGTGCCGACCCGGTTCGTCGCGGGCCGGGACGACCCGGTCAGCCAGGGCATCGAGACGCTGGTCCCGCTGGTGCCGGGCAGCGACCTCGTCCAGGTACCCGGCGACCACGGCGGCGCCCTGCGCGGCGCCCCCTTCCGCACCGCGGCCCTCACCTTCCTCACCTCCTGATCGGCCTCAGGGGCGGCGCCTTCCGGGCAAGCGCCGCCCCTGAGCCGTCACCAGGAGCCGTCGGGGGCGACCGCGTGGTCGAGGTGGAGGTGATCGAGGGCCGCGCGGATCTCGGGCCCGTGCTCGCGGGCCAGGAGCAGCGCGCCGAGGTTGTCGGTCAACTGGTCCACCCGGGTCACTCCGAACAGGACGTTCGCCACCGGTTCGTACGCCAGGCAGAAGGCCAGCGCGAGCTGGGCGCGGGTGGCGCCGAAGTCCGCCGCGACGCGCCCGATTTCCGCCGACGCGGCCACGATGGATTCGCGGATCCCGCCGACGTCCGCGCCGATCTTCCGGCTCGGGGAAGCGTTGCCCAGCAGCACTCCGCCTTCGAAGACGTCGGACGCCTGCAGCGCCAGCCGCCCGCTCGCGAAGTGCTTGCGGTAGGGCTGGCCTTCGGCCATCGAGCGGCGCGCGATCGAATACTTGAGCTGGGCGAACTCCGGGCCGGGGAGACCTTCGCGGTCCGCGAACCCCAGTGCTGCGTCCAAATCCGCGGCGAGCCAGTTGTTGACGCCCCAGCCGCCGATCCGCCCGGCCCGGACCTGCTCCGCGACCTCGGTGACGACCCGTGGGACGTCCAGCCGCTCCCGGTAGTCGCCCACCACGACCAGGTCCGCGCACTCCGTGCCGATCCGGCCCAGCGACGTCTCGAGCTGCTCGGCGAAGCCGCTGCGCGGGTGGTCCCAGAGCCAGAGTTTCCCGCACAGCACGTAGTCTTCGCGCGCGATCCCGGCCTTCCGGACGGCCTCGCCGAAGAGGATGTCCGTGCGCGAGTTCTCCGCGTGCGGGCCGAAGTCGTAGTGGGCGACGTCGAACAGCGTGACGCCGGCGTCGACGGCCGTCCGGAGCAGCCGGACGGCGTCGTCGAACGCCATCCGGTCCCAGGTGTTCCACGAACCGAGGCCGAAGGCCGATCTTCCGAGCACGGGTTTTCCTTTCGCCGCAGCACATCTTTCATCTACGATTGTAGAATGAAAACACGGGTTGTGGTGGTCACCGGCGGGGCGAGCGGCATCGGCCGCGGGGTCGCCGAAGCGTTCGTGGCAGCTGGCGACCGGGTGGTCGTGGCCGATGTGGACACCCGCGCGGCGCACGACGTCGGCCGCGAGATCGGCGCCGGGCACGTCGAACTGGACATCGCGGATCCCGCGTCGGTGGAGGCGGCGGCCGCCCTGGTGGCGGACCGGTTCGGGCCGGTGGACGTGCTGGTCAACAACGCCGGCTTGGCCGGGGGCGGCGGGCCGCTGACCGGCCTGGACGTCGAGGTCTTCGACCGCTGCCTGCGGGTCAACTTCCGCGGCACGTTCCTGATGACCCGCGCGGTGGGCGCGCAGATGGCCGCGGCCGGGACGCGCGGGGCGATCGTGAACCTCTCCTCGATCGGTGCCCGGCAGCCGACGCCCGGGCTCGGCCACTACGAAGCCACCAAAGCCGCGGTCGACGCGCTGACCCGGTCCGCGGCGCTGGAACTGGCGCCGCACGGGATCCGCGTCAACGCGGTCGCACCCGGACCGGTGCTGACCCCGATGACGGCCGGCTTCGCCGCGGACCCGGCCGCCCGCGCGGCCTGGGAGGCCCGGATCCCGCTGGGCCGCATCGCCGCCGTCGAGGACGTCGTCCCGGCCGTGATGTTCCTGGCCTCGCCCGCCGCCGGGCACATCACCGGGGTGAGCCTGGCGGTGGACGGTGGCCAGCTGCTCGCCTGACTATCCCTTGTGGACGATCCGGCCGCCGGTCACGGTCAGCTCGACGGTGACCGACGGCAGGTCCGCCAGGGGAACGCCCACCGGATCGGCACCGAGGACGCAGAAGTCGGCCGCCTTGCCCGGTTCCAGGGACCCCTTCCAGTCCGACGATCCGTCCTGTGCCGCGGCTTCGGTCGTGTAGCAGCGAAGCAGCCGTTCGGACAGCGCGGGCGTGACACCGCGTGCGCCCAGCAGTTCCCCGGCCGCCGCGAGGTGGACGCGCCAGTCGGGGGTGACGACCGGGGCGTCGCTGCTCAGCGTGAGCTGGACCCCGACGTCGAGGACGTCCCGCAGCGGCCACGCCTTCGCGGCGACCTCCTCGCCGAGCGCGGTGGCGACCATCGGCCGCATCGCGGTGGCGATGGCCGGTTGCGTGGTCAACCCGACGCCCCGGGCGGCCATCCGCCGCAGCTGGGCCGGGGTGACGAGGTCGCCGTGCACGAGGTGGTCGCCGGCCCGCAGGTGCTCGAGGGCGGCTTCGATGCTGCGCTCGCCGGTGGCGTGGACGCCGACCACGAGACCGGCGTCATGGGCCAGGGCGATCATCTTCGCCAGGTTGGCCGCGCGCCCGTCGTCGTCGGGCCCGTCGACGAGCAGGGTTCCGCGCGTGCCGTCGGCGTAGCAGTGGTGGGTCCAGGCCGTGCGCATCGGCGGGATGCCGTCGGCGAAGATCTTGACGCCGGTGACGGCCAGCCACTCCGGATCCGCCGCCGGCACCGGGGTGCCCAGACCACGCTCGAAGTCCGGCAGCGAACTGGCACCGTCGAGGAGACCGAACAGGCGCAGCACCGTGACCCTGGCCCGCAGCCGCCCTTCGCGCTGCAGGGCCGCGTACTCGCCGAGGACGTCCGCCGAGAAGCAGCCCGTCTCGCCCGGACCGAGGCCGGGCTCGGTGTAGCTGGTGATGCCCAGCGCCGCGCAGACGTCGCCGGCCCGCAGGATCGCGGACCGGCGGTCCTCCGCGGTGACCACCGGGGTTTCCTCGTGCGGCGCGCCGAGCAGCGGGTGCGGCCACCGGGCGCCGAGCCAGGCCGCGTGCAGGTGGGCGTCGTTGATGCCCGGCAGCACCGTCCGGCCAGCGAGGTCCAGAACCTCGGTGTCCGGTCCGATGTGGCCGGTCAGGTCGCCGCCGGCCGCGGCGATCCGGCCGTCGCGCACCGCGAGCCCGGTGACCGTGCCGGCGGGGCCGAAGGTGCGCACCACCCCGCCGTGGACCACCAGGTCCGCCGGATGGATCCGTTGCGCCGTCATGGTTTCCTCCCGGCTCTGGACTTTTTCTTCCACGACTGTAGACTAAAAAGATGGCCCTGCCCACCCACACGGAGGCCGCCGTTCTCACCGGCCACCGCGCTCCCCTCGAACTGCGCGAGCTCCCGCTGCCCGGCGAACCGGAACCCGGCGCCGCGCTCGTCCGGCTCACCTGCACCACGCTGTGCGGCACCGACGTCCACCTGTGGTCCGGGCGGATGAGCCTGCCCGGCATGCTCCCGATGGTGCTGGGCCACGAGATGGTCGGCGAGGTCGTCGCCACCGGCCCCGGCACCACCGACACCCTCGGCCGGGAGATCAAGCCGGGCGACCGCATCGGCTGGTCCGAGTCGACGTGCGGCAAGTGTCACGGCTGCACGGTTCTGCGCGAGCCGGTCGCCTGCGAGCACCGCGGCTACGGCTTCCTCCAGCGCGCCGACCGGTTCCCGTACGCCACCGGCGGCCTGGCCCGCTACTGCTACGTCACGCCCGGCGCGGCGAAGCTGCTGCTGCCCGGCGACGTCCCGGACACGTGGGCGTCGATGTCCGGCTGCGCGGGCAAGACCGTGCTGCGCGCGGTGGCCCGGTCCGGTGGCATCCGTCCGAACGCGACGGTCGTCGTGCAGGGCGCGGGGGCGCTCGGCGTGTTCGCCACGGCGGTCGCCCGCCTGTGCGGCGCCGGAACCGTGATCACGGTCGGCGGCCCGCAGTCGCGGTTGGCCGTGGCCGAACGGTTCGGGGCCACCGCGACCGTCGACGTCGAGTCCACTCCGGACGAACGCATCGAGCGCGTGCGCGAGCTGACCGGCGGCCGCGGCGCCGATCACGTCTTCGACTTCGCGGGCGGCCCGACGATCGGCGAGGAGGCCGTCGCCTTCGCCGCCCAGCGCGGCACGGTCGCGATCGTCGGGTCCACCGGCCCGGCGCCCGTCCCGGTGCCGCTGGGCACGGTGATGGGCAAGGAACTGACGCTCGCCGGCTCCCTCAACGGCGACATCGCCGACTACCACCGCTCGGTCGGGTTCTTCCGCGCCTTCGCCGGCCGGATGCCGTGGGACGAGCTGTTCAGCGCGCCGGTCGGGCTGGCCGGCGCGTCCGCCGCCGTCGAGTCGATGTCCCGGCTCGGCGAGCTGAAAGCCGTCATCGACCCCCGACTCCCCTAGGAGGGTTCCCGTGCCCATCCCCCAGCGCCGCATCGGCCGCGACGGCCCGCGCACCGGCGTGCTGTCCCTCGGCTCGTGGCACACCTACGACCGGATGGACTTCCGCGAAGCGGTTTCGCTGCTGCGGACCGCCGTCGACGCCGGGATCACGCTCTTCGACGTCGGCGTGTACGGCCTGCCCGGCGGCCCGCCGGTCTTCACCGACGTCCTGTTCTCGGCCATGATCCGCGCCGCGGGCCTGCGCCGGGACGACTACCTGCTCTCGGCCAAGCTGTGGCTGGAGGGCTACCCGGAGCACAGCCTGCGCGCCCAGCTGGAGAACGCGTTCTTCCGGGCCGGCGTCTCGCACGCCGACCTGGTGATCCTCGGCGACCTTCGGCACGACGGCACCGACCTGCACGCCCTCGTCACCGACCTCGCCGAGGTGCACGACGCGGGGCTGGTCGGGCAGTGGGGTGTCAACAACTGGTCGGCCTCGGCGATCAAGGCCGTGCACGGCTTCGCGGCCGCGGACGGCGTCCCCGGCCCCGCGATCGCCCAGCTGAAGTACAGCGTGGCCCGGCGGTCCATTCCGGACGGTGCCCCGTTCGCCTCGGTCTTCGGGCTCGGGGTGTCGCTGCAGGCGTCCGACGTCTTCGAAGGCGGGGTATTGCTCGGGAAGGGCGGGCGCCAGGTCGGCCGCGACCCCGGTGACGTCCGGCAGCGGATCGCGGACTCCGCCGAGGACCTCGCGAAGGTGGCCGCCGGCGTCGGGGCGACCCCGGCCCAGCTGTGCCTGGCGTTCACCCTCACCCACCCGGCGAACACGACGACGTTGTTCGGCGCCACGAGCGTGCGGCAGCTCGAAGACAACCTGAAGGCGGTCGCGCTGGTCGAGCGGGTGGGCGTGGCGGAGCTGCGGGCGCTGGTGGAGCCGTTCTGGGCCGACCGGGACGCCGTCGATCCGGAGGGGCCGTGAACCTCTCCGCCGAGACGCTCCCCGCGATCCGCGCGTCCTTCCGCAACCCCACGCCGCCGGAGGCCATCGGCGACCGGGACATCACCTGGTCGGACCACACGCTGGACGGCGGGGTCGTGGTCACGGTGCTGCAGCCCCGGCACCCGCGCCCGGACGCCCCCGGCCTGTACAGCATCCACGGCGGCGGGATGGTGATGGACGACCGGTTCGCCGACCTGCCGCGCCTGGTGCCGCTGATCGAGGAGTTCGGGTTCGTCTGCGCCACGGTCGAGTACCGGCTCGCACCCGAGCACCCGCACCCGGCGCCGCTCGAAGACTGCTACGCGGGCCTCGTGTGGTTCGCGTCGGCCTTCGGCTTCGAGCAGCTCGTCGTCGGGGGCGGCAGCGCGGGCGGCGGGCTCGGTGCCGGGGTGGCGCTGCTGGCCCGCGACCGCGGCGGGCCGGCACTGGCCGGGCAGCTGCTGCTGTGCCCGATGCTCGACGACCGGACGTCGGCCGACCTCCCGGACCTCGTGTGGACGAAGCAGGCCAACGACTTCGGCTGGCGCAGCCTGCTGAACGGGCAGGTCTCGCCGTACGCGGCCCCGGCGCGGATGGCGGACTTGAGCGGCCTGCCGCCGGCGTTCGTCGAGGTCGGCGGCGCGGAGCTGTTCCGCGACGAGGACGTGGCCTACGCCCAGCGGCTGGCCGAGGCGGGGGTTCCCACCGAGCTGCACGTCTGGGCGGGAGCCCACCACGGCTTCGACCGCTTCGATCCGGAGGCCGAGGTGACCCGCGCGGCGCTGGCGGCGCGGTCCTCGTGGCTGCGACGGCTGCTCAGTTCCCGATGAGGAACCGAGCCGCCTGCTCGCCGACCAGAACCGCCGGCGCGTTCGTGTTGCCCGTCGTCACGCGGGGCAGCACCGACGCGTCGGCGACCATCAGGCCGTCCAGGCCGGGCACGGCCAGCCGCGGGTCGACGACCGCGTCCGGGCCGGTGCCCATCCGGCAGGTGCCGACCTGGTGGTGGTAGGTGATCGCCGTCCGGCGGACGTACTCGCGGACGTCCGTACCCGGCGCCGGGTACCGCGGCCGGGCGCCCCACTCCTCCGCCAGCGCCGGCGCGCGGCCGACCTCGAGGCACTGCTCGACCGACGCCACCAGGCTCTCGAAGTCCGCCGGTGCGGACAGGGCGGCGAGGTCGATCAGCAGTTCGTCGTCGGGCGAAGGACCGGACAGCTTCAGGCTCCCCCGGCTCTCCGGCGTCACCATGCCCGCCATCAGTGAGAACCCGGTCGGCGGCCCGGACATCCACGGCTCGTACATCGGCACGCTGAAGCAGATCGGCTGGGTGTCGGGCACCGCGAGGCCGTCCCGGCTGCGCCAGAACCAGTGCACCTGCGTCACCGGACGGCCCGGCGCCGGCGCGACCTCGCGGGCGGTCGAGAAGATGACCGGCGAGAGCAGGTGATCGTGCAGGTTCCGCCCCACGCCCGGCAGGTCCGCGACGACGTCGAGGCCGAGCGCGCGCAGCTCGTCCGCCGGGCCGACGCCGCTGCGGAGCAGGATCGCGGGCGAGGCCAGCGCCCCCGCGGCGAGCACCACCAGGTCCGCGGAAAGCTCCCGCAGCACACCGTCAAGAGCGACCACCACCCCGGTCACGCGGGAGCCGGAGAACCGCAGCCGGTGCACCAGCGCTCCCGTGTGGACAGTCATCCGCGCGGCCACCGGCGCGCCGTAGGCGTGCCAGGTGGTGAACCGCCGGCCACCGCGCAGTGTGATCTGCTCGACGGAAACACCGTCCAGTTTTCCGCTGTTGTAATCCGGGTTCAGCGGCAGCCCAGCCGAAACGCAGGCGTCCACTATGGACTTCTGAACCGGGTGCAGCGGCTCGTTCGGGACGACCTCCAGGAGGTCCTTCTCGATCCGCGCGAACACCGGCTCGACGTCGGCCCAGGTCCAGCCGGGCAGGCCCCAGCCGTCGTAGTCGGCCGGGGCGCCGCGGACCCAGATCATCGCGTTCAGCGCGTGCGACCCGCCGAGCACCCGGCCGCGCGGCAGGTGCAGCCGCCGTCCGGCGGCGTGCTCCTGCGGAACCGTGTACAGGTCCCAGTCTTCGGGCCCGTGCCACAGCTCCCCGGCCCGGGCGGGGTCGTGGATGGCCGGGTTGACGTCCTCGCCGCCGGCCTCCAGCAGCGTCACCGCCGCGCCCGCGTCCACCAGCCGCCGCGCCACCACCGAACCGGCCGAGCCGGCGCCCACCACGATCACGTCCATGCGGCCCAGCCTGACGCTCGGCCCGTACCCCGCGCGGGATCCCTTCGCGGTCGGTCAACGGGCGTGCGGGAGCGGACAAGACCCGCGGCGGCCCGCCGCCCGATACTCGGTGCACCCCAGGCCGAGGAGGACAGCGGGATGGCGACACGCCTCTGCATCGACGGACAGTGGACCGAAGCCGGCGGCGGCGCGCTCCCGACCCGCGACCCGGCCACCGGCCGGATCCTCGATGAGGTCGGCACGGCTTCGCGGGCCGACGTCGACGCCGCCGTCGCGGCCGCGCGGCGAGCGCTTTCCGCACCCGGGTGGGCCGGGCTGCCGCCGGTCCGGCGCGCCGCCCTGCTGTTCCGGCTGGCCGACCTCGTCGAGCAGCACCACGAAGAACTGGCGCGGCTGGAAACCCTGGACCAGGGCCAGCCGATCGGGGTGTCCCGGCAGGTGAGCGTGACCGGCGCGGCCGAGCACTTCCGGTACTTCGCGGGCTGGGTCACCAAGCTGCAGGGCACGACGAACCCGGTGTCCTTCCCGGACACGCTGCACTACACCCGCCGCGAGCCGGTCGGGGTGAACGCGCTGATCACGCCGTGGAACTTCCCGCTGATGATCCTCGCCTGGAAGCTCGCCCCGGCGCTGGCCACCGGCAACACCGTGGTGATCAAGCCCAGCGAGGTCACGCCGCTGACCAGCATCCGGCTGGTCGAGCTGGCGCACGAGGCCGGGATCCCGGCGGGCGTGGTCAACCTCGTCACCGGCGACGGCGCCGTCGGCGCCCTCCTGACCGAGCACCCCGACGTCGACCACGTCTCCTACACCGGTTCCACGGCGGTCGGGAAGCTGATCACGGCGGCGAGCGCGGCGTCCAACCTCAAGCGGCTCACCCTCGAACTCGGCGGGAAGGCCCCGAGCATCATCGCGGCCGACGCCGACATCGACGCCGCCGTCGCGGGCAACCTCGCCGGCGCGACGCTCAACACCGGCCAGGTCTGCGCGGCGTACACGCGCTTCTACGTCGACCGCAAGCGCGAGCAGGAGTTCGTCGACAAGCTGGCGCGCGGCCTGGAAGGCCTGCGGCTCGGGCCGGGCACCGAAGAGACCACGCAGCTCGGGCCGCTCGTGTCCGAGAAGCACCGCGAACACGTCGACTTCCTGGTCGGCACCGGCCGCGACCAGGGCGCCGACCTGGTCACCGGCGGGAACCCGGTCGACGGCGACGGCTACTTCTACACCCCGACGCTGTTCGCCGGCGTCCGCGACGACATGGCGATCATGCGGGAAGAGATCTTCGGCCCGGTGCTGGCCGTGACGGCCTACGACGACGGCGACGAGCCACTGGCCCGCGCCAACGACACCGAATACGGCCTGGCCGCCACGGTGTGGACCCGCGACATCCGCACGGCGCAGCGCTACGCGGACGGCCTCCGGGCCGGCGCGGTGTTCGTCAACATGCCGCCGATCCCGGACATGGCGGCGCCGTGGGGCGGGTACAAAGCGTCCGGCTGGGGCCGCGAGATGGGCCCGTGGGCGCTCGACGCGTACACCGAAACCAAGTCCGTCTGGCTCCACTACGGCAGCTGAGGGGGTTTCCCCGCGCTGTGGATCGTATATTATTTGAGATACTTTCTCTCGAACCGGCAGGCAGGACCACCGATGACGCCTCTCCCGCAGCGGCCCGGCAAGATCATCGCGCTGCACCTCAACTACCGCTCCCGCGCCGCCCAGCGCGGCCGGGTACCGGAGCAGCCGTCGTACTTCCTCAAGCCCCCGACGTCCGTCGCGGCGAGCGGCACCGCCCTCGAACGGCCGGCCGGCACCGAACTGCTGGGCTTCGAAGGCGAGATCGCGCTCGTCATCGGCCGCACGGCCCGCCGCGTCACGCCCGAAGAGGGCTGGTCGCACGTCGGCGGCGTCACCGCGGCCACCGACTTCGGCGTCTACGACCTGCGGTACGCCGACAAGGGCAGCAACCTGCGCGCCAAGGGCGGCGACGGCTTCACCCCGCTCGGGCCTGCGGTCCTGCCCGCGGCCGGCGTCGACCCGGCGGCCCTGCGGCTGCGGACCTGGCTCAACGGCGAACTCGTCCAGGAGGACACCACCGCCGGCCTGCTCTTCGGCTTCGGACGGCTCGTCGCCGACCTCTCGCAGCTGATCACCCTCGAACCCGGCGACGTCGTCCTGACCGGGACACCCGCGGGAGCGTCGGTCGCCGTTCCCGGCGACGTGATCGAAGTGGAGGTCGACGGCGGCGGCCACACCACCGGCAGGCTCGTCACCCCGATCACCGAGGGGACTGTCCCCTTCGGACCGTTCGGCGCTCTCCCCCGCATCGACGAGCAGCAGCGCGCGGACGCGTACGGGACCGCCGAGCCGCAGTTCGAGCTGACGGCCTCCCTCAAGCAGCGGATCGAATCCGTCGGCACCGCCACGCTGTCGGCCCAGCTGCGCAAGCGCGGGTACAACGCCGTGTCGATCGACGGGCTCACCTCGACCAGGCCCGGCGCCCGGCTGACCGGCCGCGCGCGGACCCTGCGGTACCTGCCGTACCGCGAAGACCTGTTCACCGAACGCGGCGGCGGCTACAACGCGCAGAAGCGGGCGATCGACAGCCTCGGCCCGGGTGACGTCCTCGTCATGGAGGCCCGCGGCGAACGCGGCACCGGCACGGTCGGCGACATCCTCGCGCTGCGGGCCCAGGTCCGCGGCGCCGCCGGGATCGTCACCGACGGCGGGGTCCGCGACCTGGCCGCAGTGTCCGCTTTGGACATTCCCACCTACCACGCCGGGCCGCACCCGGCGGTGCTCGGCCGGCGGCACGTGCCGTGGGACGTCGACGTCGCCATCGCCTGCGGTGGCGCCGCGGTCCGCCCGGGCGACGTCATCGCCGGCGACGCTGACGGCGTCCTGGTCATCCCGCCGGACCTCGTCGAAGAAGTCGTCGACGCGGCGATCGAGCAGGAGCTGCAGGAGACGTTCATCGCCGAGCGGGTCGCCGACGGCGAGCGCGTCGAAGGCCTCTACCCGATGGACGAGCACTGGCGCGGGAGGTACGCGGCATGGCGCGCGAACCGGTGAACGGCACCACGATGAGCAAGTCGCGGATCGCCTACGAGTGGATCAGGGCCCGGATCGCCGACGGCACCTTCTCCCCCGGCTACCGCCTGGTACTGGGCCAGCTCGCGCAGGAACTCGGCGTCAGCGTGGTGCCGGTCCGCGAGGCGATCAGGCTGCTGGAGGCCGAGGGCCTGGTGACCTTCGAGCGCAACGTCGGCGCCCAGGTCGCGATGGTCGACGAGAGCGAGTACCAGCACACGATGCAGACCCTCGCCCTGGTCGAGGGCTACGCCGCCGCGCTCGCCGCGCCGGTCCTCGCGCCGGGCACGCTGGCGAAGGCCCGCGCGCTGAACGCCGAGCTGGCCGGCTGCCTCGGCGACTTCGAACCCGCGAGGTTCACCGGCCTCAACCGCGACTTCCACGCCGTGCTGTTCGAAGCCTGCCCCAACCCGCAGGTCCTCGACCTCGTCCGCCGCGGCTGGGACCGGCTCAGCCACCTGCGCAGCTCGACGTTCAGCTTCGTGCCCGGCCGCGCCCGCGAGTCGGTCGCCGAGCACGAAACCATCCTCGGCCTGCTCGAACGCGGCGCGCCCGGTCCGGAGATCGAACAGGCCGTCCGCGCACACCGGCTGGCCACCCTGGACGCCTACCTCGCCCACCGCCGCCACTGACGCACGAAGGGAACCCCATGCGCTTCCGCTCCGACCCCCGGGCCATCCGCGGGTCGATCGCGCCCCTGATGACGCCGTTCACCGCCGAGGGGGCCGTCGACCACGACGGCCTGAAGAACCTCGTGCGCTGGCAGCTGGCTTCGGGCACGCACGGCATCTCGATCGGCGGTTCCACCGGCGAGCCCGGCTCCCAGACGGTGGCCGAGCGCGCCGAGGCGATCCGGACGGTGGCGGCCGAGGTCGGCGACCGCGTCCCGTTCGTCCCCGGAACCGGCTCGGCGAAGCTCGACGAAACCCTGGAACTCACCGCGGCCGCGCGCGACGCCGGGATCGACGCGGCCCTGATCATCACGCCGTACTACGCGCGGCCCACCCAGGACGCCCTGTTCGTCTGGTACCGCACGGTCTGCCACGAGTTCCCGGACCTGCCGATCATCGCCTACAACGTCCCGAGCCGGACCGCGGTCGACCTCGCACCCGAGACCGTCGCGCGGCTCTACCGCTCGTGCGACAACTTCGCCGGGATCAAGGAGACGACGAAGGACTTCGAGCACTTCTCGCGCGTGCTGCACCTGTGCGGCCGCGACCTGGTCGTGTGGTCCGGGATCGAGCTGCTCTGCCTGCCGCTGCTGGCCCTCGGCGGCGCCGGGTTCGTCAGCGCGACAGCCAACATCGCCCCGGCCGCGTGCGCCGAGATGTACGAAGCCTGGCAGGCCGGCGACCACGAACGGGCGCGGGAGATCCACTACGGCCTGCATCCGCTGGTCGACCTGCTGTTCGTCGAAACCAATCCGGCGCCCGGGAAGTGGGTGCTGGAACAGCGCGGGCTGATCGCCTCCGGGCACGTCCGGCCGCCGCTGATCCCGCCGACCGAAGCCGGCCTCGCCCGGATCAAGGACCTGATGGCCGAAGGCGCGCAGTACCTCAGCCCGGTCGAAGGCTTCTCCCCGGAAGGAAAGGCATGACCCACCACGTCCCGGACGGACTGCCGGGCGAGCTCAAGCACTACATCGGCGGCGAGCTCGTCGACAGCGTCTCCGGCAAAACGTTCGACGTGCTCGACCCGGTGTCCAACACCCCGTACGTCACCGCCGCGGCGGGCCAGGCCGAGGACGTCGACCGCGCGGTCGCGGCGGCGCGCCGGGCGTTCACCGGTGGGCCGTGGCCGCGGATGCTGCCGCGGGCACGGGCGCGCGTGCTGAACAAGATCGCCGACGCCGTCGAAGCCCAGGACCGGCGGCTGGCCGAGCTGGAGACGTTCGACACCGGCCTGCCGATCACCCAGGCGCTCGGCCAGGCGCAGCGCGCGGCGGAGAACTTCCGGTTCTTCGCCGACCTCGTCGTGGCCCAGGCCGACGACACCTACCAGGTGCCCGGGCGGCAGGTGAACTACGTGCACCGCAAGCCGGTCGGCGTCGCCGGGCTGATCACGCCGTGGAACACACCGTTCATGCTGGAGAGCTGGAAGCTCGCGCCGGCGCTGGCCTCGGGCTGCACGGTGGTGCTCAAGCCGGCCGAGTTCACGCCGCTCTCGGCGAGCCTGTGGGCGGGGATCTTCGCCGAGGCGGGGCTGCCGGACGGGGTGTTCAACCTCGTCAACGGCTTCGGCGAAGAAGCGGGTGACGCCCTGGTCAAGCACCCGGACGTGCCGCTGATCTCGTTCACCGGCGAGACCACGACCGGGCAGACGATCTACCGCAACTGCGCGGCGCACCTCAAGGGCATGTCGATGGAGCTGGGCGGCAAGTCCCCGGCGATCGTCTTCGCCGACGCCGACCTCGACGCGGCACTGGACTCGACACTGTTCGGCGTGTTCTCGCTCAACGGCGAACGCTGCACCGCGGGCAGCCGCATCCTGGTCGAGCGGCCGATCTACGAGGAGTTCTGCGCGCGGTACGCGGAACGGGCCGCGAACATCGTCGTGGGCGATCCGCACGACCCGGCCACCGAGGTCGGCGCGCTGGTGCACCCCGAGCACTACGACAAGGTCATGCGCTACGTCGAGCTGGGCAAGACCGAGGGCCGGCTGCTCGCCGGCGGCGGTCGTCCGTCCGGTTTGGACAGCGGGAACTACGTGGCGCCGACGGTGTTCGCCGACGTCCCCCCGACCGCGCGGATCTTCCAGGAGGAGATCTTCGGCCCCGTCGTCGCCCTGACGCCGTTCGACACCGAGGCCGAAGCCCTCGCGCTCGCCAACGACGTCAAGTACGGCCTGGCCGCGTACCTGTGGACGTCCGACCTGACACGGGCGCACACGTTCGCGCAGTCGGTCGAAGCCGGGATGGTCTGGCTGAACTCGCACAACGTCCGCGACCTGCGGACGCCCTTCGGCGGGGTCAAGGCGTCCGGCCTCGGCCACGAAGGCGGCTACCGCTCCCTCGACTTCTACACCGACCAGCAGGCCATCCACGTCTCACTCGGACCGGTGCACACGGCACGGTTCGGCGCCGGGAAGGAAACCGCATGACCGCCACCCCGCCGGACGTCATCCGCTGCGCGTACGCCGAACTCGTCGTCACGGACCTGGCCGCGTCGCGGGCGTTCTACGTCGACGTGCTCGGGCTCGTCGTCACCCACGAAGACTCCTCCGCGCTGTACCTCAGGGCGTTCGAGGAATACCTGCACCACTCGCTGGTGCTGCGCGAGGGCCCGCAACCCGCGCTGGGCGTGCTGGCCTACCGGGTGCGCACCCCGGCCGACCTCGAGCTGGCCGAGGCGTACTACCGCAGGCTCGGCTGCCCGGTCTCCCGGCGAACGGCCGGCGCCACCCGCGGCATCGGCGAGGCGGTGCGCGTGCTCGACCCGCTCGGGTTCCCGGTCGAGTTCTTCCACGAGGCCGAGCACGTCGAGCGGTTCACCCAGCGCTACGACGTCCACGGCGCCGGCGCGCTGTCGCGGTTGGACCACTTCAACCTCGACACCCCGGACGTCCCGGCGGCCCGGAAGTACTACGAGGGCCTGGGTTTCCGCGTCTCGGAGGACATCCAGGACGACGAGGGCACGGTGTACGCGGCCTGGATGTTCCGCAAGCCGACGGTCCACGACGTGGCCCTGACCGGCGGCGACGGCCCGCGGCTGCACCACATCGCGTTCGCCTCGCACGAACGGCACCAGATCCTGCACATCTGCGACCACCTGGGCGCACTGCGGAAGTCCGGGATGATCGAACGCGGCCCGGGCCGCCACGGCGTGTCGAACGCGTTCTACCTCTACCTCCGCGACCCGGACGGGCACCGCATCGAGCTCTACACGCACGACTACTACACGGGCGACCCGGACAACCCGGTGATCACCTGGGACGTCCACGACAACCAGCGCCGCGACTGGTGGGGCAACCCGGTGGTGCCGAGCTGGTACACCGACGCGTCGCTCGTGCTCGACCTCGACGGGCGCGTCCAGCCGGTCGTCGAACGGGCCGAGCCGCGCGAAGCCGACGTCACCGTCGGCGCCGACGGGTTCTCCCACACCGGCGGGGCGGAGTACAAGCTGGGCGAGCAGGTGTAAAACCACGCACGGGTGCGGTGCCGGAGGTCGGCGGCAGCCGGATCCGGCGGGAAACGACAGGTCCCGACCAGGTTCGTGGAAGGTTGACACAGAGAAGGTCGCTGATCGTAAAGATTTCGCAATAATCGCCAGTCACCCTGGGCAACGGTAAGCACACTGACCGCTACCTTCAGGGGGCGCGATCATGAGCGACAACTCGACGACAGCCGCCGTCCACTCGACCCAGGTGACACGAAACGGCGGGTTGGCGGTGTTCGCCCTGCTGGCGGTGGTCACCGTGGTGGACCAGCTCGGCAAGTGGTGGGCCTGGCGGCACGCACCCCTGGCGAGAATCAACTACGGCGGCAACTTCCTCGTCGGCGAAACGATCAGCCACTGGTACGCCGACCCGACCACCGGCGCACTGCTCGACCTGATGGACTTCGGTGTGCTGACCGCCGCCGCGGTCGTCCTGATCCGCCGCCGGCCGTCGGCGGTCGTTCTCGTCCCCGCCGGCCTCATGGTCGGTGGCTGGATCAGCAACCTGTTCGACCGCCTGGGGCTGCACTACCTGACCGCCCCGGGCAGCGTGCGCGGAGCGGTCGACTTCATCGCACTCGGCCCGATCCGCTACAACCTGGCCGACGTGTTCATCGTCTGCGCCACGCTTCTGTTCATCCTCGCCGTGATCGCCAGCACCTTGTTCACCAACCGCCCCAGAGCCGCGTCCCCCGCGCCCCCGAAGCGACACCATCGACGTCGCACCTGGCTGTCCGGAGTCGCCACCGCCACCTGTCTCGTCCTGGTCGTCGGTTTCGGAGCGCTGAACTACGGCGGCGTGACCACACCGAACCCCTCCCCCGGCACCACCAGCACCCGATAACCGACGGCGAGGGCACCGGGAGAGTTCGCCGTCGGCACCGAAGTCGGGACCGGTGCCGGGGACGACGTGCCCGAGGTCGAGCCCGGGGGCAGGCGGCCATCGTGCCGCCCGCCCCAGGCCGTGCTCAGCGATCCTTGTTCACCACGAGGAACTGCCCGAACCGGCGGCCCAGTTTGCCGTTCGGCTTCAGCTCGACGTCCGTTTCGGCCGGTCCGTCCTGGGTGATCTCATAACTGCCGACCTGGCCCGGGTAGCCGTAACCCAGCGCCGTCTCGCCCCACACCAGGCCGACCGTGAAGCCGTAGGGCCTCTCCTTGCGCGGGGTGATGGTGAACTTGCTGTTGATCGACAGGTGCTGCCAGTAGTGCTGCTTGACGCCGTTCAGGTCGGACAGCGGGCTCAAGGCGATGTTGCGCATCACGTAGAACGTCTCGCCCGCCGACTGCGTGGCCTTCAGCAGCTGGGCATCGTAGTCGGCCGCCTCGGCTTTGATGGTCTCGACGGTGGCCTCCAGCTCCCCGATGGCCCCCTTGATCCGGGGTTCGTTCTCCTGGAACTTCCGGAGGAACTTGAGGTACTCGGTGAACGACTCGCCGGAGTTCTTGGTCCGGTACTTCACGGTGAGCTTCTTGCCCTTGCTGCCCGGCTCCTGCACCGTCAAGTCGTCGAGCTTGAGCTCCTTCACCCGCTCGTAGAACTTGTCGTAGGCGTCCGCCGTCCGGCTCGCGAAGCCCTGCTTCACCGCGGCTTCGTCCTTCTTGCTGATCGGTTTGGGCGTGACCGCGTAGAGGTTCCACCGCAGCTGGTAGGGGAACACGGTGCAGATGTAGGCCGACGAGAAGTCGCCGGTGTCCTTGGTCTTCTCGTGCGGGAGTTTCCCGCGGTGCGAGTTCAGCAACGACCCGAAGGCCCGCGTGTGGGTGTACCACACGCCGGAGGCGCTGAACTCCCCCACCCAGTCGGCCTTGAACTTCGCCTCGTCCGCCGTTCCGGACGAAATCCCGTCACCGCCCGACTCGACCGCCATGGTGAGCTTCGCGCCGTGGTCCTTGACGATGCTGTAGACGAAGTTCGCCGCGCCCAGCACGGCGCCCAGGATGCCGCCGCCCGTGCCGGCGATGGTCTGCGCCTGGGTCTGCGGACTGGCCGTGACCGACTGGACGCTGCCGCTGACGTTGCCGTCCTTGTCCACGTTCGTCGTCTGGGTCTGCGTTACTCCGGATGTCATGGTCTTCCCGTCTGGTCGGTGGAAACGGTGGTCACTGGACGTTCACGAAGTGGCTCGCGTCGAACGAGTCGATGTCCTCCTCGTCGGAGGAGTAGTCGATCTGCAGGTCCCCTTCGGAGACGGCCTGCATCAGCTCCGCGAAGCTCGACGGGTCGTTCAGGAACGTCTCGACCTCGGCGTCGGTGACCGCTTCGCCGTCCGAAGCCGGCGTGCCCGGCACGTATGGCTTTCCGTTCTGGTAGAGCTGGTTCTGGCGGTCGTAGTAGATGTCCTGCCCCGGGTAACCGGTGTGCAGGAAGACCTCGGTCGTCTTGTCCGCCAGGAACACCCGCCCCGCACTGTCCTTCAGGAACCCACCGGACTCGGTGAACGTCTGCTGCGGCGTGTACGGCTTCCCACCCTGGTACAGCTGGTTCTGGCGGTCGTAGTAGACGCCCTGCCCCGGATAACCGGTGTGCAGGAAGACCTCCGTCGTCTTGTCCGCCAGGAACACCCGCCCCGCACTGTCCCTCAGGAAACCGCCCGACTCGGTGAACGTCTGCTGCGGCGTGTACGGCTTCCCACCCTGGTACAGCCGGTTCTCACGGTCGTAGTAGACGCCCTGCCCCGGGTAACCGGTGTGCAGGAAAACCTCGGTCGTCCTGTCCGCCAGGAACACCCGCCCCGCGCCGTCCTTCAGGAACCCACCGGACTCGGTGAACTGCGGGGTGGCCGACGGCGGCGCCCAGCCCTCGGCGTCGATGAACTTCTCGGCGAACTTCTCCGGATCCTCCTGGTAGTCGGTACCGGTCTGCTCGAGTTCTCCGGCGACGGCGTTCACCAGGTCATCGAGGTCGGAGCCCTGCAGGCCTCGGCTTTCGAGGTCCTTCTTGAACTCCTCCTCGAAGTCGTCGTACCGCGGTTTGCCCGCCCCGCTCGCGAGGTACATCGCGTGCAGGGCGGCGTGCACCCGCTTCTCGGTGTCCTTGGACCGGACGAAATCGCGTACTTGGTCGAGCGCCATGGCGGCTCCTCGTCAGGCGTGGGCGGTCCTCCAATCGGCGGGGGCACACCCGGGCGGATTTCCTGGCCGCAGGCCCGCGGCCTGCCGGAGCCATCCTGTCCGGTCGCCGTCTCCGGGGGCAGCCGGTGACCGGGCAAGAAGGCGCGCAGCGGGGTTCTCCTTCGGGCAGCCGGCCCGGGCAGGCGGTCGTGCCCGGACGGTCCTGCCCGTTGGTGCACCGGCGTGCGCGATGGATGGTCCGTCGGCTTCTGCGCGATCGCCGCGGCACCCGGCCACAGTGGACCTCATCGGACGCCATCGGACGCCATCGAAACCCCACGGGAGGCCGCGATGCCCAACTACCTGTCGCCAGGCGTCTACACCGAAGAGGTGTCCTCGGGCTCGAAGCCGATCGAGGGCGTGGGCACCGCGGTCGCCGGGTTCGTCGGGTTCGCCGAGCAGGGGCCGGTCGACGAGCCGGTGCTGGTCACCAACTGGACGCAGTTCACCCAGGCGTTCGGCGGGTTCGTCGACGGGGGCTACCTCGCCCACGCGGTGTACGGCTTCTTCCTCAACGGCGGCGGCGCGGCCTACGTGGTCCGCATCGGCGGGGACGGCGCCGCGGCCGAAGGCAACGGGCAGCCGGCGCTGGAAGCCGGGCGTTCCGCGGCCGCGGAGCTCGCGGGCGCCGGCGGCCGGCCGCTGATCGTGCGGGCCCGGGAGCCCGGGCCGTCCGGCAACGGAGTCGTCATCGACGTCCAAGACCCCTCCGAACCGGGCGAAGACACCTTCAAGCTCGTGGTGCGCGCGCACGGCGTCGAGGAGGTCTACGACAACGTGACCGTGCGCCGCGGGCCGGCCAACGTGGCCACCGCGGTCCGCCAGTCCAAGCTGATCACCATCGAGGAGACGAAGCCGGGGTCGGCGGCGGTGCCGGCGAAGGGCACCGCGGTGACGCTCAGCGGCGGTGAAGCGGCCGGACCGGCGCCCGTCGCCCCCGGCGACTACGTCGGCGACGCCGCCGACCGCACCGGGTTCGCCGGGCTCGAGGCCATCGACGACATCACCATGCTGTGCGTGCCGGACCTGATGAGCGCCTACCGGCGTGGCCTCCTCGACGCCGACGGGGTGAAGGCCGTGCAGCTGGCGATGATCGCGCACTGCGAGCTGATGTCGGACCGGGTGGCGATCCTCGACCCGCTGCCGGACCTGAGACCGCAGCGGCTCAAGGACTGGCGGATGAACGACACCGGCTACGACTCGAAGTACGCCACGCTGTACTGGCCATGGCTGAACGTCATGGGGCACGACGGACGGCCGGTGCCGGTGCCGCCGTGCGGGCACGTGGCCGGTGTGTGGGCCCGCAACGACGACACCCGCGGGGTGCACAAGGCCCCGGCCAACGAGGTGCTGCGCGGGGTGCTCGACCTGCCGTCCGGGCTGACCCGCCGCGAGCACGACACGCTGAACCCGGTCGGCGTCAACTGCATCCGGTCCTTTCCCGGCCAGGGCATCCGCGTCTGGGGCGCGCGCACGCTCTCCAGCGACCCGGAATGGCGGTACCTGAACGTGCGGCGGCTGTTCAACTACGTCGAGAAGTCGATCCTCAACGGCACGAACTGGGTCGTCTTCGAACCGAACGACCAGTACCTGTGGAGCGCGGTCAACCGCACGATCGGCATGTTCCTGCGCCGGGTGTGGCGCAGCGGCGCGCTCTTCGGCGACACACCCGAGCAGGCGTTCTACGTCAAGTGCGACGCGGAGAACAACCCGCCGGAGAACCGGGACGCCGGGGTGCTCACCGTGGACATCGGGATCGCCCCGGTGAAGCCGGCCGAGTTCGTGGTGTTCCGGCTGTCCCAGTACTCCGAGGGCACCGCGCTGCAGGAGTGAAGGCGGGGCGATGACCGGCCAGTTCGTCAGTGCCGCACGGTTCCTGATCACCTGCGAAGGCTGGGCCGTGGGGCTGGGGTTCTCCGAGATGTCGGGGTTCAGCTCGGCCGTGGAGCACCAGGAGTACTCCTACAACGGCCGGCTCGGCAACGTCCACACCAAGCAGTTCGGGCGGCCGAAACCACCGTCGGTGACGCTGAAGCGGGCGCTGGACGCGGCCGGGTTCGGGCAGCTGTTCGCCTGGCACGCGCTGGCCAGGCTGAACAGCCCGCTGGCGAAGGTGCCTGCCACCTTCACGATCATGGACGCCGCGGGCACGGTCACCGCGAACGTCCTGCTGGAGAACGCCTGGTGCGCGAAGGTGGAGCTCGATCCGGCCACCGCCGGCTCGTCCTCCGTGGTGATGATGAAGACGACGATCGAATGCGACGCGGTCCTGCTGATCTGAGCGCCGCCGAAAGGATGGGTTCCCGATGACCTCCGCGACCACCCAGGCCCAGGTGATCTCCGCCGCGCGGTTCTACCTGAGCTTCACCAACCTCGGCACGATCGCGTTCTCCGAGCTGCAGGGCATCACGTCGAAGGTGGGCGCCCAGGAGTACATCTACAACGACGACAAGGGGAACACCGTGCACACCAAGCAGTTCGGCAAGACCGAGCCGCCGACGATCACCCTCAGGCGCGGCCTGGACGCGGCCGGCAACGCGAAGCTGATGGCCTGGCACGCACTGGCCCGCAGCGGCGATCCCACCGCCCGCGGTGACGGCACGCTGACCATCATGGACGCCCAGGGCAAGGGCCAGATCGTCTACACGCTGCACCACGCGTGGTGCTCGGAGCTCGTGGTGAGCGGCATGAAGGCCGGTGACTCGGCGGTGGCCACCATCGAGTGCAAGGTCACCTGCGAAAGCATCGCGGTCACCCCGCCGGCCACCAGCTGATCACCCCCGCTTCCGACGGAAGGGTTGCCACGCCGATGTTTCCCGCCGAAACCTCCTTCGCCACCGCGGCCGCGCCCGCGGCCGCCGGCCTGCGGACCGAATTCCCGTTCGTGCTGCCGCGCGGGTTCGTCGACGAGCACGGGCGCGTGCACCGCGACGGCGCGATGCGGTTGTCCACGGCCCGCGACGAGATCGGCACGCAGGTCGATCCGCGGGTCCGGCAGAACTCCGCGTACCTGACGGTGCTGCTGCTGGAACGCACGGTGGTCCGCCTGGGCAGCCTGCCGGTGGTGGACGCGCCGGTGATCGAGGGGCTGTTCTCCTCGGACCTGGCGTTCCTGCAGGACCTGTACCGGCGGATCAACCAGCAGGGCCACACCGAGGCCGAGGTCACCTGCCCGGACTGCGGTCACGAGTTCGCGGTGGACATCGCCGGTGATGCCCCGGGGGAATCCTGACGTACGGGCTCCCCCGGCTGTGGGAGGAGATCGCGTACCTCGCCTACTACCTGCACTGGCCGTTCACCGAACTGGCCGACCTCGACCACCACTCCCGCAGCCGGGTGATCACCGAGGTCGGCCGGATCAACGAGCAGCTCAACGCCGGCGACAGCCTGCCGGCCTGATCCCCGGACCCCGTGGAGGCGCGATGTGGTGGCCGTTCCGGAAGCGGCACGGGCGGAAGCCCGCGCCGGGTGAGCGGCGGCCCGCCGCCCGGCACTGGCGGGTGCTGCCACCTCTGCGGCCGACCCTCGACGTCCGGCCGCCCGTGCTGGCGCCGCTGTTCGCGCTGCCGCGGGTGACCGGCACCCGGCGGCTGGTCCGCGACCTGCCGCCGCTGCGGCACCGGCGGATCCGCCGCCGCCCGGCGCCAGGTGCCGCGTACGGCCGGGTGACCGGCGTGGTCACCGTGCGGCCGGAACCCCTCCTCGAGCCCGCCGGAACGGCCGGGCCGTTCGAGCCGGTCGCCGTGGCCACGCCCTTCGGGCCGGACGAGGCGGCCGAGCCGATCGAGCCCCGCCGCCCGCAGGAAGCGATCGCCGGCTTCAGCGTGCCGAACAGGTCTGTGCGGGTGTTCCGGACCGACGACGTCACGCCGGCCGTCACCCCCGGCGAACCGGCGGTGGTGGTCCCGTCACCGGTGCGACGGCTGCGTGCGCGGCCGGCGTCCGGCCCGGCCGGGCCGCTCACCGAGGCGAGCGCGGAGTACGTGGCCGAGCCGGTCGAGCCGGAGACGCCGTTCCGGGGGGTCACCGAGTTCGACCGGCTGGCCGCGCAGTACGAACAGCTCGACGTGGCCACGGCGATGAGCCTGCTGGGCGCCGGTCCGGCCGGCCTCGGCCCCGCATGGCCTGCCGAGCCGGCACCGGCCGTCCCCGAGGCGCCCGCCGGCGTGCCGTCCGGACGGGCCCCGTACCGGCGGCCGAGCCTGGCGGAGAGCCGGCGGCGCGGGATCGACGTGGCGAGCGGCGAGCCGGATCGGCGTCCGGTGTCCCCAGTGGACGATGCACCGGCGCCGGCCGCCGCCACCCCGCCGCCCGCACCGGCACCGGACCCGGCACCGGCGACCGCCCCCGCCGGGCCGCTCGCGGCGGAGCCGGCTCGCCCCGCCGCCACACCCGCTCCTGAGCCGGCGCCCGCCACCGTCGGACCGGCGGAAGGCGGTGCCCCGGTCCCGCCGGGCGGCCGGCCCCCGGAAGACCCGGTCCGGCCGCGCACCGTGCAGGCTCCGCTGTGGCCGCGGCCGCCGCACCGCCGGACGGTGCCGGCCGCGGTCCCGCCGCCCGCACCGCCGCCCGCTCCCGGCGAAAGCACGGAAGCCGCCCGGCTCGGAGTGCCACCGGATTCGTCCACTGTGGACGAGGCACCGGATCGGGGTGTCTTCGCCGGACCACCGGAGCCCGCCGGCCCGGTGTACCGGGCGGTCCTCGCCGACCAGCTGCCACCACCACCGCCCGAGGACGCCGCCGTGCCGGACACCGTGGTGGTCCCGGTGCCGGGCGAGCTGGTCACGTTGTTCACCCGTGAGCTCGGCGTCGACGTCAGCGCGGTGCCGGTCCACCGCGGCCGGGCCGTCGCGGTCCGCGCGCGGCAGCTGGGCGCGCGGGCCTACGCCCAGGCCGGTCAGGTGTTCCTCCCGCACCATGCCGGCAACCTCGCCGAGCCGCCGGTGCGCGCCCTGCTCGCCCACGAGCTCACGCACGCCGTCCAGCAGCGGATCCTCGGTGACACGCAGCCCACGCCCGAGTCCGCCGAGGGGCGCGAGCTGGAAGCCGCGGCCGACCTCGTCGAACACTGGGTGGCCGGTACCGGGCCGCGGCCGCCGGCCCTGCTGCACCGCAGCGCCCGGGGCCGGCCCGACCCCGGACGCCCGGACCCCGGACGGCCACCCGGTTCGATCGTCCAGGCCGCCGAGGCACCGGTGGCGGTGCCGCCGGGAGCGCCGCCCGCCGAGCCGCCCGCGGACGTGCCCGCCGGTGTGTCCTGGTCGTGGGACACGGGCTTCACCGGGGAGCCGCCGTCCGGCGGTCCGCCGCCGGGGGGCACGGTTGCGGGCCTTGCGGGCGGCCCGGTGCCGACGGCGGCGGCCGAACCGGTCGCGGCGCCGGAGACCGCGGCGGCGGTGGCGATGGCCTTCGAGCAGATCGCCGATCTGCGCGCTTCGGTCGTCCGGCTGGGCGACCGGGAGCCCCGGCCGCAGCCGGTGATCGATCTGCAGGACCTGGCCGGCCGGCTCTACCGGCACATCAGGACCCGGTTGCGCGCGGAACTGATCGTCGACCGGGAACGCGCCGGAACACTGGCGGACCCGTGGTGAGAGGAGTTCGGGCATGGTAGTCGGCAAGCTCAACACGAAGCTGTCGGAGTTCCTCTTCGACCAGGTGGCCATGACCCACCGGTTCGTGGTCCAGATCGACATGGCCGAGTACGACCTCGGGACCTGGACGAAAGTGGCCGGGCTGCAGGTCACCTGGACCAAGCACAGGTACCGGCCGGGTGACAACAACGACGAGCTGGTCTTCCCGGGGAACGCCGAGTACCCGACGATCAAGCTCAGCCGCGCGGCCAGCTCCAAGTCGGCCACCGTGCAGGAGTGGCTGAAGAAGACATCGCGGAGCCACACGGTGCTCAGCGGCGGCATCCACATGCTCGACTACCTCGGGGTGCCGGTGCTCACCTGGGAGCTCAAGCAGTTCTTCCCGGTCGGCTGGTCCATTTCGGACTTCGACTCGGGCAGCGGCAGGCCGGCGATCGAGACGCTGGAGCTGGCGCACACCGGATTCCTGGGCGACGAGGCGAGGTTGTGACGCGATGACGATCCCGAACGTGCTGCAGGCGCCGATGGGCGCGCTCGGCGCCGTGGGCATGCGGAAGTCGGTGCCGGGCAACGCCGCGGCCCGCAAACCGCCCCGCTACGGCATGACCATGTGGTTCAAGGTGGTGGTGACCGACCCGGCGGGCGGCACCAGCCACCTCGGGCTCTGGTCGGGCTGCTCCGGCCTGGCCGTCAACCTGGAGACCGAACCGGTGTGGGCCGGCGGGCAGTACCTGGCCCCCTACCTGACCCCCCGGCAGATCACCTACCCGAACGTGACGCTGGAACGGGCGATGGAGGCGCGGTCCGCCGCGCAGGTCCGCAGCTGGCTCGAACTGGTCGCGGGCAAGTGGATCAGCGGCGACGAAGGCGGCGCGGGCATGGTGCACGAGAAGGCGGGCGGCAGCGCCCCCGGCACAGCGCAGTTCCGCGGCACCACGGTGACCGTCTCGCTGTTTTCGGCGCTGGTGCCCGGCGACGGCAAGGCCGCGCCGGCCGGCGGCACCGAGCGCGAGGTGGCCAAGTGGGAGCTGCGCGACGCGATCCCGGTGTCGTGGTCCGCGCCCGCGTTGTCGGCGGGCGGCGGTGGTGTGGCGACCGAGAAGCTGGTGCTGACCCACCGGGGTTTCCTCGACGCCGCCCCGGCGGGGTCCGCGCCCGGCGGCCTCAACACGCAGCACCAAGGGCAGCTGACCCTCAGCTGCCAGGGCAAGAGCCTGCAACTCCAGTACAACCCGAGAGAGGTCACCGAAGAGCGGACCACCCGCGTCGGCAACGAGAACGAGGGCCAGACGCTCACCATCAACGGCGAAGAACTGATCTACGACCGCAAGAAGCTGACCCTTTCCGCGCTGCAGATCGAAGGCGTGACGGCGGTCGCGGACGGCTGCCGGAAGCTGTGGGAGTGGACCGACCTCGACTACAGCAAGGAGAAGAAGGGCGCGCCCAAGCAGGTGCAGCTGCGGATGGGCTCCGGCACCGGCCTGGTCTTCGACGAGCAGGTCCTGATCAAGACGGCGAAGGTGTCGTACTGCCGGTTCACCACGTCCGGGGTGCCGTCCCGGGCGCTGGTCACCCTCACCCTGATCGTGGTCGAGCAGAAGCAGAAGACCCGGGCATGACCACGGGAAGCGCCTACTACCACCTCGACGACCGGACCCGGGTCGTCCCGCAGGTGCGGGCCGGCGGGCGGCCGCTGCCGCCGGAGCTGGCCGACCGCATCCAGCGGGTCGTGGTCGACACCCACCGGCTGCGGCCGGACATGTTCGAGATCACCTTCCTGGACCAGGACCTGACCGTGGCCCGCTCGTCCGGGCTGGCCGTCGGCACCGCGATCGGCATCACCTCGGGGTCGGCGGCCGACGGGAACCAGATCGAGCTGATCAGCGGCGAGGTGACCGCCATCGAAGGCTCGTACGGCCGGGTGAACCGCACGATCGTGCGCGGCTACACCCACGACCACCGGCTGCAGCGGTCGCGGCGCAACCGCTCCTTCCCCAACCGCAAGGACTCCGACGTCGTCCGGGAGGTGGTCCGGGAGTACGGCCTGCCGCTCGGCACCGTGCACCCCACCCGGACCGTGCACGTCCACATCGGACAGGTGAACCAGACCGACTGGGAGTTCCTGCGCGGGCGGGCCGACGCGCTCGGCTACGACGTCGGCGTGGTGGACGGCAAGTTCTGCTTCACCAGACCCGTCGACGTCCGCCGCGGGAAGCGGCCGCTGGCCGTGGAGTTCCCGTTCGGGCTGCGCGTGTTCCGGCCCCGGATCACCGCCGGGAACCTGGCGCCCACCACCGAGCTGCGGGTGTGGGACCCGGCGGACCGGCGGGCCCGCTCCGCCTCGGCGCCGACCGCGACCACCGGGGTGCAGCTGCCCGACGCGGACCCGGGCACGCTGAGCAAGCCGTTCCAGCCGGACTCCGCCCCGCCGCGCGCGGCGAACCCGGCGCTGGGCGAGCTGGGCCCGGCGCCGCGGCCGCAGGCCTTCGCCGTCACCACCGTGCCGGCCGGTACCGGCAGCGGGATCGACGCCGCCGCGCGGGAAGCGGTGGCGGGGGCGGCCGAGCAGCTCGGCAGCACCGTCGCCGAGGCGGACGGCGAAGCGGTCGGCGACCCGCGGCTGCGGGCCGGCACGGTCCTGGAGGTCGGCGGGGTCGGCCCGGTCTTCGACGGCCGCTGGCTGGTCACCCGCGCGGTGCACACCTACGACGTCGACGGCTACTTCACCGCGTTCGAAGTCAGCGGCAGGCAGGAGCGCTCCATCCTGGGGCTGACCGCCGGTGTCCGCACGGCCCCGCCGCAGCTCATCCCCGGGGTGGTGTGCGGGGTGGTCAGCAACATCGGCGATCCGGACGGGCTGAACCGGGTGCAGGTGGTGCTGCCCTGGCTGTCGCCGGAGTTCGTCAGCGACTGGGCGCCGGTCGCGCTGGCCGGCGCGAGCACGGGCGCGGCGGCGCTGTTCCTGCCCGAGGTGGGCGACGAGGTGCTGGTGGCGTTCGAGTTCGGCGACCCGCGCCGCCCGTACGTCCTCGGCGGGCTGCTGAACCGCAAGAGCAAACCGGACCTCGGCGGCAAACCGGTGCTGACCCGGGGCAGCACGGCCACGGTGGCCTGGCGCGGGCTGGTGTCCCCCAACGGGAACCGGCTGGCCTTCCATGACGAACGGACCCCCGGTGCGCAGCCCACGCCGACCAAGGGCGAGATCGTGCTGGGCACCCAGCGCGGGGACGTGGCGCTGGTCATCGACCAGATCGCCGGCACGGTCACGGTGCGGTGCAAGAACGGCGGCAAGATCGACATCCAGGCGGGCCGCGGCGGGGTGGTCAACGTCGGCGGCGGCGCGCAGCTCAACCTGACCGCGCAGGCCTCGATCAAGATCGAGAGCCGCGGACCGGTGGAGATCAAGGGAAACCCGATCAAGCTCAACTAGCGGGGAGTGACGATGTCGGCCGAATCGATCGGTGCGGGGTGGCAGTTCCCGCTCGGGTACTCCCCGAGCGGCGGCTTCGACCTGGCCCGTGGCGTGCGCAGGCTGGAGCAGTCGATGCGGCTGGTGCTCACCACCTACCCCGGGGAACGGCTGATGCGCCCGGAGTTCGGGTCGCGGCTGCGCGACTACGTCTTCGCCGCCGTCTCGCTGGACACCGCGACCGAACTGTCGGGCGAGGTGCGCCGGGCGCTGACCCGCTGGGAGCCGCGCGTGGAGATCACCGACGTGGTGACCCGGCCCGATCCGGACGAGCCCGGCCTGCTCCACATCGACATCGGCTACCGGCCGGCCGGTGGCGGCGACGAGCGGAACCTGGTTTTCCCGTTCTACACCGTGCCCGACGGCGAGGTGCCGTAGCGATGGCGCTGCCCGCACCGAACCTGGACGACCGGGGGTTCGCCGAGCTGGTGGCCGACGCCACCGGCGTGGTCCGCCGGCACTGCCCGGGGTGGACCGACCTCACGCCGTCGGATCCCGGCGTCACCCTGATCGAAGCGTTCGCGTTCCTGGTCGACCAGCTGTTCACCCGGCTCAACCAGGTGCCCGACCGGCTGCACGTCAAGTTCCTCGACCTGATCGGCGTCCGGCTGCACCCGCCCACCCCGGCCCGCACCGACGTGACCTTCTGGCTGTCGGCCCCGGCGACCGCCGCGCTGGTCGTCCCGGCGGGCACCGAGGTCGGCACCCAGCACACCGAAACCGTCGACCCGGTGGTGTTCAGCACCGAGACCGAAGCCGTGGCGCTGCCGTGCGCGCTCATCGCGGTGCGCACGCTCGGAAGTGCGGACGCCGGCCCCGCCACCGACCGGACCACCGAGCTGCGCGCCGGTCCGGTGCCCGCCTTCTCCGCGGTCCCCCGGCCGGGCGACGCCGTGCTCTTCGGGCTGGACGTGGCGGTGCCGCGCGGCGCGGTCCAGCTCGACCTGGAGAGCCGGATCGACGGCGTGGGCGTCGACCCGCAGCAGCCGCCGCTGGTCTGGGAGGCCTACACCGGCGAAGAATGGCTCGGCTGCCGGGTGCTGCGCGACGAAACCGGCGGGCTCAACAGCGACGGCGCGGTGGTGCTCGACGTGCCGGCCGAGCACCGGGTGGCCCTGCTCGACGGCCTGCGCGCGGCCTGGCTGCGCGCCCGGGTGACCGACCCCGCCGCGGGACGGCCCGGCTACCACGCGACGCCGACGATCGCCGGGGCCGTCGCCTGCACGGTGGGCGTCACGAGCGCGGCGGTGCACGCCGAGCTGATCGGCGCCGAGCCGCTCGGCACCGCCGACGGCTCGCCGGGCCAGGTGTTCCGGGTGGCCGCCGCGCCGGTGCCGTCCGGCCTCGGCAGCCCCGTGGTCCAGACCAGTTCGGAGGACGGCTGGCAGGACTGGACCCGCGTCGCCGACTTCGCCGGCAGCACCGCGGCCGACCGGCACTTCCTGCTCGACGGCTACACCGGCGAGGTCGTCTTCGGCCCGCTGGTCCGGCTGGCCGACGGCGGCACCGAGCAGCACGGCGCGGTGCCCGGACCGGGCGTCGCGGTGCGCATCCGGGGCCACGCGGTCGGCGGCGGCGCGGCGGGCAACGTCGCCGCCGGCACCCTCACCACGCTGCGCTCGTCGATCCCGTTCGTCGCCGCGGTGAGCAACGCGGCCGGGGCCAGGGGCGGCACCGACGCCGAGACACTGGACCAGGCCCGCGACCGGGGCGCACTCACGCTGCGGACCCGGGGCCGGGCCGTGACCGCCGAGGACTACGAGGCGCTCGCCCGCGAGGCGGTGCCGGAGGCGGCCCGGATCCGCTGTGTCACCGCGGGCGAAGCCGGGCTGCCGGCGGCCACGGTCAAGGTGCTGGTGGTGCCGGACGTGCCCGCCGAGAACGGCCGGGTGCGGCTGGCCGACCTGGTGCCGTCCGACGAGGTGCTCGCCCGGCTGGCCGGGCACCTGGACACGGTGCGCCTGATCGGCACCACCGTGCTGGTCGAGCCACCGCGCTACCGCGGGGTGACGGTGGTGGCCCGGCTGGTGGCCCGGCCGCGGCGGAGCCCGGCGGCGGTGCGGGAGGAGGCGCTGCGGACGCTCACCGGCTACCTCAGCCCGCTGCCCGGCGGCGGACCGGACGGCGCGGGCTGGCCGTTCGGCCGTGCGGTGCGGGTCGGCGAGATCCACGCGCTGCTGCAGCGGGTCTACGGCGTCGAGACGGTCGAGGACGTCCGGCTGTACAGCGCCAACCCGGTCACCGGCGAGCGCGGCGGCGAGACCAACCGGGTCGAGGTGGACGCCCACAGCCTGGTGTTCTCCTTCGACCACCACGTCCGCGTCGAAGCCACCTGAGGAGGAGCACGCGATGATCGTCTGCGGGGAATGCGGGCAGTCCAACCGGGACAACGACACCTTCTGCGGCTCCTGCGGGGGCTTCCTGGAGTGGACCGGGCAGAAGACGGCGCCCTCCGCCGCACCGGCCCCGGTCGCCGTGGCGGCCGAGGCGCCGGGCAAGGTCGGGCTGCTGCGCCGGGTGGCCTCGGCCATCGTCGGCCCGCTCACCACGATCGACGGCAAGCCGGTGCCCGATGACGTCGTCGGCCCGGCCCCGGCGGGGCAGGGCCCGCCCCCGCCGCCACCACCGGTCGGCGCGCCCCCGCCCCCGCCACCGCCGCCGGTCGGTGCTCCCCCTCCCCCGCCGCCCCCGGTCGGGGGGCCACCGCCTCCGCCGCCGCCTCCACCGCCGCCGCCTCCACCACCACCGCCGCCCGGCGGGCCGCCGCCCCCGCCGCCGGCACCGGAGGCCGACCAGGGCCGCCACCGCGCCCCGGAGACCGGACCGGGCGTCGACGGCCTGGTGGCCCCGATCGACCCCGCGGCCGCCGGGACCGAGCCGGCCGAGGTGCTGCCGCAGGAGGTCGCTCCGGCCGCCAAACCGGCCCACCGGGCGCCGCCCACCCGCCGGATCCAGCCCGGCGACCGGATCTGCGGCGAGTGCGGCGAAGGCAATCCGCCGACCCGCAAGTTCTGCAGCCGCTGCGGCGAATCGCTCGAGAGCGCGGTCGTCCGGCGCCTGCCGTGGTGGCAGCGCCTGCGCCGGAGGGGCGGCCCGAAGCTCGTCTCAGCCGCCCGCCGCCCCAAGAGCGCCGGGCGCGGGGGCAACCGGCGGGTCGGCCGCCGGGTGGCGACGAGCGTGCGCCGGTACACGTTCGTCGTGGTGCTCGCGTTCGGGCTGCTGGCCGGGCTCTACCCGCCGCTGCGCACCTACGTCGTGCGGCAGGCCGACCACCTCAAGAGCTGGGCCACCGGGCTGGTCGGCGACGCCACGGTCCGCCCGGTGCGGCCGACCGCCGTGCAGGCCACCGACACCCAGCTGCCCGGCCACCCGGCAGGCGCCGCCTTCGACGGGTTCACCAACACCTACTGGGCCGCGCCGTGGGTGCCGAACGGCAAGCCGCCCCAGGTGACCGTCGACCTCGGCCAGCCGACCGCGCTGGCCAAGGTCGTGATCACCGGCGGCGCCAGTGACGACTTCGTCGGCCACGACCGGCCGTCGATCATCGTGTTCAGCTACTCCAACGAAAAGTCCGACACGCTGACCCTGCAGGACTCCAAGAGCCCGCAGACGTTCACCCTGCGCAACGGCCTGGCCGCCAAGCTGGTGCAGGTGCAGGTCCTGCAGGTCAAGGAGTCGCCGGGAGCCAAGGACGTCGCCGTGACCGAGTTCCAGTTCTTCAGCGTCGGGTAGGGGCGGGCATGCGTGGGATGACCGCCGGGGTGCGCACGCCCCGGCCGCTGGCCGCCCTGCTGCCGTCGGTGCTGCAGGAGGACCCGGTGCTGACCGGCCTCACCGCGGGCCTGGACGAGGTGCTCGCCCCGGTCCACGCCGTGCTCGACTGCCTGGACGCCTACCTGGACCCCGGCCTCGCGCCGGCCGACTTCCTGGCCCACCTGGCCGCCTGGCTCGGCGTCACCCTGGACGACGCCTGGACCGACGACCGGCGGCGCGAGATCGTCCGGAACGCCGTCGCCCTGCACGGCCTCCGGGGCACCGCCCGGGGCCTGCGGTGGCAGCTGGAGCTCGCCACCGAGGGCCGGGCGGAAGTCGTCGACAGCGGCGGGACGCACTGGTCCCGCACGCCCGGGTCGACACCGGCGGCCGCTGAGCCGTCGCTGGTGGTCCGGCTCCGGCGTGGCGACGCGCCGGAGGCGGAACTGGCCGCGGTGCGGGACCTGGTGGCCGCGGCCAAACCCGCGCACGTACCGCACCACGTCGAACTCGTGGACTGAGCCCGCGACGCCGATTCAGCCGGCGCCCGCCGGCAGCAGCTGCGCGGAGAAGGACGCCGACGGAGTGCACCGCACCGAACCCGCGCCGGGCGTGACGCAGTCGACCGACACCGTCACCGGCACGTCCTTGGGCACGTGCAGCCCCTTGGCGTAGCTGTAGGGCTGGTCGGTGAAGTTGGCCAGCCCGGACTCCAGCAGCACGTCGGAGCCGACCGAGACCCGGATGAACCCCTTGTCCTGCCGCGGGTTCTGCAGGGTGATGGCGTAGATGTCCATCGCCCGCCCCGGCGGCGCGGAGTAGCCGAACTGCTGGAAGGAGCTGTCGGTCACCGGGGCCGCGAAGGTGGCGATGCGGAAGTCCAGCGAGGTCGGCGTGTTCGCCGCGCTCGCCGCGGCCGCGGCGCTGAGCTGCGCGTGGGCGTCCTCCTGGGCGCCGTTCGCCTTCGAGGCCGCGGCGTTGGCCGCCTCCGCCGCGCTGCTGGCCGCGCTGACCTGGCCCGCCACCTCCGAGCTGGCGATCTCCTTGACGTTGGGGGCGAGGACGGCGAACCACAGCGTGGTCAGCACGATCGCCAGCGCGGACAGCAGCGCCAGCGACGGCAGGACCCACTTGGGCAGCATCCGTTCCTGCGTCATCAGGCCCTTGGTGGTCAGCGGATCGCCCACCAGCACGCCGTCCGCCGATTCGTGGATCAGCTTCAGCTCGAACGGGTGCGGCCGCGGATCCCCGCGCAGGAACCGTTCGAACGGCCGGACCAGCACCCGCAGCAGCGCCACGGTCCCCGGCGGCACGGTGAACAACGTCCGGTCCAGCCGGATCCGCACCTGGTCGTCCTCCGGGTCGAACGGCTCGGCCTCGATCCGGACCGGGGTGTTGCCGGCGTTCTCGACCGCGAGCCGGTACTTCGCCTTGCGGCTGCCGCGTCGCTTGGCCGGCAGCAGCTCGGCGTCCAGCGCCAGGAAGGGGGCGACCTCGACGTGGCCCTCCACCACCGCGGACCGGTCCGGGTACTCGCGCGAGCGCAGGCGCACGCCGAACGCGTGGCTCCCGGCGGCCACCTGCGGGCCGCGCGGCGGGACGAAGCGGACGGTCACGGTGGCTTCCCCGCCCGGCATCAGGTTGACGACCTCCGGGACGGCGGTGGCCCACTCCCGCGTCTCGCCGACGACGTCGACGGCGAACTGGTCCACCACGGCACCTTCGTTGCGCACCAGCACTTCGCAGGCGGCTTCCTCGCCGGCTTCGACGAGCAGCACCGGATCTCCGAGCAGCGTGAACGCGGTCATGGCCCCCAGCTTCGACCCCGGCGCGGCGCAGGAGAACACGCCCGCGGCCAAGCCATCGCGCAGATTCGCGCTGGCTCGCTGTGCCCGCACGCCTGTCCGTCCGGCAGCGCCCCGGCGGGGCGGCCCGGCGGACACTGGACGGGTGATCGAGCACGTCGACGCCGCCCTGACCGCGCTGGTGCGCGCCGCGGTCGGCCCGGAAGTGGCCCTGCGGGCCGAGCCGCCCGGCCCGGAGCTGGCCGGCGACGGCGAGGTGCTCAGCCTGTTCCTGCACCGGGTGGTGGAGGACCTGACCGCGCGGGCGGCCGCGTGGACCGACGAACTGGACGCGCAGGGCCGGGTGGTGGCCCGCGTGCTGCCGCCGCGCCGCTACCGGTTCTGCTACCTGATCACGGCGTGGGCGGCGGCCGGCCGCGCCGCCGAGCACGCCTGTCTCGGCGCGGTCCTCGCCGCGATGGCACCGCACCGGCACGTGCCGGCCGGGTACCTGCCGCCGCCGTTGCGCATCGGGCCGTCGATCGAGCTCGACGTGGCGCACCCGGACCTGCCCGGGGTGGCGGCCGATCTGTGGCCCTCGTTCGGGGTGCCGCCCCGGGCCGGCCTCGACGTCGTGCTGACCGCGACCCTGACCCCGGCCGCGCTCGGCCCGCTCGCCACCCCGCCGTCCACTGTGGACCTCGGGGTGGCCGGCGGCCCGCCGCCGGCGCCGCCGCCGTCCCCAGCACCGGCGGTGCCGGGGCGCCGGATCCGGGAGTGACCGGTGGGCAAGCCGGCGGCGAAGCAGGGCGACCAGGTGACCGGGGTGGACACGCACATCGTGCTGGTGCCGTCCCCGGGCGGTCCGGTGCCCACGCCGACCCCGCTGCCGTTCACCGGCCGGATCGTCCAGGGCTGCTGCCCGAGCGTGCTGATCGGCGGCCGCCCGGCGGCCACCGCGGGCTCGGTCGCGCTCAACGCGCCCCCGCACGTCCCGCCGGCCCCCGGCTCGTTCGCCAAGCCACCGGACAACCGCGGCACGGTCATCGGCGGCAGCGCCACGGTCCTGATCGGCGGCAAACCGGCCGCCCGCATCGGCGACAAGGTCCTCACGTGCGCGGACCCGGCTCCGGCGCCCAACGGCACCATCGTGGGAGTGGCGACCGTCCAGATCGGACCGTAGCTGACCGAACGTCCACATCGGACATCACGGGCGCCTTGGCCGATCGCCGCCGCTCACAAGCAGAGCAACCCGAGCACGGGCACACATCCCGCGCTGGACGGCGGCGCGGTCGAAGCCGTGGTGGTCGCCGTCGGGCTTTCGGTGGTGGCTGCCGGGCCGGACGAGGTCGCCGGCGGCACGGTCGTCGCCGGCACCGGCGGCACGGTGGCCGGCGGCACGGTGGCCGGCGGCACGGTGGCCGGCGGCACGGTGGCCGGCGGCAGCGGCGTGCCCGGTGCCGTCGTCGTCACCGGCGGGACCGGCGCGCCCGAGGTGGCGGTACCCGAGGCCGGCGCGGTGCCCGGCTCGCCGGTGACCGCCGTGCCCGCCCGGTAGCGCTCGGCCAGGGACAGCACCAGCGCCACGTAGCTGCCCGAGTGGTTGTACCGGTACACCGCCGCCCGGGCCGCGGCCGGGTCGGCCAGGTCCGTTCCGCCGCTGCACAGGTAGCTTCCGGCGCCCAGTGCGGCGTCGGTGATGTCGTCCGGGTCCGCCGTCCCGTCGCCGTCGCCGTCCGCGCCGATCGCGCGCCACGTCTGCGGCAGGAACTGCAGGGGCCCGACCGCGCGGTCGAACACCGGGTCGCCGTCCAGCCGGCCGCCGTCGGTGTCGCGGATCAGCGCGAACTCCCCGCCGTCCAGCCGGGGTCCCCGGATCGGCGGCACGCTCCGCCCCGTCACGGTCAGCACCGCCCCGCCGAACCGGCCGTGGTCGCTCTCCACCCGGCCCAGTGCCGCGATCAGCGCCCAGTCGAGGTGGCAGGCGGCCCGCTGCCCGGCCAGCACCGCCGCCGCGTGCTGGTAGGCCCGCAGCGCGACCTGCGGGATACCGTCGGTCGAGAGGTCCGCGGCCGCCGACGCGCCCGCCGTGGGATCCGGGGCGAGCAGCGGCTCGGGCTGCACCCCGAGCGGGGGCACCGCCGCGGGTACCTCCACCGGATCACCGGGGACCGCCACGGCGACCGGGCCGGCCGCGCCCGGCGGGCCGGCCGGGCGGGTCTCCGCCAGCGGGACGCTGCGCACCGGGTGGACGGTCAGCGCCAGCACGGTGGACACCCACAGGCAGGTCGTCAGCGCGGCCGCGCCGGCGACCAGTGCGGTGTCGCGGGCCCGGGCGGTCGCCGCCAGCCGGGCCCGGGCCTCGTCGATGGTGTGCACGGGCGCCCCCTTCGCTCAGCGCCGGCTTCGCCGTCGGCGGCGGGCCGTGGTCAGCAGCAGCAGCGCGGTCCCGGCGGCGACCAGCAGCACACCGGCCGTCACCAGGGGCCCGGCGGCCACGCCGGTGTAGGCCAGCCGCCCCGGGCGGCCGGGCGGACGCGCGCCGGCGGACGGGCCGCCGGTGGCCCCGGCGGTGCTGCCGGCCGGACCGGCCCCGGTGGCCGCGCCCGCCGGGGTGGCCTTCACCGGTGTGCTGAGCACGCTCGGCGCCGCGGTGACGCCGGCGCCGGCCGCGGTGGTGCCCGCCGCCGCGGTGGTGGCGGTCACCGTGCCCTTGCGCACGTCCGCGGCGGTGATCGGGTAGGACGTGGTGCACGACAGCTTCGCTCCCGGCGCCAGCGCCGCCGGCGCGCTGGGGTCGCAGGTGAGGTGCGGGGTCCCGGACGCGGGCGCGGCCAGCGTCATCACCGGGGCCACGCCGGTCACCGTCACGCTGCCGGTGTTGGTCACGGTGACCGCGTAGACCAGGACGTCGCCGGCGTCGGTGACGGTGTCGCTGTTGCGGTCCTCGATCGACGTCACCGTGCTCACCACGCTCAGCGCGGCCTTGCTCGCCAGCGGCGTGGTCGCCTGGCCCGGTCCCGAGGTGACGCTGCGGCCGCCGGGCGCCTTGGCGTTCGCCGTGGCCGTGTTGACCACGCTGCCCCGGTCGACGTCGGCCTGGGTGACCGTGTACTGCGCGGTGCAGGACACCGTCTCGGTGGGCCGCAGCGTCACGGGCGGGTCGGCCGAGCAGTGCAGGGCGAGCGCCGGGCCGGCCGGCGGGGTCAGCCGGTCGTCGACCGTCACCGCGCTCAGCGTCGTGGTGCCGGTGTCGGTGACCACGACCGAGTAGCTGATGACGTCACCGGCGTCGGTCACCGAGTTGTGGTTCTCGTCGGAGATCCCGGTGACCGTCTTGGCGATGGCGAGCGCGGGCGCGCCGGTGATCGGCTCGGTCACGGTGACCGGGTCCGAGCTGACCGCGTCGCCGCCGGGGGCCGCCCCGGTGGCCGTGGCGGTGTTGGTCACCCCGCCGCTGTCCACGTCGGCCTGGGTCACCTTGTAGGCGGCGGTGCAGGTGAGCACCGCGCCGGCGGCCAGTGTGGCCGGTTGCTTCGGCGTGCACGCCAGTGCCGGGTCGGGACCGGCGGGCGAAGCCATCTGGTCCACCACCGACACCCCGGTCAGGGACACGGTGCCGGAGTTGGTGACCGCGATCGCGTACTTGATTGTGTCGTCCACGTCGAGGTTGCCGTTGCCGTTGACGTCGGTGATGCCGGAGACCGACTTGCTGACGGTGAGCCCGGAGGTCCGGCTCAGCGGGGTGGTCGCCGGGCCCGCCGGGGAGGTCACCGCGTTGCCGCCGGACTTCCCGGTCGCCGTCGCGGCCGCGGCCACCTCGCCCTTGTCCACGTCGGCCTGGGTGATCGTGTACTGCGCGGTGCAGGACAGCGTGCCCCCGGGTGCCACGGTCGAGCCGGCGGCCGGGGTGCACGCCGGAGCCGGGGCAGGCGCGGCGGGCGCGGTCATGGCGATCGTGACGCCGACGTCGGTGAGCGTGACGCTGCCGCTGTTGGTGACGGTGGCCGTGTACGCGATCGTGTCGCCGCTGTCGACCCGGCCGTCGCCGTTCGTGTCGGCCGGGGACGCCGCGGTCAGCTGCGTGGTCAGCGCGGGCTGCTGGGTCAGCCGGGTCTTGGTCTCCACCGGGCCCGCGCCGGTCGTGGTGCCGGCGCCGGCGCGGCTGGTGGCCGAAGCGGTGGCCGACGCGGTGATGGTCCCGCCCGGGGTGTCCACGTCGCCGGGGGCGATCGTGTAGGTGCCGGTGCAGGTCATCGTGGCGGTGATGACGATCCGGCCGGGAGCGGCCGGGTCGCAGGTCAGCGGCACCGCGTGCGTCGCCCCGCCGGTCACCTGCTCGGTCACCGCGGCGCCGGCGAGCGTGGAGTTGCCCGCGTTGGTCGCTTCGACCCGGTAGCCGATCACGTCGCCGGCGTCGGTGAGGCCGTTGCCGTTCGTGTCGTCGATCCCGGAGACGGCGTTGGTGAGCACCAGCTTGGGGTTGTCGGCCAGGGTGCTCGTCACCGCGGCCGTGGCCGTCACGAGCAGGCCGGTGGAAGCGCCCGGGAGTGCGGGCAGCCTGCCGGTGACGGTGACCCCGTTGCTCACCGAGCCGCGGTCGAGGTCGGCGGCCACCAGGGTGTACTGGCCGGTGCAGGTGAGCTTGCTGCCCGGCTGGAGGGTGGTCGGCGGCTGCACGGGCAGGCAGGACAGCGGGATCTGCACGCCGGAGGGCGCGGTCATCGTGTCGACGGCGTCGATGTCGCCGATCGCCACGCTGCTGTCGTTGCCGATCGTGACGGTGTACTGGATGGCGTCGCCGGCGTCCTGGACGCCGTCGGCGTTGTTGTCGATGACCGCCGAGGCCGTCTTGGTGACCGTCAGCGCGATCGGGTCGATGGTGACGCTCCCGCCGCCGTCGTTGCCCGCGCTCTCGTAGACGGTGTTCGCGGCGGAGCTGCAGGAGCTGCCGCCCCCGCCGCCGCCACCCCCGCCGCCGCTGCCGCTGCCGCCGGTGCCGTTGGCGCCACCCGCGCAGCCGCCGCCCCCGCCACCGCCTCCGCCGCCGTAGGACCCGCCGCTCCCGCCGTTGCCGCCCGGGCCGGAGGTGGCGCCGCCCGCGCCCCCGGTGCCCCCGGTCTGCCCGGCGAGGTGGGAGCCGCCGTTGCCGCCGGAGGTGCCCTTCTCGCTGCCGGCACCGCCGTTCCCGCCGCCGTCGTTGCACCCGCCGACACCCCCGCCGCCCCCGCCGCCCCCGGCTTCGACCAGCCGGCTCGAGCCGCGGATCAGCGCGCTGCTGCCGCCGCCGGACGCGCCGCTGTGGACGCCGTCGGAGCACCCCGGGCCGCTCCCGGCGGACCCGGAGGCCCCACCGCGGTGGTAGCCGCTCTGCCCGCAGCCCACGTAGACGGTGATGGTCTGCCCGCCGGAGACCGGCACCACGGCCGAGACGACCGCGCCGTTCCCACCGCCCCCGCCGTCGGCGTCGGCGCCCTCGCCTCCGGCCACCCGGACCAGCAGGTGCGTGGTGCCGGCCGGGACCGGGTAGCTGCCGCCGCCGGTGGTGCAGTCGAACCGGCCCTGCACCGCGGCCAGCGCCACCGGGCCGGCGTCGCCGGTCAGCGGGAGCACGGCACCGGCCAGCGCCAGCGCCCCGCCTGCGGCCCACACCCGGGCCCGGTTCGCCGTCGCGGACGCCGGAGTTCGCATGGTCGTCCCCCTTTTCCTCGCGCGCGGAACCGTCGGCGGAAGTCTCCCCTCGCGGGTGCGCCGGTGCGTACGACTCGGAGCCAATGGATCGGGCAGAGCGTCTGCGCGTTCGGGCAACCGGTACCGGGGCCGCCCCCGTACGGATGAATCGCGCACCCTCGCCCTAGGGGTACGCGTTTAGTGGACTGACGAAGCTAGGGAACGAACTAGGGGCTGTTCCCCAGGGCTGCCCGTCCGCGTCGGGGGCAAGCTGGGCGGCGGGGTCCGCACGCAGGACGCGGGGACGATTCGAGGAGCGTTCGCATGGGCGAGAAAATCACTGTCTGGACCGAGGCGGACGACCCGGTCATCAGTTTCGGGGTGACAGCGCAATTGGGTCAGTCGGCCGAGCTGACCCTGGTGGACCGGGACGCGATCACCCCGGAAACGGTGGTCGTCCTCGCGGTCGACGCCATCGACGACCGGATCGTGCACCGGGCCCGCGAGCTCGGGCACGCCGGGTGCAGCCGGTTCATCCTCGTCACCCCGGCGCTCGACGACGACCAGCTGCGCGCCGCGGTGGAGATCGGCATCTGCGCGGTGATCGAGCGGCGGCACGCCACCCCGAGACGGCTGGAGCAGCTCGTGGTCAAGGCCACCCGTGGCGAGTCGGAACTGCCGACCACGCTGCTGAACCTGCTGTTCCGGCAGGTGTCCGCGCACGAGCGCGACCGCGTCCCGCCCCGCACGCTCCCGTTCGCCGGGCTGACCACCCGCGAAACGCAGGTCCTGCGCCTGGTCGCCGACGGCCTCGACACCGACGAGATCGCGGCCCGGCTCGCGTACTCCTCCCGCACCGTCAAAAATGTCCTGCACGCCGTGACCACCCGGTTCTGCCTGCGCAACCGGTCGCACGCGGTCGCTTACGCCATGCGTGAAGGGCTTATCTGACCCGAAGGACGGCGATGAACCGCAGACGACGGCCACACAGGCCGGTGGGGGGTCGGCGCGGCGACCGGGTAGAGCCGTGACTTCGGACGACGATTCCTTCGACATCAGCGAATGGCCCGAAGACGCCTGGGACATCCCGTGTGGACTGACCGGCCGGGACGGCGAACTGCGCACCATCGCCCACTGCGCCAAGGCGGCGATCAGCGGGCAGCCGGCGCTCGTGCACCTCGAGGGCGAGCCCGGCATGGGCCGCAGTGCCCTCGCGCGGGCGGCGGTCGACCACCTGCCCGGCTTCCTCGTGGTCTGGATCGCCTGCCACGAGTCCGAACGGGACGTCGGCTTCGGCGGGACCGACCAGGCCATCTCCGGTCTGCGCCGCGTCGCGGCCACCCGGGGCGTCGCCATCCCGCGCCTGGATTCGCCCGAGCCGCGGCCGGCCGCGACCGGCCGCAGCCTGCTGACGTTGCTGGACGGCATCCAGCGCGTGCACCCCGCGGCGATCGTGCTGGACGACGCGCACTGGTGCGACGAGCAATCCTTGCAGAGCTTCGGTTTCCTGGTGCGACGGCTGCGGGTGGGCCGGGTCCTGCTGATCGTCACCTCGGCGGTGCGCGGCCGTTCGGCACTGGCCGTCGCCGGCCCGGCGCCGTCGGCGGGCAGCCGGGTGCGGCCGCACCTGGAAGCGGCCGCTTTGGACGCGCTGACGGTGCGGCTGGGCGCCTTGCCGGACGAGCAGGTCCTCGCCCTCGCCCGGAACGACGGGCGGCCGGTGGACGCGCGGCTGGCCGAGCGGCTGACCCGGTTCTCCGGGGGCAATCCCCGCGTGGCGAACCTCCTGATCGACGGCGCGGAGCTGGACCACGACGCGAGCGGCGCGGTGCTCCCGCCGTCGCTGGTGGCCGCACTGGAGATCCAGCTGGCCGGCCTGCCGGCGCACGCCAGGACCATGCTGGACGCACTCGCCGTGCTGGGCAGCCCGGCCCGCATCACCCAGGTGGCGCAGCTCGCCGGGTTCACCGATCACGTTGCGGCACTGGAAGTCCTGCTCGGCCGGGGCCTGCTCACCTGGGCGCCCCGGGACCTGCCGTCGGTGCTGGAAATCCCGGACCCGCTGCTGGCCGACGGCGTCTACCAGCTGCTGCGGCCGTCGCGCCGCCGCGAGCTGCACGCCGCGGCCGCCGAACTGGTGGCGGACGCGCGGCGGTGGCGGCACCGCCGCGCCGCGACGATCGGGGTGAGCCCGACCCTGGCGGCCGAACTGGAATCGCAGGCGAGCACCGCGGTCCTCGACGGCCGGATCGAGCAGGCCGTCGAGTACCTGCGCTGGGCCGCGGACCTGAGCTCGGCCAAAGAGGACCACCAGCGGGCCGTGCTCACCGGCGCGGTGCTGGACGTGTGGTGGGAGCGCGGTTCCCTCGACGAGGCCGAGCGGACCGTGCGCGGCACCGACCCGGGTCCGGTGCGGGACGCGGCGCTCGGGGTGGTGCTCGCCCGGCGCCCGGACGGGCCGGCGGAAGCCGACGCGCTGCTGCGGGGCTGCCTGCCCGCGCTGGTCGAGGGCGGGGTGGTGCCCGGCTGGCTGGCCCTGCTGACGGCCTCGGCCCTGGCCCGGGTGCAGCTGCTGCTCGGCCGGGCGGACGAGGCGGTGCGGCACGCCCGGTTCGTGCTCGACCACGCCGACCAGGCGGACCGCACGGTGCTGGTGCGCACCGCGCGGACACTGGTCTTCGCGGTGCTGCACCGGGACGGGCCGGGCACCGCACTGGCCGTGCTGGAGCACACCGACGCGGAACTGCGCGGCGCGGGCGGGCTCGGCGCCGGGCGGGTGTTCGACTTCGACCGGGCGACGCTGCTGCTGCTCAACGGCAAGCTCACCGAGGCGGCCGTCCGGGCCGAAGCCGCGCTCGAGGTGACCACCCACCCGGCGGGCGACACCGTGCACCACGGCGCCACCCTGGTGCTCGCCGAGGCGCAGTTCCGGCTCGGCGGCTGGGCCAGGGCCAGCGAGGCGGTGGAGACGGCGCTGCGGATGGACCGGGACGGCAGCCTGCCCACCGGCGCCGGCGCGGCCGCGCTGGTGCAGGCGGCCCGGCTGGCCGCGGTGTGCGGGCGGTGGAAGCGGGCCGCGCACCACATCGGCCGGATCGAGCAGGTGCCGGGCGTCCGCCGTGAGCACCGGCTGATGTACCTGACCATCGCCCGGGCGGCGGTGGCGGGGGCCCGGGGCGACCACGCGCTGGTGATCGCCCTCTTCGCCGAGACGGCGCACCTGTTCACCGGCGAGTCCGCCGGCCGGCTGCCGTGGGTGGTCGAGCAGTCGTGGCGCCCGCTGCTGGCCGAAGCCCTGGTGGAGGCCGCCGCCCCCGAATCGGCGCAGGCCGAGCTGGTGCGGCTGGGCCGGCTCGCCGAGCAGGCGGGCTACCTGCGCACCACCCAGCTGTGGCTGGCCGGCCGGCTGGCCGAGCGCGCCGGTGACCCCCAGCGCGCCCGCTGGTTCTTCGAGCAGGCCATCACCCGCCCGGCCGACCACGACAGCGACGCACTGGGCCGGGCGCAGGCGGAACTGGCCTACGGGCTGCTGCGGCACCGCCGCGGCGAGGGCAGAGCGGCATCGGTCTGGTTGCGCAGAGCGCGCCAGCGCCTGGTGAGACTCGACGCGGCGCCATTCGTGGAGCGCTGCGACCAGGCGCTGGCGGCGATCACCGAGGCGCCCCTGCTGCGCTTCGCCGAACTGACCGAACGGGAACGCCAGGTGGCCGCGCTGGTGAACGAAAACCTGACCAACAACCAGATCGCGGCCACGCTGTTCGTGAGCGAGAAGACCGTGGAATACCACCTGGGCAAGGTGTTCGCCAAGCTCGGCATCTCATCCCGCCGCCAGCTCCGCGGCATGGGCCCGGCCGTCATCGGCCCTGACGGCGGCCCGCCGCGCCCTCCTCCGCCGTGACGGACCGTCGAGCTGCCTAAGCGAGTGTGACGACTGCCCGATAGCGTGCGCGTCCACTTCGGACGACCTCGACCGCGGTGTTGATTTCCGCCGCCGGAAAGGTTTCCACCTGGGGGCCGATGCCGTGCCGGGCTGCGAAGTCCAGCATCGAACGGGTTTCGCTCGGGGACGCCGGCACGCCGCCGGAGATCGTTTTCTCGGCCGGGAGCAGGCTCATCGGGTGCACCGTGATCGGCTCGGGCGGGACGCCGACGACGCTGAGCCTGCCCTGAGGCACGAGGAGGTCCAGGTAAGCGTCCCACGGCAGGCTCGCCGAGACCGTCGAGAGGATGAAGTCGAACGAACCGGCGGCGGCCTCGAGAGCGCCGTCTTCGCTCGTAGCAATGAAAGAATTCGCGCCGAAGCGAAGGGCGTCGTCCATTTTGGACCGTGAGGTTGAGATGGCGGTGACGTCGCAACCCCAGTGGGACAGGAACTGCAGAGCCAGGTGGCCGAGCCCGCCGATCCCGACGACGGCCACCCGGTCGACCGGCCGCACGCCGTGGCGCAGCAGCGGCGCGAACACGGTGACACCGGCGCACATCAACGGTGCCGCCTGTTCGGAAGGGATCGCGTCGGGGATGGGATAGGCAGTGCGCCAGTCGGAGACGCGGAGCAGTTCGGTGAAGGCACCGCGGTCGCCGCGCATGACCGTGTCGTCGCGCTGCGGACAGAGGTTCTGCCGTCCGCTGAGGCAGAGGGCGCAGCGGAAGCAGGCACCGGCGATCGCGCCGACACCCACCCGGGTGCCGACCGGCAGCAGATCGGTGTCGACGGCGCTGCCGACGGCCTCGACCACGCCGACGGCCTCGTGGCCGGCGACGCAGGGGTAGCGGGTGATGCCGTACTCGTTGTCGATCTGGCCGATGTCGCTGTGGCAGACGCCGCAGTGCGTCACGCGGACGTCGGCTTCCAGCGCGCCGAGCGGGCCGGGCTCGCGTTCGTACGGTTCGAGGCGGGTGCCCGCGGAGTGCGCCGCGTAGGAGGTGACGGTCATCGTGCCCCTTCTTTCGGAGTCGCCGTCGACCTTACAGTACGAAACGGTTTCGTACCGTTCAAGCTTTTGAAGTGCACTGATACGATCGGCTCATGAGCGTTCGCCCCTTGGACCCCACCCGAGACGCCCGGATCCTCGACGCCGTGCTGGAACTGCTCGCCGAAGCCGGGTACGTGTCGATGACGATCGACGCCGTCGCCGCCCGGTCGGGCACGTCGAAGGCCACCATCTACCGGCGCTGGCGCAACAAGCGGGAGATCACCGTCGCCGCCATGGCGCGCTACCACGGGAACCGGACGTCGTGGTCGGTCGACACCGGCACCTTCCGCGGCGACCTGCTCGCCCACACGCGGCGCTTCGCCGAAGTGCTCAACGGGTTCGACGGGCGGCTCGCGATCGGGCTGGTGCAGGCCCGCGCCTCCGACCCGGAGCTGATCGACGAGCTGGAAACCCGGTTCTCCAGCGGCGCCCGGCTCCCGGAGGAGGTGGTCGAGCGCGCCGTCGAACGCGGCGAACTGCCCGGCCCGGTCGACGCGGGACTGTTCGAGGAGGTCGTCGCGTCCGTGCTGTTCATGCGCTGGCTGTGGCGGCTCCCGCTGGACGCCGCTTTTCTCGAGCACGCCGTCGATCGCCTGGCCCTGCCGGTTCTCACGGCCGGGGCCCGACCGCCGGACAGCTTTGGAACAGGCCCCGGTGCGCCGTGACTGCGGAGGCAGGGTGACCCACCCGTAAGAGCGAATTGTTGTTGCTACCGGCGCAGAGCTGACGTTCCGAATAAACACTTCCACTTCACCCGTTAGCGTTATCAATGCACCGCAGCCCCCACCTTTCGATACGATCAGGGCGTGTCCCTCACGTTCCGCCGACCAAGCCAGGGCGAGCTGCCACATCCCCTTGGCTGCACTCATTCGCGGAATGGGGAATTGCTGATCGCTTCCGTTGACGGCGAGATCGACATGGCTACCGCGCCCAGGTTCGTTCACCATGTCGAGGAATTGCTTGCCGAACGACGGGTGGCCGTGATCGCCGACCTCACCAAGGTGAGTTTCCTCGGGGCCGCCGGTGTCGTCGGGTTGCTCACCCTGACCACCGCTGCGCAGGCGGCCGATGTGCCCTTCTGCGTCGTCACCGACCAGCGCGCGGTGCTGCGGCCCCTGCAGGTGACCGCCGTGGACCGGGTTGTCGTCGTCCACGCCACCTTCGAGCGAGCGCACGCCTGGCTGAACGATCAAACGTGACGAAGCCGGCGGCCGTCCCTCAGCAGTCGGAGTGCGCCGGCTTGCCCGCGAACCGGTCGGCCAGGTACTGCACGACATCGCCCGCGGAGAACGCCAGTGTCGTCACGTGCTCGCCGAGGTAACTGCGCCACATGACGTCGACGCCGGCCGCGCAGTACTCGCGCCGCAGGGTCTGGGCCTGTGACAGCGGGATGATTTCGTCGAGGCGGCCGTGGAACAGGAAGACCGGCGCCTGCGGCGGACGGGCACCCAGTTCGTTCTCGGCCAGGCGAGCCTGCCACTTCGCCGTGGTGAGCGGGTTCGACGTCGTGTAGTCGGCGATGTGGCCGAAGGCGTAGCCGAACACCGCGTCGACGCACGCGTCCTGCTGGGTCGCGTACAACCGGCGGCCGCGGTCGTTGAGGTAGCCCGGCAGGTCCAGCTCGGGGTACGCCGCGTCCAGACCGAGCGACGCGAGCAGCAGGAACCCGAAGCCGACGCCACCGTCGAGGTTTCCGGCCACCACGTTCAGGTCCGCAGGCGTGCCACCGGCCGTGATTCCCGCAACCCGCAGCTCCGGCGCGTACGACGGCGCCAGCTCCCCCGCCCAGGCCGCTCCCCCGCCGCCTTGGGAGTACCCGGAGAACGCGACCGGCCCACCGGCGGCCAGACCGGCGGCCGGGAGCCGGGTGGCCGCCCGGGCGGCGTCGATCACCGTGTGGCCTTCCGAGCGCCCGACGACGTAGGTGTGCAGGCCTGGCGTGCCGAGGCCTTCGTAGTCGGTGATCGCCACCGCCCAGCCGCGGCTCAGCATGGCGTCGACGAACAGCGGCTTCTCGTAGTCCGGCTGGAACTTCGACGGGGCGCAGCGGTCGCCGATGCCGCGGGTGCCGCTGGCCACCGAGACGATCGGGCGCGGGCCCGGGCCCGTCCACGACGCCGCCGGCACCAGGATCCGGCCCGACACCGCGATCGGGGTGTCCGTCGCGGACCTCGACCGGTACAGCACGAGATACCCCTTGGCGCTGCCGGAGTCCGGTAGCGGTCGCCACCAGACGACGTCGCCGTCGGCACCGTCCGGCAGCGGGCTCGGCGGCGTATAGAAGGCGTCGCCGTCCGGGCCGCGCGGCGGGCCTGCGGCCGCGGCGGCACTCGCGGCCACCGTGGACAGCAGGGTGACGATGACGGCCGTCAGGACCGTCCAGATGGACCTCGTGCGCACGGGTACTCCTCGTCGAGTCCGGTTCGGGTCAGAAGACGCGGTCGACGTCTTGGGCGATCAGGTGGTCGAGCGCGCGCTCGGCGAGGGCGGCGATGGTCATCGACGGGTTGCAGGCGGCGGTCGTGCCGGGCATCAGGGCGCCGTCGAGGACGTAGAGGCCGCGGTGGCCGAGCACGCGGCCGTCCAGGTCGCAGACCGAGCCCATCGCGGCGCCGCCGAGCGGGTGCCACGTGCCCGGCACGAGGGCGGTGGTGTCGAGCAGCACGCCGAGCGGGCCGGCGATGCGGGTGATCCGCTCGTGGATGCGGGCGGTCAGCTTCGCGTCGGCGGCGGACGGCCAGTGCAGGACGGCGTCGTCCTTCGCCGCGTCGTAGACGAAGCGGCCGCGGCCTTCGCTGATGCCGTACCCGACGAGCATCGTGGTCCGCAGGTCCGGCAGCGGCGGGAGCGAGGCCTGGATGACGGTGTTGGCCGTGGTCGGGTCGTCCCACTCCTTGCTGCCGTAGACGACCGGGCCGCCCTGGGGTGTCCCGAAGTCGTCGGCGAGGTTCGTCCAGGTGTAGATGCGGTCGCCGTTGCTGCCCCAGCCGTCGCCGAGCGCGTCGGGCAGGTCGGGGATGTCGCCCTTGGCGCCGGCCCGCATCAGCAGCCGCGTCGTGTTCGCCGTCCCCGCGGCCATGACCAGCGCCTTCGCCGCGAGGACCTTCTTCTCCAGCACGGTGCCGGAGGTGTCGATGCGGTCGACGCGGACCTCCCAGCGACCGTCGGCGGCCAGGGCGACGTCGGTGACGTTGTGCAGCGGTGCCACGGTGCAGCGGCCGGTGGCCTCGGCGGCGGCGAGGTAGGTCACGTCGACCGAATGCTTGCCGCCGTTGTTGACGCCGAGCCCGCAGTCACCGTTGGTGTACGACGGCTTCATCTCGCCGTCGAGCTCGCGGAGGGCGTAGGTCCAGTCGATCGGCATCGGGATCTTCTCGACCGGGTAGCCGGCGTCGCGCGCGTTGCGGGCGAAGATCCGCGACGCCTTGTACGTCTTGCTCTCGATGAGGGCGTCCGGCGCGGTCGCGATGCCCAGCATCCGGGCGACGCGGGGGTAGTGCTCGGCGGCCAGGCGCGCGTAGTCGAGCTGCTCGGGAAAGCAGGCGTGGAACAGCTCGGCCGTCGGCTGCAGCGTCATGCCCTGGTAGACCAGCGATCCACCGCCGACGCCCGCCGCGCACATCATGCTCATGCCCTGGCCGGCGACCTGTTCCAGCAGCCCGGTGTAGCGCTCGAACGGCGGCAGCGACGGCAGGCCCGGCAACGCGGGCGCCGAACCCAGCCAGAAGATCCGCTTGTCGGGTGCCGACGTCACGTGCGGGAACGTCTCGGCGTCCGGCCCGGTCGGCCAGCGCCGTCCGCGTTCGAGCACCAGCACCGGTACCCCGGCCTGCGCGAGCCGCAGCGCCGTGACCCCGCCGCCGAACCCGGACCCGACGATCACCACCCGGTGGTCCTCGCGGGTGACCGGCACCCGGCCCGCGCCGACCGCGGCAACCCCCGCGACGGCCACGGCGCCCTGCAGGACGGTTCGGCGATTCAGGGTGCGCATGGGCGGGTTCCTCCGGGCGGCGAGTCATTACGCTGGGTGACTGTATGAACCCGAAACGAGAGATGGAACCGATTGCCGGTCTCACTACTCGCGAGTAGGGTGCCGTCTCATGCGCGCAGTGCGACCGTCCGCGGCAATGCCCCGGCGCGTCGACGCCCGGCGCAACCGCGAGGCGATCCTCCGCGCGGCCGACGAGGCGTTCAGCGAGGACGCCGACGTCGCCCTGGACGACGTGGCTCGCCGCACCGGCCTCGGCCGCGCCACCGTCTACCGGCACTTCCCCGACCGCACGGCACTCGCCCTCGCCGTTGCCGCCCACCACCTCGCTGAGCTGAAGAACCAGGTGCGCGGCCGCGAGCCGTTCCGCGAACTGCTGCGCTCGATGCTCGCCATGCAGGCCCGGCGCCGCCCGCTCGTGCGGCTGTTCCGCGAACTGCCGGAGCGCAGCCAGCGTCAACACGCCCACGCCGTGGTCTCACTGCTGCGCCCGGCCCTGGAAGAGGCACAGCGCGACGGCACCGTGCGCTCGGACATCGAACCCGCGGACCTGGCGCTGCTGTTCGAGATGCACGAGGCGGCGCTGGCGTCGGGACTGGTCACGCGGGAGCCGACGGAACCGGCAGAGCGACTGGTGCGGGTGTTCCTCGACGGCCTCGCCGACCACCGGAACCACACTGCGGACACCGGCTAGTCCAGCAGCTCGTCCATTGCAGAGCGTCATCGGACAGCGACCAAGAGTTCAAGATCACAACCACAAACCCGTGACGGACGCGCGACACTGAGTAAATTTAGTTGTCGTACGCATCTAGTCTTCGGGGTCAGCGCGGTCTCCGAGGTGCCGACTCCGGAGGTGAAAAATGGCGACAACCGACCAGCGTGACCAGGCCGTTCTCGACCGGCGAGCCGAACTGTTCGCCCAGGACGCGCAGTTCGCGGCCGCGGTACCGCGCGCGGACGTCACGGAAGCCGTCCTGCGCGAGGGTGCGTCGCTGCTGGAGATCGTCGAAACGGTGATGACCGCCTACGCCGACCGGCCCGCCGTCGGCGAACGGGCCACCGAGGCCGTCGCCGAGCCGGGTACCGGCCGGACGACCCGGCGGCTGCTGCCGCGGTTCGCCACGACGACCTACGGCGAGCTGTGGCGGCGCGCGGGCGCGGCGGCCGCCGCGTGGCACCACGACGAGCACGACCCGGTGCGCGCCGGCGACTTCGTGGCCACGCTCGGGTTCACCAGCGGCGACTACGCGACACTCGACCTGGCGTGCGTCCGGCTCGGCGCGGTCGCCGTCCCGCTGCAGGCCGGGGCGGCCCTCGGCCAGCTGCGCCCGATCCTCGAGGAGACCGCACCGCGCGTGCTGGCCACCAGCGTCGAATACCTCGAGGCCGCGACCGAACTCGCCCTCGGTGCGCCCTCGGTGCGGCGGGTGGTCGTGTTCGACCACCACCCCGATGTCGACGAGGAACGCGAAGCGATCGTGGCCGCGCAAGCCCGCTTGACGGACGTCGTCGTGGAGACCTTGCCTCAGCTGCTCGACCGCGCCGCCGGTCCCCTGCCCGCGGTCACGGAGGACGAGGAACGGCTGTCGCTGCTCATCTACACCTCCGGCAGCACCGGGACGCCCAAGGGCGCGATGTACCCGGCGCGGCTGGTGTCCGAGCTGTGGCGCGGGTTCTTCCCCGACCGCGCCGGCCTGCCGCTGCTGAGCGTCAACTTCATGCCGATGAGCCACATCGCCGGCCGGGCGGTGCTGTTCGGCACGCTCTCGCGTGGCGGGACGTCGTTCTTCGTGGCCCGCAGCGACCTTTCGACCCTGTTCGAGGACATCGCGCTCGCGCGGCCGACCGAGGTGATGTTCGTGCCCCGGATCTGCGACATGCTCTTCCAGCGGTACCAGAGCGAGCTGGGCCGCGGCGGCACCGACGTCGAGGCATTGCTGCGCGACGAGGTCCTCGGCGGCCGGATCCTGTGGGCCGCCAGCGGTTCCGCGCCGCTGTCGGCCGAGCTGACGACGTTCGTCGAGTCCGTGCTCGGCGTGCCGCTGCACGACGGCTACGGCTCGACCGAAGCCGGTGGTGTCCTGTTCGACCACAAGGTGATGCGCGAACGCGTGCTCGGCTACCGCCTCGACGACGTCCCGGACCTGGGCTACTTCCACACCGACTCGCCGCACCCGCGCGGTGAGCTGCTGATCCGCTCGAAGACGCTGATCCCCGGCTACTACCACCGGCCCGACGCCACGGCCGAGGTGTTCACCGAGGACGATTTCTACCGCACCGGCGACATCGTGGCGCAGACCGGGCCGGACGAGCTGGTCTACCTCGACCGCCGCAAGAACGTCCTGAAGCTGTCGCAGGGCGAGTTCGTCGCCGTGTCCCGGCTCGAGGCGTTGTTCGCGGCCAGCCCGGTGATCCGCCAGATCTACGTCTACGGCAGCAGCGAGCGGGCCTACCTGCTCGCCGTCGTCGTCCCCACGCCGGAAGCGCTCGAGCGGTCCGGTGGCGACGTCAAGCCGCTGCTCCTCGAGTCACTGCAACGGATCGCGAAGGACGAAGACCTCAACTCCTACGAGCTGCCGCGGGACCTGCTCGTCGAGACCGAGCCGTTCACGACGGAGAACGGCCTGCTGTCGGGGATCCGCAAGCTGCAGCGGCCGAGGCTGAAAGAGCGCTACGGCGCCCGGCTGGAACGCCTGTACGCGGAGCTGGCCGAGCGGGAAACCGATGAGCTGCACCGGTTGCGCGTCTCGGGGCGGGAACGTCCGGTGCTGGAGACGGTGACCGCGGCCGCGGCGGCGGTGCTCGGCACGACGGCGGCCGACCTCGGCCCGGACGTCCACTTCACCGACCTGGGCGGCGACTCGCTGTCGGCGCTGACGTTGTCGAACCTGCTGCAGGAGATCTTCGCGATCGAGGTGCCGGTCGGCGTCGTCGTCAGCCCCGCCAACGACCTCCGGGCGCTGGCCGGGTACGTCACCCGCGGCCTCGCCGGCAGCGAGCGCCCGACCGCCGCCTCCGTGCACGGCGCGGACGCGACCGAAGTGCGGGCCGCGGACCTGACTCTCGGCAAGTTCCTCGACGCCGAGCTCCTCGCCGCCGCGGAAAGCCTGCCGCACCCGGCCGGCCGGCCGCGGACCGTGCTGCTGACCGGCGCGAACGGCTACCTCGGGCGGTTCCTGTGCCTGGCGTGGCTGGAACGGCTCGCGCCCGAGGGCGGCAAGCTGGTCTGCGTGGTCCGCGGCCGGGACGACGCGGCCGCACGCGCCCGGCTGGACGCGGCGTTCGACAGCGGCGACGCCGAACTTTCGCGCCACTACCGGGAACTGGCCGACGCGCACCTGGAGGTGCTGGCCGGCGACCTCGGCGAGCCGCTCTTCGACCTCGCGCCCGAGACCTGGCAGCGGCTGGCGGAGAGCGTCGACCTCGTCGTGCACCCCGCCGCGCTCGTCAACCACGTGCTGCCCTACGCGCAGCTGTTCGGCCCGAACGTGCTGGGCACGGCGGAGGTGATCCGGCTCGCGCTCACCGAGAAGCTGAAGCCGGTCACCTACCTGTCGACGGTCGGCGTGCTCACCGGCGACGCGGCGACCGCGGCGGAGGACACCGACATCCGCCGCACCAGCCCCGTCCGGCCGCTGGACGACGGGTACGCCAACGGCTATTCGAACAGCAAGTGGGCGGGGGAAGTGCTGCTGCGCGAGGCGCACGACCGGTGCGGGTTGCCGGTGGCGACGTTCCGCTCGGACATGATCCTGGCGCACAGCCGCTACACCGGGCAGCTGAACGTGCCGGACATGTTCACCCGGCTGCTGCTGAGCCTGATCCTCACCGGCATCGCGCCGGGTTCGTTCTACGGTTCTGCGGACCCGGCGCACTACGACGGCCTCCCGGCGGACTTCACGGCCGAGGCGATCACGACACTGGGCGCGGGTGTGGTGAAGGGGTACGAGACGTACAACGTCCTCAATCCCCACGAGGACGGGATTTCGCTGGACACGTACGTCGACTGGCTGGTCGAGGCCGGTTTCCCGATCAGCCGCGTCGACGGCTACAGCAGGTGGTTCGCCCGCTTCGAGACGGCGCTCCGCGCGCTGCCCGACCGGCAGAAGCAGCACTCGCTGCTGCCGCTGCTGCACGCGTTCGCGGCGCCCGCGGAGGCGGTGCCGGGCTCGGGGATCCCGGCCGGCCACTTCCGCAACGCCGTCCGCGAGGCGGGAATCGGCCCGGACCGGGACATCCCGCACGTCACGGCGGAGCTGATCGCCAAGTACGCGGCGGACTTGAAGGGCCTCGGGCTGCTCTGACGGCCGGGCGGGGCCCAGGTCGTGGTACCTGGGCACCGCCGTCGGGCGGGGAGGCGATGAGCTCAGCCGTGGGTGCACCGCACATCCGAGGTCCGCAGGCCGCCGTCGGCGCCGGATCTCCTGGCCCGGTGATGACGATCGGCGGTCAGGCGCCAGGGACGAAGGGAACGTCGTCGGGGGCGGCCTTGCGTGCAGCGAGCAGTGCCGTCGCTGCCTCGCCGATCGGCAGGCGCAGCGGTGGCTCGTCGAGCGCCGCCGCGTCGGCGATCGCCCGTGCGACTTCCTCCACGCTCAGCGCCGAGCTGCGGTCCAGGCTGTCGGCGGCCAGTGCCGGGTACGGGTCGTCCGGCAGGCGGTAGGTCAAGGGCGCGTCCAGCGCTCCGGAACTCACCGAGCCGGGCTCGAGCAACGTGGTGTGGATCCCGAACGGGCCGGTTTCGATGGCGAGAGCCTCGGCCAGGGCTTCCAACGCCCACTTCGTCGCCGCGTAGGCGGCGTTGCCCGACAAGACAATGCGCCCGACCAGGCTCGAGACGAACAGCAGCCGGCCACTCTTGCGCTCGCGCATCTGCGGCAGTACCGCTTGCGCGACACGGATGGCGCCGGCGGTGTTCTGTGCGTACAACCGCTCGATCTCGGCTACGGGGCTCGCCTCCACGGCACCGAGGAAGATCACGCCCGCGTTGGAGACGAGGACGTCGACCTCGCCGGCGGCGGCGACTGCGGCGTCGACGGAGCCTTGGTCGGTGACATCGAGCCGCAGGCGCTCGGCGACGTCGAGGTCATCGAGTGTGCGGGGATCGCGGGCGGTGGCGATCACGCGGTAGCCGCGGGCGGCGAACTCGGCGGCGGTGGCGCGGCCGATGCCCTTGGACGCTCCGGTGATCAGGACAGACGGCATGAAGACTCCCGGTAAGTACAAAAATCTAACTCACTATGACCTCGACTACCATAGGGTCCGTGGGTACAAAAAGCAAACCTTCTCAGGACGGCACTCGCGTCTGCGGTATCGCCGATGCACTGAGCATCGTCGGCGACCGCTGGGCGCTGCTGGTCCTGCGCGAGCTGGGCTTCGGTGTCCACCGCTTCAACGACATCCAGGCCAACACCGGCGCCCCCCGGATCTCCCTGACCACTCGGCTGCGCGACCTCGAAGACGCGGGCTTGATCACGCGCCGTCGCTACTCCGATCACCCTCCGCGTGATGAGTACTTGCTCACCGAGGCCGGCGAGGCGATCGGCCCTGTACTGCGCGAACTGCGCATCTGGGGCGAGACCTACGCTCGCTGACTTCCACAAGTCGAGGTCGCCGCGTCACGTCTCAGCGGGTGACCGTATCGGGAAGAGCCCACCGGCGCAGCGCGTCGATGGTGGTCTCCGGTGAGGTGTTGAAACAGAACACGATCCCGGGGACGAGCCGGGTGAGCAGGTTGACGACTCGTTCGAACAGCAGGGTGTGCTCGGGCGCCATCCGCAGGCCGCCTCCCCCGCCGCGATCCGCGCCGTCAGGGTCGCCTCGTCGAGGCCGGGGTGGCGGCTGTAGTCGATGGCGCTCGGGTGCAGCCCGAGCGAGAGGATCCGGGTCACCACGGGGCTGCTCCCTGCCGGTCGAGGAGGCCGCCCCGGTGGTGGGGCAGGTCGGTCGCGGTCGCATGAGTCACGGTCAGACCGAATCTGGCGCCGTGTCGCGCCGTGGTGGCGTGCGGAGTCCCGAGGCGTGGGCGAGGAATGGCTCGACCGCGGCGAGAAAACCCTTCGGGTCGGACGCGAAGGGAGCGTGGCCGGTCGGAAGCGTGATGAGATGCGACGCAGGCAGCGCGGCGTGGGTGTCCAGACCGGCCTTCGCGGGCAGGACTATGTCGCGGTCGCCCCAGACGAGCAGGACCGGCGCGGCGATGAGGGCCGCGCGGTCACGCAAGTCATGGGCAGGCGTGGCGAAGCTGCTCCAGAGGCCGGCGTCGAGCCGCGCGCCTTCGCGAGTCCGTGCTCGTGCTGCCACACGGGCGGTGACGGCGCGGTCGAAGTCCGAGCGGGGTTTCATGTAGGCGGACACCAGTTTCGGCATCACCCGGCGGTTGATCACGGGAATCCCCAGTAGCCGGCAGAAGGCGCGCGTCGCGGGGGTGTGCCGGGTGAAGCCGCCGCTGTTGACGAGCACGAGACCGGATGTGCGCTCGGGATGATCGAGGGCGAGGCGGGCCGCGGCGTACCCGCCGACGGAGTTTCCGAGGAACACCGCGGGCGGCAACGCCAGCTCGGCCACGAAGTCCGCCAGCACCTCGGCGAACAAGGGGGCCGAGACCTCTTCCGGCGCGGGATCCGAGGCTCCGTGCCCGGGCCAGTCGAGGGCGATCGTGCGGTACCGCCGCGCGAGCTCGCCGGATATCGCGGCGAAGTCGGTGTGGTCGTGCAGTGCCGCGTGGAGCAGGACGACCGGTGGGCCGTCGCCGCGTTCTTCGTAGACCACGCGGCCGAATCGGGTCCGCACTTCGGGCATGTCGCGTCCTTTCAGTGACCGACTGGTCGGTCACTACCCTACTCGCCGCGGACGTGCCGTCAATGACCGATCGGTCACCGAGGCAGTACGCTGCCCCCCGTGACCGCCCGCGAGCTCGCCGCCGAACGCACCCGCGACGCCCTCCTCGACGCCGGCTTGCGGGTCGCCGAGCAGGCCAGCCTCGCCGGCATGAGCGTCAACCGCGTCGTCGCCGCCGCTGGGGTCGCGAAAGGCACCTTCTACGTGCACTTTCCCGACCGCGGCGCCTTCCTCGGCGCCTTGCACGCGCGGTTCCACGAGCACGTCAGCCGTGCGGTGCTCCAGGCCATCGAGGGCATGCCGCCCGGCAGAGCCCGGCTCCAGCACGGAATGCGGACCTACCTCGACGCGTGCCTGCTCGCCCGCGGTGTCAAGGCGTTGCTGCTGGAAGCACGCAATGACGAATCCGTCGCCGACCAGGTCGCCTCCCGGAACGACGCCTTCGCCCAGCTCGCCGCACCCGACCTGCAAGCCATGGGCTGGGACCCCGCGGCCCCCGCCGCGCGCCTGCTCATCGCGATGGCCGCGGAGACCGCCTTGGTGGAACTCCCGCTCCGCCGCGCCGATCCCACGACCCGCGACGCGCTGTGGGAACTCGTGGCCCGCGCCGACCGCAGCGACAATCGCTGAGACTCACCACTCCCGGCGCCCGCAGCTCCACCAGTGGTTTGACTGCGATCCCATTGAGGCGGGCCATCGGAGACGCGAAACTCGAACCCGCCGGCCGGGGGTGTCAGCCCTGGGCGGTGGGCCTGACGACGATTTCGTTGATGTCGACGTCGGCGGGCTGGTCGATGGCGAAGACGATGGTTTCGGCGATCGCCTCGGGTGAGATGGCCAGCACGTCACGTCGTTGTTCGAGCGTGGCGCGGACGTCCGGGTCGGAGATGGCGGCGACGAAGTCGGTGGCCACGAAACCGGGGCGGATCAGCGTCACGCGGAGGTCCGGGCCGGCTTCGGCGCGGAGGCCGTCGCAGAGGACGGCGACCGCCGTCTTGGTGGCGCCGTAGACCGCCATCGCCGGCGTGGGCGCCATGCCCGCGACCGAGCCCACGGTCACGAACTGGCCGGAGTTCTGCCGTCGGAACACCGGTAGTGCCGCGGCGATGCCGTGCAGCACCCCCTTGAGGTTCACGTCGACCATCCGGTCCCACTCGTCGGCCTTGAGTTCGTCGAGCGCGGAGATCGGTCCGATCCCGGCGTTGTTCACCATGACGTCCACCCGGCCGAACTCGGCTTCGGCGGCCGCGACGAGCGCGGCGAGGTCTGCTCGGCGGGTCACGTCGGTCGCGACGGCCACGGCCTGTCCGCCCGCGGATCGGATTTCCCCCACCACGTCGTCGAGTGCGGTGCCGGTGCGCGCCCCGAGGACGAGTTTCGCTCCCCGTGCGGCCAGGCGGACCGCGGTGGCTCGTCCGATACCGCCACTGGCGCCGGTGACGATCACCACCTTGTTCTCGATCACGCCATTGTCCTTTCGGCGTCGGGGCTCGGGAGGAGTTCGGACCAGGGCGCCACGGTCGCGAACAGTGCGCTCATCGCAGCGAGTGAGGGCGCCCGGAATCCCTCGTAGGCGGCGGTGGCGTCACCGGCCACCGCGACCTCGAAGCGGCGCTCGAGCGCGCCACGGACCGTGGATTCGACGCACACGTTGGTCAGCACCCCGGCGACCAGGAGCCGTTCGACACCGAGCGCACGCAAGGCGTCCTCGAGGCCGGTGTACAGGAAGGCGTCGTACCGGTTCTTGTCGATGACCACCTCGTCCGCTGCCGGAGCGAGCCGGTCGAGGATCCGGGCGTCCCAGCTGCCGTGGCTGAGCATGCGTGGTTCGACGGCGAAGGCCGGTGCGGCGGCGGCACGCCACCGCGGGGACATCTCGGGCCCGCCTGCACTGATGACGTGCCTGCTGTAGAAGACGGGCAGGCCGGCACCGCGAGCGCGGGCGAGCAGGGCTTCGGTCGCGCGGATGACGGGCTCGGCGTCCGGCAAGCCCATTCCGGCGCGGGCGAGGGACCCTTCCGGGTGCAGGAACCCGTTCTGCATGTCGACGACGAGAACTGCCGTAGTGGACACGGGCAGCTGTCCTTTCGGGATCGAAGGCGGCGCGGGGTCTCCCGCGGTGGTGCTCAGAAGATTGAGACGGGGTTGCCGGCGCTGGAGGTGACGCCGACCATTCGCCACGGCAACGCGGCGAAGAAGAACTCCCACCGGTGCTCGTCGCGGCACACGGCGGCGAGTTCGGTGAGCTCCATGTTGTCGATGAGCCAGAGGCCGAGGGCGACCAGGCCCACCGTGTGCACCGGCCGGGTCAGGTCCGGGCCGTAACCGGACGGCTGGACGTCCTGCACCCCGTCGTTGCCCAGCACGGCGATGTCGCGCTCGCGCAGGAACGGCAGGCAGCTCGCGTGCAGCCCGGCCTGCCGCGCCGCCGGGCCGACGGCGTCGGGGCCCTCGTACAGGATCCTGGCCACGTTGCCGGTGTGCACCAGCAGCGCGTCTCCGGCCCGGACCATGACGCCCTGGCGTTCTTCCGCGGCGGCGAGGTCGTCCGGGGTGACCGGCTGGCCACGCTCGAGCCAGTCGACTCCGTGCAGCGCCGCGATGTCCAGGAGCACCCCTCGCGTGACGATGCCGTGCGCGGCGTGGTGAATCGACAGCTCCCGCGCGCCGCCGAGCGAAGTGGTCCGGGAGGCGGGGAAGCCGTTGTAGTTGTGCCCGTCCCACGAATAGTGGGCCAAGCCGTCGACGTGGGTGTTCGAGCCGTGCGCGGCGATCCCGACGAACTCGGTCACCGCGTCGAACCGCAACGGCCGCCCGAAGTGTTCTTCGACCTCGTTGGTTCCGGTGAACCGCTGCACCACGGAGTTGCCGGACGCCAAGGGGTCCGGGGCACGCGGGTCGATGTCGCGGGAGAGCGATACCGCGCGCCCGGTGCGCAGCGACGCGGCCGCCGCCGCGCGGACCTCGTCGGTGATGAGGTTCAGCGTGCCCAAGCGGTCGTCGTCGCCCCAACGGCCCCAGTTGGACAGTGAGGTGAAGAAGCCGAGCACCTCGTTCTCGGTGAGGTTCGTGCCGTTCCCGTTCACGGTCGCGCTCCCGCCGACCGCGCCGACTCCAGCAACCGGCGCAGCCCGTCGAACAGCACGCCCCGGTCGCCGGCGAGGGTGACCGTCCGCGAGCCGGTGGCGGCGACACCCCCGAACTCCCACGCCGCGTTCGCCACCACGTACTCGATCCCGGCGTCGCGGCAGGCGCGGACCACCCGGTCGTGCAGCTGCCGGATGTCGTCGTGGCCGACGTCGCCGTCGAGGCCGTGGGCCATGCTCAGGTCGAAGGGGCCGAACACGAGGCCGTCGAGACCCGATCGCGACGCGATGGCCTCCACGTTCGCCACCCCTTCGGGGTCTTCGATGAGCCCGAAGACCAGAACGTCCTGATCGGCGCGCCGCCGGTCTGCCGGCCAGTCCGTGGTGACGTGGCCGACCGACCGCACCGCCGGACACGCGCCCCGCAGGCCCGCGGGCGCGTAGCGAGCCGCCGCCACGAGCGCGGCCGCCTGCTCCGGGGTGCGCACGTGCGCGGCCATGATCCCGGCCGCACCCAGGTCGAGGACCCGTTGGATGAACGACGCGTCGTGGTCGGCGACGCGTACGACGGCATCCATGCCGACGGCGTCCGCGCCGCGGATCAGATCGCGGATTTCGGTCAAGGACAACGATCCGTGCTCCGCGTCGATCCAGGCGTAGTCGAGCCCTGCTTGTCCCGCGACCTCCACCAGGTCGGCGCTGGGCAACTGGACCGCCATCCTGTAGGCGGTGGTGTCCGTTTCCCAGGCCGTGCGGATGCGGCGCGGCCTGCTCCTCAGCATGGGGTGGTTCCGGTAGGCATGCCTCGACTGTAAGACCGGAAGGAACGCCACAGTTTCGGTATTGTCGAAAGTTGTGTCGGCTCAACTCGTCCACATGCAGGTCTTCCTCGCCGTCGCGCAGACGGGCAGCGTCAGCGCCGCGGCCCGCCGCCTGCACCTGGCGACGTCACGCATCAGCGAACGCGTCCGGGAACTCGAGTCCGAACTGGGCGTCAGCCTGCTCGACCGCTCGACCCGCCCGGCGACCCTGACCGCGGCCGGCGAAGCGCTGCTGCCGCGCGCCCGCGCGATCGTCGCCGAGTTCGAGCTCGTCGAAACGATGTTCCGCACCGCACGCACACCCCCCGTCCGGGTCGGCATGCGCTCCCTGCCCACGGAGTTCCGCGAGTCGCTCGTCGAGCACACCATCCGCCCCGCCATCGGGCGGTCCGCCCTGTCGCTGCGCCCACTGGACTCGCACCAGCAGCTCGAGTCGCTGCGCTCGCGGGACCTCGAGCTGGGTCTGGTGTGGACCGAACTGCGCGAGGACGGCGAGCTCGAACAGCTTCCGCTGCTCGAGGAACGGTTCCTGGTCGCCGTCCCGGACACGCCGCGGTTCCACCGCCTCGAGCGGGTCGGTCCCGAAGACCTCGTCGGACTGCGCCTGGCCACCAACATCGACCCCTGGACCTTCCCCGACGTCCTCCATCCCTACCTGGCGATGGTGCCGCTGGTGGACCGGATCAACGCCGCCGTCGAGGACGGGCTGGCAATGCTGCTGTCGGACGGAACGCACTGCTCGTTCCTGCCCGCCGCCTGGCACGACCACAGCCACTTCTCGGCACCGCACGGCGAACGGGTGCTGCTGCGCCCCCTGCAGGACCCCCAGCCCGCGATCGTGACCTACCTGACCTGGCGCCGGGACCGCCGTGAGGAAGCCCCCATCCGCCGGGTTGTCGACCGCGCCCACCGGCAGTTCCCCCGCCCCGTCGGCCGGTGACGCCGTCGCGCGGGACCACCACCCGAGCGCACACCACTCGAATCGGCGCCACTCCCCTCTTCGCGATGAGGCCACCCGTACCGATCAGGGCCAGCAGCGCGACCGGACATGCCGCACTAGCGCGATGGCCGGCCACGAGCGGCATGGGCCAGTTCGAACGCGCAGTTGGCCTCGTTCTGCCCGTCACCGAGTTCGACGAACAGCGAGCAGGCGGCGGCCAGCACGTCGATCGCCGTCGCCGTGTTGCCGAGCATCGCGTGGGCGCGGCCCAGGTGGAGCTGTACCCGCGCGGTGCAGCGCCGATCGCGCCGGCCTTCCACGATCTCCAGCGCCCGCGTCAACTGTCGCAACGCCTTCGCCGGGGCGTTCTGCTTGATGTTGAACTCGCCGCAGCGGGTCAACACGGCGGCAGTGCGGTGGTCGTCGCCCAGTGTCATGGCTCGTTCCAACGCCTCTTCCAGCAGCGTCCAGGCTCGCTCGGGCCTGCCCTCGGCCAGGTGCAGCGTCGCCGCTCCGGCGCGGAGCTGGATCTCGAGGTGGCGGTCGCCGGTCTCGATCGCCAGTACGGTCGCGCGCGCGTTGAAATCCAGTGCCGCGCCGGCTTGGCCGGTGACCCGGTAGGTGGTGGCCAGCCCGCCGAGCGCACGCGCGATGCCCGGCACGTCGCCCAGCTCTTCGCTGATCGCCAACGACTCCCGCAGCGCGGCGAACGCCTCCGGGAACCGGTCCCAGTAGATGTGCAACTGCCCGAGCCCCAGCAGGAGCGCGGCCCGGCCGCGGCCGTCGGAAACCCCGGCGAGCGCGTCGGTGGTGAACTGGAACCAGACCTCGTTGCGGCCGCTGTGGTCGAAGTACTGCTGGCACATCACGGCCAGTTCCCAGCCGTGGTCGGCCATCCCCTCGGCGACGGCGATCTTGATGGCCGCGTGCAGCGCGGGCAGCTCGGCTTCGAACCACTCCGTGGGGTCCGTGATCGGCTCGCTGCCGGCCTGCCAGCGGCTCGCGTCGCCGGGTGCCGGGGTCAATACGCTTCGCGGCAGCATGGCCGCCGCCTGTTCGCTGAGGTGGAGCCATCCGCCGAGAGCCCTGGTGATGGTCTGCCGACGTGCAGGCGCCGGTTCCTCCTCGGCCTTCTCGGCCGCGAAGCACCGCAACAGGTCGTGCAGCCGGTAACGGACCGCGCCCGCGACCCGGCCGGCGGGTTCCACGAGGTTGCAGCCGACGAGGTCCTCCAGCATCCGCTCGGCCGCGCGCGCGTCGATCCCCAGCACCGCGGCGGCCAGCCACGCTCCGAAGGTCGGCACGCCCAGCGAGCCCAGCCTGCGGAACAGGATCCGGTGGGTGGCGGGCAGCTGGTGGTAGCTGATCGCGAAGCTGGCGCGGACGGCGAGGTCGCCGACCGCGAGCCAGTCCAGCCGGGTCCGCTCGGCCGTCAGCCGTTCGGCCAGGTCCGCGGTGTTCCAATGGGGGCGTTCGGCGAGCAGCGCGCCCGCGACCCGCAGGGCGAGCGGCAGACCGCCGCAGTGCGCCAGCAGCGGCTCGTCGGGCGCGTGCCGCACGCCGGTGATCGTGCCGAGCAGACTGGCCGCGTCCTCGTCGCCGAGCAGGCCGAGCCGGACGCGCCTGCCGTGCTCCAGCCCGCTGAGCGACTGGCGGCTGGTGACGAGGACCGCGCAGCCGGGCGCGGCGGGCAGCAGCGGCCGGACCTGCCGTTCGTGCTGCACGTTGTCGAGCACGATCAGCACCCTGCTGTCGGCGAGCAGATCCCTCAGCAGCGCCGAACACTCGTCGAGGTCCGGGGGCACCATGTCGACGGGGATGCCCAGTGCGCGCAGGAACCGGGGAAGCACCGTTGCGGCGCTGGAGTCCCCCAGCGTCGCGAACAGCTGGCCGTCCGGGTACGCGTCGCGGACCTGGTGTGCCAGCCGCACCGCGAACGTCGTTTTCCCGAGACCGCCGACGCCGGAGATGGACAGCACCAGCGGCTCGCGCCGGTCCGGCGCGCGCAGGTCGTAGGCCAGCTCGGCCAGCAGCTCCGCTCGGCCGGTGAAGCCGGCGAGATCCACCGGCAGCTGTTGCGGCCGGTTCACCTCGCGAGGGGCGGTGACCGCGGGCCGCAGCGCCGGTTCACCACGCAGCACGCCGGCGTGCAGTGCGCGCAGCGCGGGTGACGGCTCGACGCCGAGCTCGGTGACCATGGTCCGGCGCAGATCCAGGTAGACGTCCAGCGCTTCCGCTATCCGCCCGGAGCGGGCCAGTACCGTCATCAGCTGCGCACGGGGTCGTTCGCGCAGCGGATGCGCGGCGATCACCGCGGTCAGTTCGTCGACGAGCTCGTCGGTGCGGCCGAGGTGCAAGTCCGCTTCGAGCCGGTCCTCGATCGCGACCGGCTGCAGTTCATCCCACCGGTCGGCAGCCATCCGCGCGGAGGGCATGGGAATGCCGGTCAGCGCCCCGGTCGCGGTGGCCGGGTCGAGGGCCGGGTCCGCGCGCAGGATCTGCGCGTGCACGCGCTGCAGCCCGGGCCCGGGGTCGGCGCCGAGCTCCTCGGCCAGCAGGCGCTGCATGTCGTGGAACACCGCGAGCGCGTCACCCTGGCGGCCGCTGCGGTAGAGCGCGAGCATCAGCAGCTCCCGCGCGCGTTCCCGGTAAGGGTGCTCGCCGGCCAGCCGGGACAGCTCGGCGACGGCCGGCGCGTGCTCCCCACGCAGGAGGTCGAGCTCGGCGAGGTCCTCCAGCGCACCCAGGCGGTACTCCTCCAGCCGGGCACGTTCGGTGACGGCCGCCGGGGTGTCGAGACCGGAGAAAGCCGGCCCGCGCCACAGCGCCATCGCCTCGGCGAGGTGCTGCCGCGCGGCGGCCGGGTCGCCGTCGCTCTTCGCCGCCCGAGCCCGCGCGAGCCCCGACGTGAACCGGGCGCTGTCGAGCTGGTCGGGGACCACCCGCAGCGCATACCCCGTGCCGACCGTCTCCAGCGAGCCGTCGTCCGGCTCCAGCGATCGGCGCACCTCGCCGACGTACTTCTGGACGAGGTTCACCGCGCTCCTCGGCGGCTTTGCGCCCCAGACGCCCTCGATGATCTGATCGCGGTCCACCCGGTGATCGGCGTGCAACAGCAGCACCGCGAGCACCAGGAGACATTTGCCGGAGCCCACTTCGAGCGCGTCCACCCCGCGCCAGGCAGCGACCGGGCCGAGTACACCGAACCGGATTACGGGCATGCGTCTATCCCCTCCCCGGCGCGATAGTACCTCCGGCCAGCTACTTTCCGTAAGCCTGCAGCGCGACTGCAGTGAGCATTGTGAGGCTTCCGTCGCCAGTCGAACACGGTTGACGAGAGGAAGACCGACGATGGGAATCAGCACCAAAACACGCCGCAACCCGGGGCGCCGGGGGAAAGCGGTCGCTGTGGTCGCCGCGGCTGCGGCGGCCATCGTCGCCGGGGCTCCGGTCGCCACCGCGGCGCCTGCCGGATTCGAGGTCACCGTGCGGCACAGCTCCGGCACGATCGTCGGCCACCTCACGGGTAACCTGAGCTGGTCGACCTCCGGCAGGACAGTGACCTTCTCGAACCAGGCCTTGACCGTCAAGAGCGGCGAGTGCGTGGACGTCGCGTACGCCGGTTACCAGGGGAACACGCGGGTGACCGACATCTGGGAGGTCCGCGGCGCGTGCCTGACCGGCACCATCGACGACTTCCCCTTGGCGACCGACGTGCCCGGGGGTGTCCAGCAGGTCAACATCACCCTGACCGACGTCGACCACCGGAACAAGGCTTCCATCGCCTGCCGCAAGGACCAGTCCGTGTGTCACGCCTGATGTGGAGGAAGGAACGCATGCGATTCACCCGGTTTCGACGCGTTGTCTGCGTCGCGATGGTCACCGGCATCGGCCTGCTCGGGCTGGACGTCGCCCCGGCATTGGCCGTCGGCTGCGGCTACAACAGCTGCAACGGCAAGGACCCGCAGGCCATGGGGTGCTCGACGGGCGCGAAGAACCTCGACCAGTACACCGACAACTGGGGTGACTACATCGAGCTCCGCTACTCGGCGACGTGCGGAACCGTCTGGACCCGGATGACGACCACCAACTGCCAGTGGGCCAAACCCGTGCTGGAGGTCGGGTACATCGACTACTACGGCCACTACACCTTGCAGGGCCGGTACAGCAGCGCACAGGGCCTGTGCGTGGACGGACCGCGCCAGGGCTGGTCGGCGATGTCGTCCTCCCGGCGTGAACGGATGAGGTTCGAGTCCGACCAGCCCCGCGGCGGCACCAAGGTGCACGTGACCAGCTGCAACGACTGCTACTGAATTCCTCGCGCCCTCCCGGATCGGCGGTGGTCCTGCGGATCCGGGAGGGCCGGGCCGTGGCCCTCGACCCGTCAGCGGAGGCTGCGACCGGTGGTGGCGGCGAAGCGGAACTCCACGCTCACCGGGAGGGCTTCCAGGTCAAGCGCCTGCTGCAGCCGGGGCAGGGCCTCCGCCGCCAGGTGTTCGCGGACCTCCTGCGGGTCACCGTCCTGGGCCAGCGTGATGACGAGGGCCAGCGTCGGGGCTTCGCGGGCCCCCGCCAATGTCGCGCGCGCCTGGTGGACGCCGGGATGGGCGCGCAGTTCTTCGGTGAACGGGGCGACGGCGGTGTCGGCGGCCAGTTCGGTGCGGCCGCGGTCCGGGTCGGTGTCGAAGCGCCACGTCCGGGTCGGTGGGCGGCGGGTCAGCTGGGCGAGGATCCAGCGCAGCGCCAGCAATCCCAGCAGCACCGCGACCGCGGCGGTGACGTACCAGACCCACGTCGGCGGTGCGGCCGTGCCGGGCACCAGCGTGGCCGCCGGGTCGAGGACGCGCAAGCGCCCGAAGTGCGTCGCCACCGCGAATCCGCCGGCGGCCAGCAGGAGCAGCCCGAGCAAGGCCAGCACCGTGCGGTTGAGGCGGGCCGGGCGGTTGAGGTCGGTCATGTCGTCCTCCTCGGGGCGCGGACCCGCACCGCCACCGCGGGCCGGGCGGCCGGGCCGATCCGGTCCAGCCGGTCGGCGACCGCCGTGCGGACGGCGTCGGCCAGCCCGTCGGGGCGGGTGCGGGCGGTGTCGACGCGGACCTTGACCCGCCGCCGGCCGAGCTTCACCCGGGCCGCGGCGACGCCGTCGACGGCGGCCGCGGCGGTGCGCAGGGCCGTGCGGTAGCCGCCGCGGGCGACGCCGGAATCGAACCGCCCGGCCAGCGGCAGCACGGTGGCCGTACCGGGCAGGATCGCGGCGAGCAGCAGCACCAGGCCGGCCAGCGCGAGAACACCTCCGGCGACGGCGGTCGCGATGTCGTTCCAGCGCAGGTCGTGCAGCGTGGCGGCAACGCTGTCGTAGCTGATCCAGGGACGTTCGCCGAGGATGCGCTGGATGGCGCTCACGGCGACGAGCACGCACGCGGCCAGCAGCACGAGCGCGCTCAGCAGAGCCGGGACGCTGCGGCGTGGACGGCGTTTCATTCGACCCTCCGGGACGTGGCGACGGGGCTGTGCAGGGCGGTCACGGTGATGTCGACGCGGGTGACGGTGAGACCGGTCAGCTCCTCGACGCGTCGCTCGAGGTGCTCGCGGGCCCGCTCGGTCGTCCGGGTCACCGAGGCCGGGTAGGTGATCGAGAGGCGCACGTCCAGCGCCACCTCGCCGCCGGTGACGTGGGCGGTCACCTTGGCGGACCGGTCGGGGTCTTCGGCGCCGAGGCTGACGCCGAGGACCCGGCCGGCGGCGCCGCCGACCTCGTCGATTTCCCGCACCGCGTGGGCGGCCAGGCGTTGCACGGCCTGGTCGGCGATGGTGAGTGTGCCGCGTTCGAGGGTGGCGGTCACGGTGCTCAGCCCCGGTCGCGCCCGGACAGCTGGGACAGGTCGAGCTTGCCGTCGAGAACGCGGCCGACGAGGAACCCGATCGCGCCGAGGACGGCGACGGCGGCGAACGCCCCGAACCCGCCGAAGGCGACGGCCAGGCCGAGCACGAGGCCGGTCAGGAGGCCGAGCTGGGTGGAATTCACGACACCTTCTCCTTCGCTTGCTGCTCCACAGTGGGCTGTTCGGCGAGGTCCGCCAGGATGACGTGCACGGCCCGGCCGGTGACGCCCGCCGCGGCCCGCACGGCCGCGGCGAGGTCGGCGGCCACCACCGGGAAGTGCGCGGTGACGGCGATGGTGACGTCTTCGTCGCGGACCCGGACGCCCTTGATCCGCCGCGGCGGGTCGAGGGTGGCGATCTCCCCGAACCGGCCGCCGTGCAGGCCGGCCACGCCGGGCACGGCCAGCACGGCGGCGGCGATCCGGGCGGCGTCGGGCTCGGGGGTCACTGCACCCGGCCGGTGTCGGTGTTGTCGCCTTCGTCGTCCGACGGCAGGTGCAGGTCGCCGACGTGGATGTTCACCTCGACGACCTCCAGGCCGGTCATCTGCTCGACCGCGGTGATCACGTTGCGGCGCACCGAACGCGAGAGGTCGGCGATCGAGACGCCGTACTCGACGACCAGCTGCAGGTCGACGGCGGCCTGCTTCTCCCCCACCTCGACCGACACGCCCTGGCCCGCCGAGGCGGTCGCGCCCGGGATCCGCTCCCGGATCGCCGAGAACGCCCGCGCCGCACCCCCGCCGAGTGCGTGCACACCGGGGATTTCGCGGGTGGCCAGGCCGGCGATCTTCTGCACCACGACGTCGGAGATCGACGTCGAGCCCTGGGCACTCACCAGCGCGCCCTCGGTCTTCGCGGCGGGCTGGGACGAAGAGGTCTGCGCGGGAACCTTGGTGGCAGCAGCGGTCATCGTGGTGTCTCCTTCGCACGGATCGGATGTCTTGCGGTGGCAGAGGAACCGACTTCGATTGTTTCCTCCACACAGGACAGACAGCCGAGCGGGAAGATCGTCACGACCCGATCGTGTGAAGCACGCCACTCACCCCGCAGGTGCGCTCGCGCCGGGGCCGAACCAGTCGAGGCAGACGACCATGGCGTCGTCGGTCGTCCCCCCGGCCGCGCGGCGGAGGGCCAGGTCGGCCAGCACGGCGCCCGGAACCTGCGCCGCCGGGAGTTCGGCGGTGTCGGTGACCGTGCGGGCGAGGCCGGCGTCGCCGTACAGGTCGCCGGTGGGGCCCATGACGTCGTAGACGCCGTCGCTGACGAAGACCAGCCGGTCGCCGGGCCTGGCTTGCAGGCGCTGCGTGAGGTAGTCGGTGTCGCCGAAGGCGCCCAGGGGCAGCTGCTCGTCGAAGGACACGCGGCGGGCATCGCCGTCACGCAGCAGCCACACGCGCGGGGAACCGGTGTCGACGACGTCCAGCGCGCCGGTCGCCAGGTCGAGCTGCAGCAGCAGGGCGGTGACGTACTCGCGGCCGTCGTAGTGGCCGTGCAGGGCCTGGTCGGTGAGTTCGGCTTGGGCGGTCAGGGGCACGCCGGCGCGGCGGGCGTTGCGCATGGCGTTGACGGCGAGGTGGGTGACCATGGCGGCGTCGACGCCGTGTCCCGTGCCGTTGACCAGCGTGACGGTCAGCGACCTGGCCGTCGCCGACCAGTCGAAGCTGTCGCCGTGGACGGCGTAAGCGGGCTCGAGCTGCCCGCCGAGCGCGAACTCGGGCCGGGTGCAGGAGCGTCCCGGCAGCAGCTGCCACTGCATCTCGGCGGCCAGGGTGAGCCGGCTGGTCCGTCGCGCCTGCAGGTAGAGGTCGGTGTCCCGGCCGGCGACCAGGAGCTCGTGGGCGAGTGCTCCGGCGATCCGGGACAGTTCGAGCTGCACCGCCGGGTCCGGTGCGGTCGCGAAGGTGACCGCCAGGACACCCAGGCGGTCACCGCGCACCGAGACCGGGACGTGCGCGGTGACCGTGCTCGCGGTCTTTTCGAACCTCACCTGCTGACCGGTGAACGCCACGCCCGGCGCGGTCCCCCGCACCGGCACGGGTTCCCTGCTGTAGGGAAGGTCCGCCACCGGCTGCAGCTCGGTCATGCCGTAGTCGGCGAGCAGCAGTTCGACGCCCTGGGCGTCCCATCCCGCGGTCAGCACGGCTCGCAGCACCGCGAGCAGTTCGTGCGGCGCGGCTTCGCGCAGCAGCCGGTCGACCGCCGTCGTCTTCACCGCGGTGTCCTCCTCGGAGCCCGAGGTTGGCGGGGCTCCTGTCGATGTCGGCCCGAACCGGCTCTTCGGAAAGGCCGAAGATCGCTCGTGGCGCTGCCGGACGGGGATTGAGGTGCGAAAATCGGGTCTGTGGACCGGTCGACACGTTGGCAGGCTGACGCAGCCGCGGCCGAGCCCGCCGACCTGGTCGACTCGTTCGGGTTCCTGTGGGATTACGCCCGTCAGGTCTCCGAGGACTCGTTACCGGCCTCGCAGTTCCGGGTCCTGGTGGTGCTCGACCGCCACGAAGGCATCAACCTGAGCTCGCTGGCCGAGCAGCTCGGGACCACGCCACCCTTGGCCAGCCGCCTGTGCGACCGCCTCCAGGCCGCCGGATTCGTCGAACGCACGCTCAGCAAGCACAGTCGCCGCGAGTTGTCCTTGCGGCTGGGTGAACGCGGACGGGCTCACCTGAACCGGGTGCGGGCGCGCCGGAAGAAACACATCGCGACTGTGCTCGCCGCGCTGCCTCCCGAAGCACGCGAGGCTCTGTCCGCCGGGCTGAGCGCGTTTCGCGCCGCCGCTCGCCGCGGACGAGGGGTAGATTCCTGACCACGCGGACACCGTACGACAACTGTTGTCATGTGACAACAGTCGGCGGTGGATCGCCACGCGGTGGTGTCGTTCCGAGCCGGAGGCCGCTCCGATCGGGTGAGAGCGCACGATAGGCTGCGTCGACGGCTCGACCTAGGGATGCCACAGTGAACGCGGTGAACCGTTCGCGCAGGACACGCGCTGCCGACCAGGTGGCCGAGGCCGTGTCCGACACCGCGGAGCTGCTCGAAATCCTGTTCGAGCGGGCCCGTGACGCTTCTCCCCGGCCGCTGTCGGTTTCGCAGGTGCGAGCGGTCGTCGCCCTCGACCGCTACGAAGGGCTGAACCTGCGGACACTGGCGGAACTGCTCGGCTCCACCCCGCCGCTGGCCAGCAGGCTGTGCGACCGCCTGGAAGCCGTGGGCTTCGTCGAACGGCTCCCCCATTCCCGGAACCGCCGCGAGCTGGTCCTGCGCCTCAGCGACAGCGGCCGGGCCTACCTGCAGGACCTGCGGGCACGTCGCCGGGAAAGCCTGCACGGTGTTCTCGCCGCGCTGACCGCCGAGGAACGAGACGCCCTCGCCACCGGGCTGCGCGCGTTCCAGGCCGCGGCCAATCGTGATCTGACCGAGGATGACAACCACGCGGCGGGACTCTAGGCTCACTGTTGTCATATGACAACTGACGTGGTGGTCGCCCGCCGTGCCAGGTCGTTCTGAGGTCGCGGTTCAGCCGTCAGCCGTGGCGTGCAGCACGCCGTCGTCGTTCCCGGTCGACAGAACCGGCTTTCCCTCGGAGCACAGCTCATGAAACCTGGGCACCCGCCGATGCCGGCGGCCGCCGTGCGATCGATCGGCGACATCGCGGTCCTCGAAGTGGGCGGCGACGTGGATCACGTCGTGCGGTCGACGCTGCGTGCGGCCATGGAGGCGGCGCTCGCCCGGAATCCCCGGGCGCTGGTGGTCGACCTGAGCCGCGTGGGGTTCTTCGCCTCGGCCGGTCTCTCCGCGCTGGCCTGGCTGCACGAAGCCGCCGGGAAGGCGGGCATCGACGTCGCGTTGGTGGCGACCCAGCGCAGCGTGCTGAGGCCGCTGGCGATCACCCGGGTCGACGACTTGTTCGACATCCATCGGACCGTGGACGCCGCCGTCGAGCGCTTCGGCGCGCCGGAGGTTCGCGGTCACGGCGATTAGCCGGCGGCACTCGCGCCGTTTCACGGGCCCAGCGCCAAGGTGGAGAGCAGGCCCAGGCTCGCCAGCTTGCGCCGGACCGGCTCGGAGGCCACCACGCGCAACGACGTTCCCTCCGAGGCGCAGCGGCGGGCCAGTGCGACGAACGGGACGACGGCTTCCGTGGTCAGGTAGGTCACCGCCGCCAGGTCCAGGACGAGGGCGGTCGCGGGATCGGCCGCGGCGGCCGGCGCCACGATCTTCTCCGCGGCGTGCGCGTCGGCGAGGTCCCCGGCACCGCGCAGGACCAGCACGTCGGTGGCGGGATCCCCGTGGGGATCGACGACAGTACTCAAGTGCCCGTCCTCTTCCGCCGCGCAGCCTCGACGCATCTCGGCGGGAAGCACCGGGTCGCGAGCTGCGCAGCTGTCGCTTCGGGTATCTCGGGGGATTCGCCGCGCGTTACCACCCGGATGGGTACGTCCGCGCCGGAATCACCCGCCGGTCCGGTTTCCGCGACTCCCGCGTTGCCGGGCACGGGCGTGGGGCCTGGCTTAGGCTGCAGCCATGGCCGAGATCGATTCGTTGACCCCTGCCGGCGCGTTCGAGCTGCTGCTCGCGGGCAACCGGCGCTTCGTCGCCGGCACCCCGGAACACCCGAACCAGGACGCCGCCCGCCGCGCCGAGGTCACGCCCGGCCAGCGCCCGTTCGCCGTGCTGTTCGGGTGCTCCGACTCCCGGCTGGCCGCCGAGATCATCTTCGACCGCGGTCTGGGTGACCTGTTCGTCGTCCGCACCGCGGGGCACGTGGCCGGCTCCGAGGTGCTGGGCAGCATCGAATACGGCGTGGCCGTGCTGGACTGCCCGCTGGTCGTGGTCCTCGGCCACGACTCCTGCGGCGCGGTCGGCGCCGCCTCCGCCGCCTTGGAGGACGGGGTGACCCCCGGCGGGTACATCCGGGACGTCGTCGAGCGGGTGACACCCAGCGTGCTGGCGGCCAGGGCCGCCGGGCGGGTCGAACCCGGCGAAATCCTCGCCGAACACGTCCGCCACACGGTGGACCTGCTGCTGGAGCGCTCCCGCGTGCTCGCCGACCGGGTCGACGCGGGCCAGACCGCGGTCGTCGGCCTGTGCTACCGCCTGGCCGACGGCCGCGCGGACGTGGTGGCGGCCCGCGGCCTCGACGTCACCGCCGGCTCCCCGTCCTGACCCCGGCGCCCGTCACCGGAGCTCGCGGGGCCCGGCCGCGCGGCGAAGGCGGTTGGCGATCGCGAGACCCAGCCCCTCCTCCGCCGGCAACGACGCGATGATGACGTCGCACCCCAGCTGGTCGAGCTCCCGCAGGAAGCCGTACAGCCCGCGCGCGTAGCCGGCCATCGACTCCGGAACCGCCACCACGGCGTGCGCCTTCACCGGAACGTCGGCGCAGGAGGGCGGGAGAAAGACGCCCACCTGGTGCCCCTGCTCCTGCGCGGCCTGCGCTGCGGTGGCGATCTCCCCCGGCTCGACCAGGACGACACGCGCCCGCGGGGCGTAGTGCGACGGGTGCTGCCCGGGAACCCGGATCGGACTCGCCGAACCGGTCGCCACCGGGCGCCCGAGCACCGCTTCGAGGTCCTCGGGCGTCACCCCTCCGGGCCGCAGGATGCTCGGGGTGTCGCCGGTGGCGTCGACGATGGTCGACTCGACGCCCACGTCGCACGGGCCACCGTCGAGCACGAAGTCGACGGCGTCACCGAGCTCGGCCCGGACGTGCTCCGCCGTGGTCGGGCTGACCGAGCCGAAGCGGTTGGCCGAGGGCGCCGCGACACCGCCGCCGAAGGCCGACAGCAGCTCGAGCGCAACGGGGTGGGCGGGCACCCGGATGGCGACCGTCTCCAGCCCGCCGGTCGCTTCCAGCGGCACCCGGCGACCGCGGCGCAGCACGAGCGTCAGTGGCCCCGGCCAGAAGTGCCCGGCCAGCACCAGTGCCGTCTCGGGCACCTCGGCGACCCAGTCACCCAGCTGCTCGGCGCCGGCGAGGTGGACGATCAGCGGGTGGGTCGGCGGGCGGCCCTTGACCTGGAACACGCGCGCGACCGCGGCCGGGTCCTCGGCGTTGGCGCCCAGCCCGTACACCGTCTCGGTCGGGACGGCGACCAGTCCCCCGGCGCGCAGCACGCCGGCCGCCTTGCCGATGTCGACGGCGTTCACTGTCACTTTCGAACCTTCCTGCTACCCGACGCTTCCGGTACCAGGGTAGATGCTGGCCGATTTCGCCGTGCTCGACGCCGCCGCGCCCGTGTCTCACAGTGTTCCGGCGAGTTCGGTCACCGCGTCGGTCAGGATGCGGTCGGCCTGGTCCAGCACCGCCTGCGGTGGTGGCGTCCGGATGTACCCGTAGAAGACCTCGACGTCGACCAGGTTGTGTCCGATGTGGACGCTGTATTCACGGCTGATCACGACCGCCGGTTTTCCGTGGAACCGTCCGGTGAACGACCGGTTGCGGATACGGGCCGGGTAGGGCGACGCGGGAGCCGCTCCCGGGGTGAGGACGCCGTCGAGGTGTCCCCCGTCGTAGATCTTCTGCGGCATGCGGAAGTGCGTGCACGCGCGCGTGGCCTCGTCCATGGCCGGGAACAGGTCCTCGACGCCGGTGTAGGAGGTGACCGACGCCGTGACGTGGGCTCCGCCGACGGTGCCGGGCGCGGCGAACGCGTAGCTGCGCTCGACGTCGGCCGTCCGAGGCTGAGCCTTCTCGAATGCGGCGAATCTCTTGTCCGCCGCGTCGCAGTCCGGCGGGGTCACCGGCACCGACGTCGACGGTTCGCTGTCCTCGGGTTTCGCATCGGCCGGGAGGACAGCGGGCAGGCGGCCGAGTGCCGCGGTGGCCGCGGGTTCGTCGAGCGGGCGGCCGTGGTCCGGCGATGCGGCCGGGACGGCCGGAACCGGCGTCGGCGCGGACGGCGCGAGGACCGCCTGCCCGGCCGCGTAGTCCTGCTCGGTGACGGTCACCGCCGAGAGCCGGCCGCTGATCAGGGCCACCACGAGCAGAACCGCGACGGCCCCGGAGCCCACGGCCCACGCGGCCGCTCCCCGTCGCGGGGCCCGGCTCGCCCAGGCGGTAGCGAGCAGCGACGTCACCGGAAGGGTGACGATGAGCGCGACCAGCAGCAGCCAACCCGGCACCTGCACCGACTGCTGGAACACCGAGGATTCCCGGGCGTACCCGGCGATCCGCACGGCCGTGTACTGGATGGCCCCCGCAGCAGCGGTGACCAGCAGGCCGATCACCGAAGCCGACGGCACGCCGGCCAGGATCGCACCGCGGCGGCGGTTCGCGAGCACGACGGCCACCGCCGCGACCAGGCCCGCGAACGCGCAGATCCACCACCGCTGGGAGGCCAGCAGGTACCGGACGTCGTTGCTCTGCCCGGCTTGCAGGCGCAGCAGCCCGGACAGCGCCGCCGCCGCGCCCCCGATCACCGCGGTCGCCGCGGCCACCGACACGCTGACCCGCCGGGGCCGGCGCCACCGCTGCCGCAGGGTGACGAACACGAGCCCGGCCAGGATCACGACCGGGGCGTACTGCCACGCGCGATCGCTGCCCAGGCCCATGACGTGCCCGCGGGCGATGGCCGGGTCGGGGAACAGCAGGAAGGTCGCCACCGAGGACACCGTCCCGCTGACGGTCGCGGTCAGGGCGACCGCGACGGCGAGAGAACCGCCTGCCCAGCTCACCCGCCGCCGCAGCGTGCTGCCCGCGGGCTCGGCGAGCCGGGTGGCGATCGCCGACGTCAAGACGGCGATCGCGAACGCGGTCACCGCCAAGGCCAGAACCAGCAGCGGCCGTTCGGGCGCGAAGAACGCGGTGATCGCCGCGGCCGCGCCGGGCACCTGCAGGCAGAACCCGGCGACCAGCCCGGCCACCGCGCCCGCCCAGGAGCCCGCCCACCCCGGCTCGGGCAGCGCTGCCCGGCGGGTCCACGCCGGCAGCACGACCGCGGTCCACAGCAGCGCCGCGACGGCCATCGCCACGTCGGCGGGCAGCCGGGGATCGGTGTCGACGAACCCGAGCAGGTTCCCGAGCACGGCGTGCACACCGTGGTAGGTCAGCATCGCCACGACACCCGCGGCGGCGGTGTAGACGAACCCGCCGTCCCAGCGCCCCTCGCGCCCGCCCGGGGCGAGGCGGTCCGACGCCGGCGGGTGCGTGGCGAAAACCCGGCGGATCACACCGATCCGGTCGGTGCCGGCGCCGAGCACGACGGCCATCGCGTCCGGATTTCCCGTCGCCTCGGCCGCGTGCCGGTCGGCGGTCAGCTCACGCTGCCGCAGGAGCGCGGCGCGGACCGCCAGGAGCGCACCAGCGGTGACGGTGGCGACCACCAGCGATCCGCCGTAGAAGCTCCACATCGTCGCCGGCACGTCCAGGATCGGCAGCAGCGCGAGGACCAGGGCCGGAACGGCGAGCCAGCCGGCCCACCAGGCGGCCGACGCCCACCGGACGTCCCGGGCGCGGACGTGGCCGAGCTCGTGCAGCGCGACCGCGTCGAACGCGGCACTGCCGCCGTAGGCGTAGGCCTGCGGCACGACGACCCACGAGCGCGCGCCCGGAAGCCCGGTGGTGAACGCGTCGGTGACACGTGTCGCGGGCGGGGCGAGAACCAGCCTGGGCTGCCGATGCGCGGTCAAGCCCTGGCTCTCGCACAACGCCGTGAAGCGTTCGGTCAGCCGGTCGAGGTCGGCCGGCGGGACGCCGGCGAGCCGGCTCCTGCGCAACCTCCGCCGGGTGGCCAGGCCACCGGCGACCATCAGCAGCCACGCCGTCGCCGGGAGCACGGCGGCGCCGACGAGGCTGGTGAACCCGAGCCGCCGGTCGTAGGCACCGGCGCAGTCGGCGTAGCTCGGGCCCATCGACGCGGTCGGCTGCCCGTCGGAGACGGAAATGCCGTTGCGGGCCAGGCACGCCTGCGCCGCGGTGTAGTCGCCGAAGTCGTGGGTGACGAACATTGCCTCGGCAGCGCCCGCGCCGGTGGCGGCCAGCGCGAGGGTGACCAGGACGTACACCCACCACAGACGCGGTGGCGCAGGCGCGATGCGCAGGGAAACGGACTTTTCGCGGGCCGGGGGTACGCAGGAGATCAAGAGCGCTCGCCGTCCGCCGTCCGGCGCAGGACCGCCTGCACCGCATCGGCCAGCAGCGTCGCCTCGGCCTCGTTCAGGCCCAGCGTCCGGCCGTGGAGGACGCACGCGTCCCGGATCTCGCCGATCCGGGAGACGTCCAGGACGAGGTGCGCCGGACGCGGACGGCGGCGGCGCCACCGGCGGCGCTGCAGACCGGCGAACCCCGCCGCGCCCAGCACCTGCGCGGCGGTGCCGGTCAGCAGCGGCAGGATCACGTCGCTGAGTACGGAAAACGCGCCGCCGGAGCCGATCTCGCCACCGGACCAGGTACCGCCGGGCCGGCGGGGATCCTTTCCCGCCGCCCACTCGGCCGTCACCAGCGCGAAGTAGGGCAACTGGTCGGGCGCCACCTCGGCGACGACATCCCGGGCGAGATCCGCGAACGCGATCACGAAACGGGCCGACGACGCCACCCGCTCACGGTCAACGCCCTCCGGGTGGGTCATTTCGGTCATCCGGCCACCCGTTCCTCGAGTCCACTCGGCGAAATCAGCACGGGCAGTCAGTCGCCACGCGCGCGCCGAGAGTTACAACGGGGGTATTCGAGACCGCACCGGCGAGACGGCCGGAGCTACCGCCACCACGGGCGATGGCGCTGGGCCGCCACCACACCGGCGGGCTCGACGAGTTCGGCGAGCCGGGCGGCGATGTGCTTGATGTGCTCGTGGACCCACAACGCGCAGGCGAGGTCGCGCACGGAGGCACCCGGCTGCTCGAGGAGCTCCGGGAACGTGGGCGGGGCGAGCATCGGCACGTCGCCGTGGTCGGTGCGGTCGAGGCGGGACGCCAGGTGGTCGTACCAGGCGGCGAGCTGGCCCGCCTGCTCGCCGAGGAGCAGGCGGAACGGGTCGGGTTCGACGTGGGGGTTCGGGAGCCCGGCCAGCGAGTGCGCGGTCAGCCGGGCGCGGACGGTGCCCGTGACCAGCCGCCACAGGAGAGGCTTGGGGACGTGCTTGGTGCCCTGCTCGCTGAGGAACCCGCGCAGCGCGTCGTCGAGCCGGGCGCCGGCGGCGGTCGCCGCGGCCGGGGCGGGCGGGTCGTGGCGGAGGCCGAGCGCCCAGTGCGCGGCCGTCGCGAGGTACGCACCGCCGGTGCGGAAACTGTCGGCGAGGTCGTCGGCGACCACGGCCCGGGCGCCGCGGGGCCAGAACAGCGCGCCGGCCACCAGGCACACCGCGCAGCCGATCGCGACGTCTTCGATCCGCACGACCCCGATCCGCCACCCGGCCGGGGCGAGCAGGTTGAACAGCACGACCACCGTCACGGTGAAGGCGGCCTGGCCGACCGCGAAAGGCAGGGCGCCCGGCGCGTAGGAAGCGACCAGCACCGCGAGCGGGAGGGCGATCCACAGCGCCGGCGTACTGGTGCCGATGACCAGCAGCAGCAACGCGCCGACGACGACCCCCAGCACGGTGCCGGCCAGCGCGCGCAACGCGGTCGACCCGGTCGCCGCCGCGTTGCCGCGCAACACCGACAGCGTCCCCAGCACCACCCAGAAGCCGTGCTCGACGCCGCTCGCGCCGGCGACGACGACCGCGGCGCTCAGGGCCACCGCGCCGCGGAGGCTGTTGACGAACCACACCGACCGCAGGCTCGTCTGAGGTGACGCCACCCGGGTCAGCGACGTCAGGGAGAGGCTGCCGGGAAAGCGTTTGCGACGGCTGCCGGGCGTCGCGGCGCGAGCTTCGACCGCCGCTGCGCGGGCGGCGAAAGCGGCGGTCCGGGCGTGGAAGGACAGGTGCACGGCGTCGGCGTAACCGGGATCGCCGGAGGCCATGCCGCGCAGCCACGCCACGCTCGCCTCGATCTTGCGGTCCAGCTCGCCGGTGTCCAAGGCACCGGGCCGGTCGGCGAGCAGACCGGCGACCGCTCGCAGGCACGCGCTGGTCTCGGCGAGGAGTTCCCGTTCGACCTCGGGTGCCCGGCTCAGGTCCGGGTATTCGCCGAGGGTGTCGGCGAATACCGAACAGCACCATTCGAGCAGGCCCACCAGGCTGTCGAGGGCCTGGTCTTCGGCGGCCAGCCCGGTGGGGCGGTACGGCGTGGCGGTGAACTCGTCGATCAGCTGGTGCTTGGCCTCGACGGCCGCCTCCTTGGCCGCTTGCACCTCCGGGTCGCCGCGCAAGGCCGCGTCCAGGTAGCCGGCGAGGGTGCCGGCCGACCGGGACGCGGCGTCCCGCAGGGCGGTGGCGGGAGATCGGGGCGACAGCAGCAGGACGGCCGCGGTGCCCACGACCGACGCCAGCCACCAGCCGGCGAGGCGGTCGGGCACCATGCCCAGCGTGCCGGGCGAGGCCGCCGGGAGGACGTAGGCGAGCAGCGCCGCGGGGGCGCCGGTCGCCGCGTTCGGGCCCGCGACCCCGCTGAACAGCACCAGGAACACCACCACCAGCGTCACGACCGCCGCCAGCGGCAGCGACGCGCTGGCGACGGTCCCGACGACCAGCAGGACGCTGCCCGCGACGGCGAGCCCGAAGTGCGCGCGCAGCTTCTCCCGCCAGTCGCCGCCGAACGAAGCCAAGACCAGGGTGGCGAACCCGCCGAAGGCGGCGAACGTCGCCACCTGCAGGTTGCCGATCACCGCGACGCTGAACGCGAAGAGGGCGGGCACCACCAGCGTCGCCCGGATCGCGCGCAGCGCAGCGCCCGCCGACCACTGCGGCACCCAGTCCCGGGGCGTGCTCCGGCGGGTCTTCACTGCGGGAGAGTCGATCGCCACGCGGCGAGCATAGCCGCGAACCCGCTGATCACGGGCTGGTCATCACGTGCCGCAAGTCATCGGTGCGGGAGAGCCGGCGCGGCGAGCCGGTCGCCGCGGGACGGTCCGGTACCGGCGGTCGGCAACGACGGAGCCGTGCGCTGGTCAGGCCGGCCGGGATGGCCTCATCCGTCCAGCTCCATGGCGTCCGGGTCGCCGGTCCAGCCCGGCCCGCGGCCGGCGCGCTGCTGGCCGACCATCTGCTGCATGCGTTCCTGCTGGGCCTGGATCCGGTCGCGCACCGCCTGGTCCGACATGTCGACGTCCTTGACGTCGTCGCCCCAGTACTTCTGCTTGTCCGCGTCCGTCGGCTGCCCGAGGCGGTGGCCCATCTCCTTGTCGTGGAGGAACATCGGCATGTCCTCTTTGGACACATTGGCACCGTCCCGCACGACGTCGCGCGCGGTGTGCATCTCGATGACGTCGTCGTGCGAGACCGGCGGGGTGTGGGTGGTGCCGCCCGGCTTGCCGACACCGCCGGTGCCGTCGCTGTACTCGACCGACTTGCCCTCCATCTTGTCCACCATGTGGTGGTAGGAGTCGTCGGCGACCTTGCCCTGCACCGTCCCGGCGGTGGGCCGGAAGGAGTCCCGTCCGGGAGCGGGTTGCTCCGCGTGGGTCATCTTCGGCTCGTCGGGAGTCTCGATGTCGTTCTTGTAGTGCGGGTTCGGCTCCCAGTTCTGGATGCGCGGGGGCACACCGGGGGTCTTCTTGTCGCTGATGTAGGCGGGGTTGTCGATCATGCCCCCGTCCTTGTGCTGGTGGGCGTAGGTGAGCTGGTTGAGCTGGACGCCGTCGCTCGGCCGGCCTTCCCGCAACGTGTTGCCGAGGGATTCGCGGTAGGTGTCGGCGTTGAACCCCGAGCCGTCCTTTTCCCCGCGCACGCCGGTGCCGATGTTGTCGCGGTGCGCCTGCGCCGACTCCTGGTACGCGGGAGCGTCGTCTTCCATGCGCCGGGCGTCCTTGATGTTGGCGGCCTCGTCCGCGGTCTTCGGCCCGCGATCGCCGGCCTTGACGCCGTCACGGATCTGGGTTTCGTGGGCGTTCGCCCGCTGGAACTCGTCCCCGCCGATCGCCTTGTACCCGATCGGGTGCTCCGATTCGTGCGTTTTGCCGCTGACGATCTTGCCGGGGTCTTTCCAGGTCGAGTCGTTCTTGATCTCGTTCTGGTACTTGTCCCAGGTGCGCGCCTGCTCGTGTTTCGTCGTGCCGTACGAGCCGTCGGACTTCGCGGGGTTGCCGTCCGGCTTGGTCTTCACCTTCGCGGGCTTCTTGCTCGGCCCCACGCCGCCGGTGCCGACCAGCTGCTGCTTCGACTTGTTCACCTTGGACTTCGCGGAACCGGAGGCGGCCGCCTGCTGCTTCTTCTTCGCCGCGCACGGGGTGATGGTCGGAGCGAGGCCGAGCGGGTCGGCCAGCGCGGTCGGGTTGTGGACGTAGGCCTGCGAGTCCGGGCCGGGGTCGAGGCCCAGTGGGTCGTGGGACAGGTAACGGCCGACCTCGGGGTCGTAGTAGCGGTTGAGGTTGTAGTGCAGCCCGGTTTCGGCGTCGTGGTACTGGCCGGGGAACCGCAACGGTGTGGTGGTGCGGCCGGGTCCGTCGAGGACCTTGCACCAGAGCGTGGCCTGTCGGTGCCACGCGACCTCACCGGATTCCTCCAGCAGCTCGCTCGGCGTGCCGGCGAGGTCGGTGACGATCGTGTGGAACCGCTCGCCCGGCGCGCCGAGGACGCGTTCGGTCTGGGTGAGGGCGCGGCCGGTACCCGGCTCCCGTTCCCACACGGTGGCGACCGGGGGCTGACCGGGTCCGGAGCGCACCTGTTCGGCGAGCGCGTCCCCGTCCCAGGCGAACTGGACCTGCTCGGCCACCCGGCCGTCCGGCGTGAGGCGCTGCTTGGCGACCCGGCGGCCCAGCGCGTCGTAGCGGTAGCGCCAGTGCTCGCCCCGGGGCGTGAGCACCGAGGTCAGGCGGCTTTCGGCGTTCCAGCGGAACTGCCACTGCGGGCCCGCCGGCCCGGCACCGCGCAGGGTGGTGCGGCCTTCGGGGTCGTGGGCGTAGCGGACCGCGCCCGCCGCGGTGAGCAGGGTGCCGCGGTACTCGCGCGGCCCGGCCGTCGGCGCTCCCGGCGTCTGCGCCTGGGCGATGACACCGGTCGGGTGGTAGACGTAGTTCTCCTGCCACCCGCGGCCCACGACGGCCTGGACGCGGCCCGAGTGGTCCACCTCGAGCGTGCGGGGGCCGGTGATCGCGTCGGCCACCGAAGCCAGGTAACCGTCGGCGAGGTAGCCGTACTCGCGGTGCTGGGTCGTGCGCGTGCCCGCGACGACCGTCTGGGCCACGAGCCGGTCGCCCGGGGCCCAGCTCTGGCGCAGTTCCGCGGCACCGAAGCGGCGGATGCGCTCGTGACCGGCGAGGTCGTGCTCGAAGCGCAGCGAGCGGTTCCCGACGTGCAGCGCGGCGAGCGTGCCGGCCGGTCCGTACTCGAAGCGCGACACCGCACCCGACGGCGTGTGGCGCGCGCGGCGCCGGCCGAGCTCGTCGTACTCCGAGCGGACCACGCGCCCGTCCACCGTCTCGGCGACCACGCGGCCCAGCGCGTCGTAGGCGAAGGTGACCTCGGCGTCGGCGTTGCGCGCGGAGACCATGCGGCCGGCCCCGTCGTAGGCGAAGGTCGCGACGTCGTCGCCGGTGACGCGGCGGACCACCTGGCCCATCACGTCGCGCTCCAGCGTCGTGGTCTCCCCCGCGCCGTTCGTCCGGCCGATCAGCTGTCCGGCGGCGTCGTAGCGGTAGTGCAGGGTGCGGCCGTTGAAGTCGGTCTCGCCGGCGAGGTTCCCGGCGGGGTCGTAGCGGTAGTGCCAGACCAGGCCCTGCTCGTTGGTGACCGACACCAGGCGCAGCTCGGTGTCGTAGGCGTAGGCGAGCCGCGAGCCGTCCGGGCCGGTTTCGGCCACCGGCAGGTCGAACTGCGCGTACTCGGTGCGGGTGGTGTTGCCGCGCGCGTCGGTGCTCTCGTCGGTGTTCCCGACGGCGGAGTCCCGCCACCGCCACGTCGCGCCGTCCGGCTCGACCCGTTCGGCGAGCTGGTCGCCCGCCGCCCACGCGAACCGGGTGACGGCGCCCAGCTCGTCGGTCACCGACGTGGTGCGGCCGAGCAGGTCGTAGGTGTAGCGGGTGACGGCGCCGTCCTCGTCCTCGACGGTCAGCGGCCGGCCCGCCGCGTCGGAGGCGATCCGGGTGGTGCCGCCGAGCGCGTCGGTGACCACGGCGACGTTGCCGCGCTCGTCGTAGCCGTAGGAGGTCCGGGCACCGAGCGGGTCGACGACCCCGGTGACCTTGCCGCGCTCGTCGTACTCGTAGCGCCACGTGGCGCCGTCGGGGCCGGTGGCGGCGACCGGGCGGCCCTGCTCGTTGTACTCGGTCAGCGACCGCGTGCCGTCCGGCGCGGTGATCGCGACGACCCGGCCGGCCCGGTCCCGCTCGTAGCGGACCTGGCGGCCCAGCGGGTCGGTCCGGGTGAGCAGCCTGCCGTGCTCGTCGTAGGCGAGGCTGGTGGTGTGGCCCAGCGCGTCGGTCTCGGCGATCACCCTGAGCCGGTCGTCGAGGTGGAAGCGGCGCACCGCGCCGAGTGAGTCGGTGACGCTCGTGACGAGGTTCTCGCGATCGTAGTCGATCGTGCAGTCGAGGTAGCCGTCGGTACCGCGGGCCCGCACGACCCGGCCGGCCGCGTCGAAGCCGTAGCCGTACCAGCGGCCGTTGACGTCTTCCCAGCGCACGATCCGGCCGTCGGCGTCGTAGGTGAAGCGGGTGGGGGTGCCGGCGGCGTCGACGACCCCGGCCAGCCGGCCGCGGGCGTCGTAGGAGTAGCTCGCGACGACCGTCCCGTCGGCCGCCCGCAGCGCGGTGATCCGGCCGCCCGCGCTGTCGAACAGCACCCGGTCGCCGGAGGAGTGGACCAGCTCCGCCGGCACCCCGTTCGCCCCGGGCACCACGTCGATGCGGTTGCCGTCGCCGTCGAAGATCGTCCGCAGCGGGAACCCGCCGTCGGCGGACTCCTCGAAGAACAGCGTGTGCTGCTGCTGCGGGTCCTCGACCAGGTAGCCGCCCTCGACGCGCCGCAGCGGCCGGGCCGGGCCCGCCACCGGCAGCACCGGGGAGGTCACCGGCACGGGGTAGCTCTGGAGGCTCCCGTCGGCGAGGGCGACGTGCACGCCGTCGGCCTCGACCTCGAGCCGCTGGTCCACGGTGGAGGCCCACGACGGGCCGAACCAGCGGCCCGCGCGGTAGGACGAGATGTGCGTGCGCGACACCTCCAGCGGCAACGCGCCGGGGATCTCCAGGTCCGTCTGCGTCAGCAGCATCCACCCGGTCGCCACGTCGATCGGGTCGCCGCACACCGACCGGTCCGGCGGCGGGGTGCCGTTCTCGTGCGGGTTCGCGTTGCTGTCCTTGATGCTCTTGCCGCCGCCGGAGCCTCCGGAGCTTCCCGAGCCCGAGGTGGTCGTCTTGTCGTTCCCCGGCCCCTTCGGGGTCTGCGCCGGAGGCGGTTCGGGGTCGGCCTTGGGCGGCGCTTCGTCGGTCTTCGGCGGTGGATTGCCGCCACCGCCCTTGGCGCCGCCGTCGCCGGCGCCGGAGGTGTGGGTGGTGTCGTCGCCGCCCTTGGCCGCCGGTGGCGGGGTGTGGTCCTTGGGCGTGCCCCCACCGTCGCCGCCGGGGGTCTTCACCGGCGGCGCCTTCGGGGTTCCGTTGATGTCGCCGGCCTTGGGCGGCGGGGTGACCTTGCCGACCTTGATGTTCTTGAGCGCCTTGCCCGCGTCCTCGAAGAGCGTTCCCGCCCTCTTCAGCAGCGGCACCAGGGCCTTGAGCGCCTTGACGAGCTTGGTGACCAGATCGGTGATCTTCGAGGCGGTCTTCGCGACGGCGGTGACGACCTGGGGGACGACCCAGGTAAGGCCGATGCCGAGGGTGAAGATGACCTGCAGCGCCCAGCTGATCAGGTGGCCGACGAGTTCGGAGATGATGTCGCGCACCAGCGTGCGGACCGCGGCCACGACCTCGCCGGCGGTCTTGACGCCGCTGGAGGCGCCTTCGCAGCCCTTCTGCGCCGCTTGCAGGGTCGTGGCCACGTCCTGCCCGCGCTGCCGGTAGGCGTCCGAGGCCGATCCGGACCACGACTGCAGATCGGCTTTGATGGCGTCGGTCAGGTCCGCGGAGACGCTCCCGAGTTCCTTGGCGACGTTGGCCCAGGTCTCGGACTGGGCCTGGATCTCGTCGGCGTTGCCGGTGAGCCCGTTGAGTGCCTCCTTGAGCGGGCCGACGTGCTCCATCAACCAGCTGACACCGGCGGCGAGGATCGCACCGAACGGGTCCATGGCCATCGACAGGGCGTCGAGCGCCGTGCCGACCGCGCCCATCGCCACCGACGCCCAGTCGCCGCTCTCGATCGCGGACTTCAGGTCGTTGGCGGACTCCAGGAGCGAGATGCCGGAGTAGGCCTTCGTCGAGTCCTGGGTCTGCGCGATCAGCGGGTTGCTCACCCCAGCACGCTAGCAGCGGAGGAACACGGCGATCCCGACCGCTGTGCTGCTCGACGACTTCGTGCGCCTTGGAGGGACCCGGCGGCTCGGTCCGCCGAGAACCGCAGGAAGGGCACGGCCAGACCAAGGGCTGGCAGAACCACCCGCGAGGCGCGGCCCGGGCCGGCCCGGGTGCGCAGCTCACTCCCCGGTGGACGGCACGAATCCCGGGAAGCTCTGCTCCCGCTTGCTCAGCCAGTGCGAAATGCGCGCCGGGGCGTGGGCGTACGGATCGGGGACGCCCAGTTTGCGCGCGGCGTCCAGGGGCCAGTTCGGGTTGTAGAGCAGCTCCCGGCCGAGCGCGACCAGGTCCGCCCGGCCGTGCTCGATGATGGACTGGGCCTGGGCGGCACGGACGATGTGTCCCACGGCCATCGTCGGAGTTCCGGTCCGCTCGCGGATCTGGTGGGCGTAGGGCACCTGGTAGCCGTAGCCGGTTCGCAGGCCCGGGTACGGCAGCCCGGTGATCCCTCCGGAGCTGCAGTCGATGACGTCGACGCCGTGGGTCCGCAACTGCCCGACCAGCTCGACGGTCCGGTCGATCGTCCACTCGACATCGACGCACGAAAGGCGGACGAACAGCGCCTTGCCGTCCGGCCAGACCGTCCGGATGCGGTCGACGATCTCGACGAGGAACCGGAACCGGTTCTCCGTCGACCCGCCGTAGTGGTCGGTGCGCCGGTTGGCCAGCGGCGAGAGGAAGCTGTGGATCAGGTAGCCGTGGGCCGCCTGCAGTTCGAGCACCTCGTACCCCGCGTCGTCCGCCCGCCGAGCGGCGTCCGCGAAAGCCGTCACGGTGTCTTGGATGTCGCGCAACGTCATCTCGACGGGGGCCTCGGCCCCGTCGAGTCCCATGGGGACCGCGCTGGGCGCGAGCCGCGGCCAGTCCGCGGACGGCGGTGGCGTGCCGGGGAGCCACGGCGGGTTCCGGCGCCCCTTGCGGCCGGCGTGGATGAGCTGGATGCCCGGCACCGCACCACCGGCTTTGACGACCTCCACGAGCTGCGCGTGGAGCGGAACCGCGCTGTCCTCCCAGAGACCGAGGTCCCCCACGGTGCCGCGGCCACGCCGGTCCACCGTCGTGCCCTCCTGGATGACCAGCCCCGCGCCGCCTTCGGCGAGTCGTCCGTAGTGGACGGTGTGCGTCGGGGTCGGGCGACCGTCCACTCCGGAGTACTGCCACATCGGCGAGACGACCACCCGGTTCGGCAGGCGCACCCCGCGGATCTCGATCGGGCTGAACAGGGTCGGCGGCATCCCGCGGCTCCTTCACTCGGCGATTGACAGGCCCCCACGGCGCGCTTACCGTCATGCTACTCGACGATACGTCGTATCGCATAGTGGCACGAGGAGCAGGCATGGCGACGAACCGGGTGGCGGAAAGCCGCGAAGTCCACCGACCCGACGACACGTCCATCCGGTACTCGCTCAGCGGACCGGACGAGGGCCCCACGGTCGTCTTCGTCCACGGCTGGGCGTGCAACCGGACGGACTTCGACGCGCTGACCCGGTTCCTGCCGGACGAGTTCCGCGTGCTCGCGGTCGACCTCGCCGAGCACGGCGAATCGCGCTCGGCGCGCGACACCTGGACGATCGAGGAGTTCGCGCGCGACGTCGCCGCGGTCCTCGACGCCGAAGGGGTGACCGACGGCGTCGTCGCCGGGCACTCACTCGGCGGCGCGGTGGCGGTCGAGACCGGCCGGCTGCGTCCCGAGCGGGTCCGGCACATCGTCGCGCTCGACACCCTGCACTACCTCTTCCTCTTCGGCGCCATGAGCGACGAAGAAGCCGAAGGGTTGCTTCGACCGCTGCGGGACGACTTCGCCGGGCTGGTCCGGTCCATGGTCGAGGCCGGTTCGCCGCCGGGTACCGACCCGGCGCTCAAGGACGCGCACTTCGCCAAGATGGCCGCGGTGCGGCAGCCGGCGGGAACCCGGGCGTTCGAGGGTCTGGTCGCCTGGGACATGGATGCGGCGCTCGCCGATGCCCGGCAGCCGGTCACCGTGTTCGGCGTGCGCGACCTGGTCACCCCGGAAGCCATCGACCGGCTGGCGGGCCGGGCCGACGTGGTGCTCGTCGACCTCGGCAGCCATCACTTCCCGGTGGAGTCACCGGAGGGGACGGCCGCGCTCATCGCCGGCGTCGTGCGCGCGGAGGCCGTCACGGGGACGCGAGCAGGCGGCTGATCTCGTCCGCGGCCGCGACGACCTTCTTCGCCAGCTGCTCCTCCTGCGCGGGCTGGTACCGCATTTCCGGGATGCTCAGCGTGACCGCCGCGATGGGTCGTCCGGCCGCGTTGGTGACCGCCGCGCCGAGGGAAGCGACGTGCGGGCGGTACCACGACGACATGTTGACGGCGTAGCCGCGCCCGGCGGTCCGCGCGATCTCCTCGCGCAGCTCCTCAGGACCGAGCAGCGGCGCGCCTTCGAACTCCCGGGGCTCGGCCCGCAGGAGTTCGCCGACCTCGCCGGGTTCGAGGCGGGCGAGGATCGCCACACCGCCCGAGCTCGCCCCGAGTGGCACCCGGGTGCCGATCTCCATGAAGACGCGGACGAGCTGCGTGCTGTCTTCGCGCGCGACGATGAGGTACTCGGCGCCGTCGCGCAGGCCGAGGAGCACCGTCTCGCCGGTCTCGGCGGCCAGCCCCTTGATGACCGGCGTCGCCACTTCGCGCAGGTCCTGCTCGCCCGCGCTGCGCAGACCCAGCACCAGCGCCTTCATCGTGACGCCCCACCGCGCGTGCTCCCGGTCCACGATCCGGAGCCAGCGGGCCTGTTCGAGGGTGACCAGGCAGCGCTGGACCGAGCTCTTCGGGATGCCTGTGACCCGGGCCAATTCCGAGACGCCGATCGGCTGCCGCACCGCGACTTCTTCGAAGACGCGAAGCGTGCTCAGCACGCTGTTCATCGACCGGATGCTGCTGTTCGGCTTGTCCGGTTCGCCGCCGTCGCCTGGGGTGCCCATGAGGCCACGACCGTACCACTGGACGCACTGCCGTACCTCATCCCGGCACAGCGCTTCTTTACAACGCCGTCCGCGTCGGTCTACTGTGCGGCACAGCGTGCCACAATACGGAACGGAGTTCGCATGGATCTGACTGTCGTGGGCGATGTCGTGCTCTCGGGGTGGCCGCGCCGCCCCGGTGGTGCGGACCCCGGCGCGTCGGCGTTCGGCCTGCTGCGCGGCGGCGACCTGACGATCGGCAACCTCGAAGTCCCGCTCACCGGACGCGGGCAGCGCGCGGAAAAGCTGGTCGCCATGCGGGCCCCGACGTCGGGCGCCGCCGAACTGGCGGCCCTCGGGTTCGACCTGGTGTCCCTGGCGATGAACCACGCGCTGGACTACGGCGCCGACGGGATGCGTGACACCGTCCGCGCGCTGGACGCCGCGGGAGTCGCCCACGCCGGCTTCGGCGAGACGCGTGCCGAAGCGACGCGCGCCCGGGTCGTCTCGGCCGGCGGCGAAAGCCTGGCGTTCTTCAGCTTCTGCTGTGCGCTACCGCGCGGTTTCGACGCGACCGCGGACCGCGCGGGCATCGGCGCCATCCGGGTGCGTCAGTCCTTCGAGTACGACAGCGGCTTCCTGGACGAGACGCCGGGCACGCCGCCGTTCGTCCACTCCGACGCCCACGAGCCCGACGTGCGGGCGGCCGAAGCCCTGGTCCGGGAAGCGAAGCAGCACAACGACTTCGTCGCCGTCGCACTGCACTGGGGCGTTCCGCACTGCTACCTGCCCGCGGCGCAGGGCCCACTGGCCGAGTACCAGCGGCCCCTGGCCCGGCGGTTGATCGACGCGGGCGCCGACCTCGTCATCGGGCACCACCCGCACTGCCTGCACCCGGTGGAGTTCCACCGGAACGGGCTGATCCTGTACTCGACCGGCAACTTCGTCTTCGACTGGTGCGACGGCTGGAACGCCGAAGCGATGGCGCCGAAGGAAGACGCCCACCCGGCGGCTCCCTACCAGCCCGCCCTGGTGCGCGGCCCGTGGTTCGAGAGCGCCGTGTTCCGCGTCGGGCTGGGCGGCGCCGGCGGGCCCACCCTCCGCCTCGATCCGATCGAACTGGACCCGGACAGCCAGCCGGTCCTCCCCCGGCCGGACGTCGCCGCGTCGATCCTCGCGCAGGTCGCCGCGGTGTCCAGGGACCTGGACCCGGCGATCGTCGTGGACGACGACGGCACCGTCCGGCGCGCTGTCACCGCCTAGCCACCGACCACCCAGGAGCGTCTCGATGTACAGCCCCGCCGCCAAACCCGACGACTACGAATCATTCCCCTACCTCCGGCGCGGGGTCGACTTCCCCGCCGTCGAACTGGCCGATCCGAGTACCCGCCGAAGCCGCTTCACCGCCGGTTCGGACGACGACCGGATCGACCGCCTGCTCGCGGACAACGTCACCATCAGCTTCCACGACCACCCGCAGCTGCTCCCGGCCGACTTCGCGGACGCACCCGGTTTCCTGCGCGCCAAGCACGAGTTCACCGCGTTCGCCGAGCTCCGCCGGGCCGGCCTGACCGCGGTCTTCGACAACTGGTTCGGCGTCATCGGCAGCACCCGCCGGGCGGGCTGGAAGTGGGACGACCTGATCACGACGCTCGGCCTGCGGCTCGCCGATCTCGCCCACCAGGACGGCGTCGTCGTCGCCCGCACCGTCGGAGACATCCTCGGCGCCCAGCGGGACGGGCACGTCGCCTTCGTCATGGGCACCGAGTCCGCCGGGATGATCGAGAACGAGCTGGACCGCATCGACGTCCTCTACGGACTCGGCATCCGGCAGATGGGCCTGGTCTACGCGGAGGCCAACACGCTCGGCAGCGGCCAGAAGGAGCAGCGCGACGGCGGCCTGACCGCCTTCGGCAGGCGCGCGGTCGAGCGCATGAACGCCGTGGGCATGCTCGTCGACGTCTCCCACGCGAGCGACCGCACGAGCCTGGACGCGATCGAGGCGTCGGCCAAGCCCATCGCGATCACGCACGCCGGCGCGCGGGCGGTCTGGCCCATCGCCCGGATGAAACCGGACGAAGTCCTCAAGGCCTGCGCGGAGCGCGGCGGCGTCCTGGGCATCGAAGCGGCGCCGCACACGACCGTGTCCTACGACCACCGGGCGCAGTCCATCGACTCGGTGATGGACCACTTCACCCACGCCGTCGAGGTGATGGGCATCGAGCACGTCGCGTTCGGCCCGGACACGCTCTACGGCGACCACGCCGCCTTCCAGAAGGCCATCTCCGACGTGATCGGCTCGTCCACCGTGTTCGACGCGGGAGACCTCGAGTGGGAGCGCGTCAGCCACGTCGACGGGCTCGAAAACCCGACCGAGAACTTCCGCAACATCGCCGGCTGGCTCGTCGAGCACGGGTACCGCGACGACGAGATCACCGCCGTGCTCGGCGGCAACATCCTGCGGCTGCTCGGCGAGGTGTGGCGATGACCGAAATCGGAAGCACTTTCGCGACGCACCTCGACGACGTCTTGGCGCTGTCACACGCGATCAACGCCGACCCCGAGCTGGCCTTCGAGGAGCACCGGACCTCCGCCGCGATCACCGACGTCCTGGCTCGGCACGGATTCGCCGTCGAGAAGGGCGTTGCGGACCTGCCCACGGCGTTCGTGGCCTCGGTGGGTTCCGGCGAGCTGGTGTTCGGCATCTGCGCCGAAATGGACGCGCTCCCCGGGATCGGGCACGGCTGCGGGCACAACACGATCGCCGCGGCGGCCGTGGGCGCGGCCCTGGCGCTGGCGCCGTTCGCCGACGAGCTGGGGCTGACGCTCAAGGTGTTCGGCACGCCGGCGGAGGAACGCGGCACCGGCAAGGAGATCATGGTCAACCGCGGTGTCTTCGCCGGGACGCACGCGGCCATGATGGTGCACCCGTCGCTGAAGGACGTCGTCAGCCCCCAGTTCCGGGCTTCGCGGTCGTGGCGGATCGAGTACACCGGCCGCGGCGGTCACGCGTCGCGCCCGTGGAACGCGCTGAACGCCGCCGACGCGGTGGTGGTCGCGCAGACCGCCATCGGACTGCTGCGGCAGCAACTGCGCGACGGGGTCCGGGTCCATTGCGTGGTGCAAGAAGCCGGTTCGGCCGTCAACGTCATCCCCGACCGGGTCGTGGCCGAGTGCATGATCCGCTGCGACACCATCACCGAAGTCGACGAGGTGTGGGCGCGGGTCCGCCGGTGCTTCGAAGCCGGCGCGCTCGCGGCCGGGACCACAGTGGACTTCACGACCCAGCCGTCGCTGTACCGCGAGTTCCGCCACGACCCGGACCTGGCCACGCTGTTCGAGGCCCACGCGAAGGCCTTGGGTCGCACGTTCCCGGACTACCCGGACAAGCTCTTCGGCTCGACCGACATGGGGAACGTCTCGCAGGTGATCCCCGCGCTGCACCCGATGCTGTCGTTCGACCTCCCGGCGGAGGACGGGAACCACACCGCCGCCTTCGCGGCCGCGGCCGGCAGCGTGGAAGGCGACCTGTTCGTCCGCGATGGCGGCCTGGCGATGGCGCTCACGATCGCGGACGTCGCACGGTCCGCACCGATCCGGGCCCGGCTGATGGCCCCCGGAAACTGAGGGAGAACGACCATGGAAGCCACTCGGCTCGGCACGGCAGCCGAAGCGACCGGGCGGGCCGGCCGCCGGGCGCTCGTCGCCGGCAGCATCGGCAACGCCGTCGAGTTCATCGACTGGGCGGTGTACACGACGTTCTCTTCCGTCTTCGCGCACCACTTCTTCCCGCCGGGCAACGACAGCGCAGCCCTGCTGTCCACTTTGGCCATCTTCGCCGTCGGTTTCGTCGTGCGGCCCATCGGCGCCGCGATCATGGGTGCCTACGCCGACCGGCACGGCCGCAAGAAGGGCCTCGTGCTCACGATCGGCCTGATGGCCGCGGCGACGTTCGTCATCGGCGTCTCGCCGTCCTACGCCCAGGTCGGCCTCGCGGCGCCCGTCATCCTGGTGCTGGCCCGCATGGCGCAGGGCTTCGCCGCCGGGGGCGAATTCGGTTCGGCGTCGGCCTTCCTCGTGGAGTCCGCCGGCCCCGGCCGCCGGGCGTTCGCCGGCTCGTGGCAGCAGGTGTCGGTGGGTGTCGGCATTCTCATCGCTTCGGGTATGGGCGCGATCGTCACGTCGGCGCTGCCCCGGCAGGCGGTGGACAGCTGGGGCTGGCGCCTGGCGTTCGTGGTCGCCTCGCTGTTCGGGCTCATCGGTCTCTGGCTGCGCCGCTCGCTGGAGGAAACGGCTTCGTTCCGCCACGTTCGCGGCGACCGGCGCAACGCCCTGGTGACGATGCTCCGGGCGCACCCGAGGGCGGCGTTGCGCGTCTTCGGGCTGAACATCGCCGGCGTCGTGCTCTACAACATGTGGCTGACCTACCTGCCCACCTACGCGGCCGTGTCCACGCACATCCCGCTCAACCAGGCGTTGCTGGCCAACGTGATCGGGCTCGGCACGTTCGTGGTCCTGCTGCCGTTCGCCGGGATGCTGTCCGACCGGGTCGGCCGCAAGCCGACCCTGGTGGCGTTCGCCGGCGGGTTCCTGCTGCTCGCGTGGCCCGCCTTCCGGCTGCTGAACGGCGATTTCCGGTTGCTGCTGCTCGTCCAGGTCGCCGGGCTGGTCCTGCTGCTCGGCTACTCGGCCAACGTCGCGGCCGTCATGGCGGAGCAGTTCCCGCCGGAGGTACGGGCGACCGGCATCGGCCTCCCCTACGCGTTGTCGGTCGCGGTGTTCGGCGGCACCGTCCCGTACCTCACGACGTGGCTGACCACCCACGGGCTCGGGTCGTGGGTGTGGCTGTACTGCGCGATCGCCGCCGCGATCGGCCTGGTCGTCTACCTCACCATGCCCGAGACGAAGGACAAGGCCATCGACTGAAGGTCAGTCGACCGTCAGCACGACCTTGCCGAAGCGGTCCGGGCTCACCAGCCGTTCGTGAGCCCGGGCCAGGTCGGCCATGGGGAACACCGAGTCGATCACGGGGCGCACCTTCCCGGCGGCGAGCCAGGCGAGGACGTCGGGAACTTCGCGGAGGTCCCCGGCGTGGGCTCCGCGGAAGTCGATCTCGTGGCGGTAGAGGCTGTACAGGCCGATGTCGGCGTGCGGACCGGAGTGCGAGCCCATGCCGATCAGCCGTCCACCGGGGCGCAGCGCCCCAATCGACTCCTGGATGGTCGCCCCACCCGCCGAGTTGTGGACGAGGTCGACGCCCCGCTCGTCCGTCAGCGAGCGGACCGCGGCGCCGAACTCGGGCACCTGCCGGTAGTTCACGACCTCGTCGGCGCCGATTTCCCGCAGCAGGTCTCGCTTGTCTTCGGTTCCGGTGGTGGCGATGACCCGCGCGCCGAGAGCCGCGGCCAGCTGCACCGCGGCGGTGCCCACGCCGCTCCCGGCGCCGACGACCAGCGCGGTCTCATCGGGCTGCAGGTCGCCGCGGGTCACCAGCATGTGCCAGGCCGTCAAGTACGCGAGCAGGCTCGCCGCCAGCTCGGCGTAGGTCAGGGACTCCGGCGCCGGAATGGCATTGCGAGCCGGGACGGCGAGGTACTCGGCGTACGTGCCGTCGGTGTGTTCGCCGAGGAACTTCAGCTCGCGGCACCGGCTGTCCACATCGGACCGGCACGCGTCGCACACGCCACAGCCCAGCATGGGCAGCACGACCACGCGTTGCCCCACCTCGACGTTCGTGACCGCGCCGCCGGCCGCCACGACGTCTCCGGCGCCTTCGACACCGAGGATGATCGGGAACGGCGGTTGTTCGGCGAACTTCCCGTCCCGGACGAGCACGTCGGCGCGGTTGAGCCCGGCGGCCCGGATGCGGACCAGCACGTCCCCCTCGCCGATCGGGGGACGCGGCACGTCGTCGATCTCGACGACCCCGGCTTGCCGGACGATCGCGGCCTTCATCGTGTTTTCCTTTCTCCAGTGAGCGTTTCGACCTGGCCGGTGGCGGTGATCCGGCCACTGTGGTCGCGCACGGAAACCCCGCCGCCGGTGGCGCGCACCACCAGACCTTGGTGGTCGAACAGCGGCGCGACGACGCGGTAGCCGATCGCGGCGGGCGTCACCCCGGTTGCGCGGACGGTTTCCGCCATGGCCAGTGCCTGCAGCGGGCCGTGGACGACCAGCCCCGGGTAACCCTCGACGTCCCGGGCGTAGTCGCGGTCGTAATGGATGCGGTGGGCGTTGTAGGTCAACGCCGAGAACCGGAACAGGACGGTCGGGTCGACCGGGAACTCCCGCTCGCCCGCTTCGAGCGGCACCGGAGTGGCCGCCGACGCCGACACAGGCGTGGACGCGGCAGCGCGGTAGACGATGTCCTGCTCCTCGACGACCTTCACCACGCCGTCCTGGCTGATGGTGTGCCGGACGACGACGAAGGTCAGCGGGCCCGAACGGCCCGCCTTGTCCGTCGTCGACACGACTGCGGTGTGCCGGGTCGCGGGCCGGCCGACGACCAGCGGCCCGGTGCGGGTGACCCGGCCCCCGGCCGCCATGCGCCGGCGTCCCGGCGCCGGGACGACCCCGCGCACGGGATGGCCGTCCGGCCCGAGCTCGGCCTGGTGCGGCCGGTCGAGCAGGTAGACCCAGTGCCACAGCGGCGGCAGCCCGTCGGTCTCCAGGTCCGGCAGGTCGACGCCGAGGAGCCGGGCGAGGGCCACGGCCGGCTCCGGTTGCAGCACTTCGGTGTGCTCGGTCACGGGGTGACCTCCTCGAGCCGGGACCCGAATTCGGCGCGGAGGGCGTCGTTGTGCTCGCCGAGCCGGGGCACCGGGCCCAGCACCGGCTCGACTTCGTCGATGTCGACCGGCGGCAGCAAGGCCCGGACGATGCCACCAGGGGCGCGGACCTGCTGCCAGCGATCACGGGCGGCGAGCTGCGGATGGTCGAGGAGCTCAGCCGGACGGCGCAGGCGGGCGCACGCGATACCGGCCTCGCCGAGCAGTGCGACGACCCCGTCGGCGTCGAACGCGGCGAACGCCGACTCGATCAGCGGCCCGATCAGGTGGTCGTGGGCGACGCGTTCCGGGTTGCGGGCGAGCCGCGGGTCGTCGGCCAGCTCCGGGCGCCGGAGCACCTCCCGGCACAGCCGAACCCATTCGCGGTCGCTTTGGACGGCCAGGAAAACCTGGTTGCCGTCTCCGGTCCGATAGGGACCGTAGGGAGCGATCGACGCGTGCTTCGCCCCGGTCCGGCGGGTCTCCGCACCGCCGTAGACCGCGTTATACGCCGGTTGCACCATCCACTCCCCCAGCGCGTCGAGCATGGCGACCTCGACGGTGGCGCCGACGCCCGTGGTGGCCCGGCGCAGCAGCGCGGTGAGGATGCCCGAGTAGGCGTACATGCCCGTCGCGATGTCCGCGATCGAGATCCCGGCCTTGCTCGGCTGCTCCGGCGTGCCGGTGGCGGCGACGAGCCCGGCCTCGCACTGGATCAGCAGGTCGTAAGCCTTCTTCCCCGCGTACGGGCCGCCGGGTCCGTAGCCCGAGATCGAGCAGTGGACGAGGCCGGGACGGGCCGCCCGCAGGGTCGCGGCGTCGAAGCCGAGGCGGCCCACCGCGCCCGGCGCGAGGTTCTGGACGACCACGTCGGCGGCCGCGATCATCGCGTCGAGCACCCGGCGGTCGGCCGGGTCCTTGATGTCCAGCTCGATCGACTGCTTGCCGCGGTTGAGCCAGACGAAGTAGCTGGAGTCGCCGTGGACCGTCCGGTCGTAGCCGCGGGCGAAGTCCCCGGCACCGGGGCGTTCGACCTTGATGACGCGGGCGCCGAGGTCGGCGAGCTGCCGGGTCGCGAAGGGAGCGGCGACCGCCTGTTCCAGCGCGACGACGGTGGTGCCTTCGAGTGGGAGCATGGAAAGCCTTTCGTGAGCGGCACTTCAGGGCCGGAGAATCGCGTGGGCCCGGTCGAGCACCGGTTTGTCGATCATTCGCCCGTCGGGACCGGTGACCGCGCCCGCCGAACCTCCGGCCGCCTGGAGCACTTCGCGGGCCCACGCGATTTCGTCCGCGCCGGGGGTCAGACCCCGTGCCGCGGGCCCGATCTGGGCCGGGTGGATGCAAAGCTTGCCGCGGAAGCCGACGCTGCGGGCGTAACGAGCCGCCGTGGTCACGGCGTCGGCGTCGTCGATGACCGTCGTGACGCCGTCGATCGGCGGCGGCAAGCCGGCCACCCGGGAAGCGAGCACGATCGTGCTTCGCGCGAACAGCATCGCTTCGGCGGTGTCGTCGGCCCCGAGGTCGGCGGCCAGGTCGAGCGCACCGAACGCCAGCCGGGTCACCCCGGGCGCGGCGGCGACGTCGTGCACGCGGTGCAGTCCGGCCGCGGTCTCGACCAGCGCGACCACCGCGGTGTCCGTGCCGAGCCGCGCCGACAACGCGGCCAAGGCCGCCGGGTCCTCGGCCTTGGGCACGAGCACGCCGAGCAGCCCGGACGCGCCGGCGACGGCGTCGATGTCCGCGTCGGACCACGGCGTCCCGGCGGCGTTGAGGCGAACCCAGGCCTGGCCGCCGCCGGTCAGCCAGCGGAGCGTCTCGGCGCGGGCGGTGTCCTTGTCCTCGGGGCGCACCGCGTCTTCGAGGTCGATGACGACGGCGTCCGCGCCCGCGGCGGCCGCCTTGGCGAAGCGGCGGGGAACGTTGCCGGGCACGAAGAGCCAGGTGGCTTCGGGCCTCATCGGACCGGGTTGCGCTTGATGAGCTGCCGCGCGATGACGGTCCGCTGGATCTCGTTGGTGCCCTCGCCGACGATCATCAGCGGCGCGTCGCGGAAGTACCGCTCGACGTCGAACTCCGTCGAATAGCCGTAGCCGCCGTGGATCCGCACCGCGTCGAGCGCGATCTTCATGGCCGTCTCCGAGGCGAACAGCTTCGCCATCCCGGCCTCCATGTCCGCGCGCTCGCCGGAGTCGTACCGGCGGGCGGCGTACTGGACGAGCTGCCGGGCCGCGGTCAGCCCGGTCGCCATGTCGGCGAGGTGGTTGCCGATCGACTGGTGCTGCCAGATCGGCTGCCCGAAGCTTTCGCGCTCCTGGCTGTAGCGGATCGAGCGGGCGAGGGCGGCGGCGCCGACGCCGAGCGCTCGTGCCGCCACCTGGATGCGGCCGATTTCGAGCCCGCGCATCATCTGCGCGAAACCCTCGCCTTCGACGGTGCCCAGCAGCGAGCCGCGGGGTACGCGGAAGTCGGTGAAGGACAGCTCGCAGCTTTCGACGCCCTTGTAGCCGAGCTTCGGCAGGTCGCGGGACACCTCGAACCCGGGCCCCTTTTCGACCAGCAGGATGCTGATCCCGCGGTGCTTCGGCTCGGCGTCGCGGTCGGTGACGCACAACAGCGCCACCAGCCGGGCGCGGCGGGCGTTGGTGATCCAGGTCTTGGAGCCGTTGACGACGTAGCTGTCCCCGTCCTTGCGCGCCACGGTCCGGATGGCCTGCAGGTCGGACCCGCCGCCGGGTTCGGTCAGCGCCATGGTCGCCCGGATCTCCCCGGTGGCCAGCTTCGGCAGGTAGTGGTCCTGCTGCGCCCGGGTTCCGTAGTGGAGCAGGAGCTTGGCGACGACGCTGTGCCCGCCCATGGCGCCGGCGAGGCTCATCCACCCGCGGGCGAGTTCTTCGGTCACCGCGGCGTAGCACGGGGTGGACACGCCGGCGTCGTTCCACGGCTCCGGGATGGCGAGCCCGAAGATGCCCATGCGCTTCATCTGCTCGATCAGGGCTTCGGGGTAGGTGTCGGCGTGCTCGAGTTCTCGCACCACGGGCTCGACCTCGCGGTCGACCCACTCGCGGACGACGTCGACGATCGCGGTCTCGTCTGCGCTGAGTTCGTACATGGTTGTCATCCTGACCCGTCATGACGAGTCGAGAGAAATACCGATTCGTGATATCCCTAGACGCGTCCGGCATACCGGCAGGAGGACGGGTGGAACTCAAGCAGCTCTTGGCCTTGGTGACCGTCGGCGACACCGGGAGCGCCACCAAGGCGGCGCGCCTGCTCCACGTCGTGCAGCCCGCGGTCAGCCGGTACATCCGCGCTCTCGAGGACGAGGTCGGAGTGCCGCTCTTCGAGCGCAGCCGCCAGGGCATGACCCTCACCCCGGCGGGCGAGGTCCTCGCCGAGCGCGCGAGACGCGCGTTGCTCGAACTGGACCGGGCCCGCGCCGAGATCCGCCCGGACCGCGAGCACGTGCGCGGCATCGTGACGATCGGGCTGCTGGAGAGCACCGTCGAACTCGTGGCCGCGCCGCTGGTGGAGGTGCTGGGACGCCGGCACCCGGGCATCGAGGTGCGGATCCTGAGCGCGTTTTCCGGTCACCTGCGGCAGTGGCTCGACGACGGCGAGGTGGACATGAGCCTGCTGTACAACGTGAACTCGACGCCGTCGATCGCGATCACCCCGTTGCTGCGCGAGGCGTTGTGGGCGATCGCTCCCCCGGGCGCGGAACTCGGCCGCGAAGCGCTCACCTGGGACCGGGTGTGCGAGAACCCGCTGGTCCTGCCGGTCACGGGACACGGCCTGCGCACCCTCGTGGACGAAGCACTCGGCACGGCGCCCACGATCGCGTGCCAAACCAACTCGATGCCGGTGCAGAAAAAGCTGGTGGCCGCCGGCACCGGCTGGAGCGTCCTGCCCGCGGCGGGCGTCGCCGAAGACGTGGCAGCCGGGCGGCTGCGGGGCGGCCCGATCGCCGACCCCGCGATCTCCCGCACGATCGTCCTGGCGTTGCCCCGAGCCGGCCGCATCCCACCCGCGGCCGAGGTCGCCGCCACCGAGATCGTCCGGGTGACCCACGGGCTGGTCGAGGACGGCACCTGGCCGACCGCCAGCGTCGCGTAGGCGGGCGACCAGGATCATCCTCCGTGGGACTCACACCGAGACTGACGCGGCTGAGCCCGAGTTGAGCGCCGGTCGGTGCCGGCGGGCACGGATCGCGAGGACGGCGTTCGCACCGATGACGGCACCGGCGATGGCGGTCGCCGGGACCAGCAGGCCCGATCCGGCCAGTGCGCCCAGCAGTGCCCCCACCCAGCTGCCGAGCAGGGTCAGCATCAGCGCGGGGACGCGGCGCGAGCCGGCGGAAGGCTCGGCCGGCCGGGCCAGGTGCACCCCCAGCCCGACCAGCAGTCCGGTACCGGGCACCACCACGGCGAAGCTGGTGATGAACCACTCCGGCGCGAACGTCCAGCCGAACAGGACACCCAGGGACCAGCCGGCGAGCCCGAGCGGCACCGCACCGAGCAGCCGGATCCACCGGCCGGCCCGGCGGCCGGGCGCGCCGCGGCGGCGACGGCGGCGGGCGAGCACGACCAGCGCCAGCAGGCCGAGCAGCAGCACTCCGGTCGTGACGCCGACCAGGAGACCGGCGATCAGCGCCATGCTCAGCGGCACGGCGGTGAGGTCGGCCGGGGTGCGCACGAACCGGGAGCTGTCGACGCGGCCGGTGTCGTAGAAGGTGTTGAGCAGGTGCTTGGCCGCGTCGGGTTGCTGGGCCCAGAAGTCGCCGGTGTGCCCGATCCCGGGCACGATCACCTCGTGTCCGCGGCTCAGTGAAGGCAGCAGTTCCTTCGTGGCGTTGACCGGCGGGGTGGAGAAGTCGAATTCACCGCCGATGAGCAGGGTCTCCACCGCGCTGGGCCGCACGGTGCGGTACTCGGCGTTGTCCGGGCTGTCCGGCCACGTCCGGGAGAACCCCTCCGGACCACCCCAGAGGAAATCGGTGGAGGAGTTGCCCAGGATCGACCCGGGATCGCCGCCCTGGTCGTAGTAGGCCTGCGTGGCGGGTGCGTCGATCATGCTGAAGGACGCGAACTCGCCCCACACCGTCGAGGTCGGCAGCGCGACGTCCGCCAGCACCGACATCGCCCACAGCGCCGCGGGGCCGCCGTCGAGGTAGGCGTCGATCACGGTCGGCGCGTTGGCGGGCGCCTCGTGCCGTCCGTTCATGTGCATGGCGTACTGGCTCAGCACCCGCACGTTGGTGCTCTTGATGCCGAACGGGCCCCAGCTGCCGGGCATGGCGGCGACCCGGGACCGGATGGTGGCCGCGAGGTCGGACGTCTTCGCGGCGCAGCCGCGGTCCGCCCGGCAGACGTCGGCGTACTGCCCGAACTGGGCGTCGGTGGTGCGCGGGTCCCAGAACAGGTGCCCTGGCGGGTTGACCGAGATCATCGCCGAGCGCAGCAGCGCTTCGGGGTGGCGCCACGCGTAGACCATCGCGGTCCGGGTGCCGGCGCTGGAGCTGACCAGGTCGATCCGCCGGTAGCCGAGCGCTTTGCGCGCCGACTCCATGTCCTCGATCCGCTGGACGACCGAGTAGCCGGTCAGGTCGACGCCGGTGCGCCGCAGCCGGTCGGCGCACCGGTCGAACGCGCGGCGCGTGCGGGGCAGCGCCTCGGGCCCGGTCATGTCCTTCGCCGACTGCAGGGCGTTCGTCACTTCGGCGCAGTCGAGCCGGGACGAGCCGTCGACGCCGCGGTAGCCCACCAGCACCACGTCATGGTGCTCGGCGAGACGGCTCGCCTGCGGGAAGTCCATATTGGACAGCCCGGGGCCGCCCCCGAACCGGAAGACGGGCTCCCCGGCCGGCTGCGCGGTCGCCCGGATCCGGACGACGGGCAGCGCGATCAGCCGGGAGCCGGGGTGGTTGCGGTTTTCCGCGACCACGAGCGTCCCGCAGTCGGCGGCGAGCGAGCCGGCCTCGGTGTCGTAGGAGCACGGTGACACGGCCAGCGAGTCCGGTGCGGCGCCACGGGGGACGCGGACCGGGGAGTCCGGCCACGCGATGAAGGCGGCCAGCACGAGGGCCACGGCGGCGACGGCCGCGATGACGTGGGAGCGGCGGCGATGGGGAGAGCGCATGCCGGGAAAGGTAGGGGTGGGCGGCTGCCGAAGCGTCATACCGGGCAGTGATCATCCGTCCCTCCACGGAGTGACGCCCGGCGGGAGCCGCTCCGACACAATGGCCGGATGTCCAGCACTGTGAACCTCGCGCGAGCCGCGCTGATCCGCCGGTGGACAGCTCGCTTGCCGTCCCGTGACGCGCGGCAGTCGCTGGCGCGCCAGGCCTGGTTGGTCGCGGTCATGTGCGTCGCCATCGACGGGCTGAGCTTCCTCACCCGCGGCCCGGGACCGGGTACGTGGAACGCCGTCCTGCTGGCCGGGGTCATCGCGGCCGACCTCGCGCTCGCGACCGCGCCGAAGCTGTCGGGCTGGGTCGCCGTCGCGCACGCGGCGGTGATCGTGGCGCTGGCGTTCGTGATGCCGGGCCGCAACCCGAGCACGGCGGGCCAGCTGGTCAGCTCCTACCGGGCCGGCGCGTGGCTGCGTGGCCGCTCCGCGGCGGCCGCCCTGACCACGGTGTGCGCCGGCATCCTGGCGTCGGTGCTGATCACCGGGCTCACCGCGCCGGCGACGCTGCTCGGCGTCGTGGCGGCGAACGCCCTGCTGCCGTGGCTGGTGGGCCGCTACACCACCGCCCGCAAGGAACACGTCGACGAGCTGCGCCGGCAGCGGGAAGCGAAGGTGCGGGACGCGGAGGCCGAGGTCGCCGCGGCGGTGACGAAGGAACGCGAGACGATCGCCGTCGACCTGCACGACGTCATTTCCCACCACGTCAGCGCGATCGGCGTCCACGCGGCGGCAGCCCGGCTGAACCTCGCCGGTACGGCGATCCCCGGCGACAACCCGGTGCACACCTCGCTCAGCGCGGTCCAGCAGTCCGGTCAGGCGGCCATGGTGGACCTCCGGCGGCTGCTGTCCTTGCTGCACGAAGGAAGTGAGTCCGCCGATCAGCCCGGAGTCGCGATGTTGCCGGACCTGTTCACCGGCCTGCGCGCTTCGGGGCTGCAGGTGACATTCGTCGTGTACCAGGCCCCGCCGACGCTTCCCCAGGACGTCGACACCACTGTCTACCGCGTGGCACAGGAAATGCTGACGAACGCGCTGCGGCACGGCGACGGGCGATCGGCCCGGGTCGAACTCGACTGCAACGACGACCGTGTCGGTCTGACGGCCCGCAACCGTGTCGCCTCCGCATTCCGCACGTCCGCACCGGAAGGGTCCGGTCTCGGCTTGCGCGGCATGCGCAAACGTGCTGAGGCACTGGGCGGATCAGCGTCCTTCGGCGTCACCGACGACGGGAACTACTGGGAGTCGAGCGTGACGATTCCGCTGGCCGGTGCCCGATGACGCTGCGCATCGTGATCGCCGACGACCACGTCATGTTCCGGTCCGGCTTCCGTGCCGTCCTCGACGCACAGCAGGACATGGAGTGCGTCGCCGACGTCGGCGACGGGTACAGCGCCGTCGAGGCCATCACCTCCCTGGCGCCGGACCTCGCCGTCCTGGACGTGCGCATGCCCAAACTGGACGGACTCGCGACGGCCCGGCGCATCAGGTCCGAGGGACACCAGGGCGTGAAGATCATCCTGCTCACGTCGTTCGGCACGGACGACTACCTGCGTTCGGCCCTGTCGGCCGGAGTGAACGGCTTCGTCCTCAAGAGCTTGCCCCCCGAGGAGCTCGTGACCGCGATCCGGGTCGCGGCTCGCGGTGACACCTACCTGGATCCCTCCATCACCAGCCGGCTGGCGCCTCGCCTGGCCGACGCCCTCGCCCCGGCGCCGCCCGCACGCAAGCAGGCACCGGGCCTGGAGCGCCTCACGGCCCGCGAACACGAGGTGTTCCTGTTGATGGCCCGGGGTTTTTCGAACGTCGAGATCGGCGAACAGCTCTACGTCGGCGAGCAGACGGTCAAGACCCACGTTTCGCGGGTGCTGGCCAAGCTGGGGCTTCGGGACCGCGTGCACACCGTGCGGTTCGCCCACCACCACGGCCTCGTCGACCCGCACGACACCGCTGGCCTGTAATCCGGAGCGAACGCCGGAAGTCGGGTCGGCGGCCTGGCGTGGTGCGCAATAGTCATGGGATGGGCGAGCGTCACGACGGTCCCGGGGAGGCGTCGAACGAGGCGTCGGTGGACGGTGACGTGTCGGGAATGCTGGTGCAGATCGGATCCGTCCGCGGTGATCTCCACCTTGCACCGGCCGTTCGTCCCCGGGTGCAACTGCCTCATCGGACGCCGTCGCTGCCGCGACGGGCGACCGCGTTCCAGCCACGGGCGGCCGCCGCCGAGCTCGACCGGATCCTGGACGACAACGGCACCGCTGTCCTGACCTCGTCCGCCCAAGCGACAACCGGGCTGATGTCGGGGCTCGGCGGTGTGGGCAAAACGCAGCTCGCCCTCGACTACGCCGAACGAGCATGGGCGGCAGGTGCGGTCGACCTGCTGGTCTGGGTCACCACCGCATCGCGGGACGCGGTGGTGACGGAGTACGCCGCGCTGGCTGCGGGACTGACGGGTTTCGCCGACCTTGACGCGGAGCAGGGCGCCGAGCGGTTCCTGACGTGGCTGGCAACGGCAGAGGTGCGGTGGCTGATCGTGCTCGACGATCTGCAGCATCCTCGCGACCTCGAACGCCTCTGGCCCCCGGCCAATCCACACGGCCGGGTTCTCGTGACCACACGCCGCGCTGACGCCGCGCTCCGCGGCCCGCACCGGCAGCTGATCAACCTCGAGGTCTTCACTCCAGCCGAGGCTCACGCTTACCTGCACGACACCCTCGCCGAGCATCAGCGGAGGAGCGGTGCGATCGAGGCGCTGGCCGAGACGCTCGGCTACCTGCCACTGGCTCTGGCCCAGGCCACGACCTACATGCTCGACCGCGACCTCTCGTGCACCGAGTACCTGTCCCGTTGGCACGACCGCCGCAACCAGCTGGCGGCGCTCTTCCCCGAACCCGACTGCCTCCCCGACGGACAGCACGCCACGATCGCCGCCACCTGGTCACTCTCGATCGACCACGCCAACCGCCTCCAGCCCGCCGGCCTGGCCAAACCACTGCTCGAAATCGCCAGCGTCCTGGATCCCAATGGCATCCCCACCGCCGCACTCACCAGCGCCGCCGTCACCACCCTGCTCGGCAACGACGTCGACCGCCGGGTCACCGCCGAGCACGCCCGAGACGGGCTGGCCTGCCTGCGCCGGCTCAACCTGATCAGTCAAGCCGCCCACCCTCCGATTCCCACTGTGCGCGTCCACACCCTCGTCCAACGGACCACCCGAGACGCCCTCACGGTCGACCGTCACGCAACGATCGTGCGTACGGTCGCTGACGCCCTGAGCGAAATCTGGCCGGACGTCGAGCGCGACGCGGAACTCGGGCAGATCCTGCGCACCAACGCCACCGCCCTCCTCGAAAACGGCAGTCCGGGCCTCTGGGAACCCCACGCTCACGAAATCGTCTTCCGGATCGGCGGCAGTCTCGGCAACGCAGGCCAAGTCAAAGCGGCATACGACTACTTCCGACGTCTCCACGTCCTGGCCCACGACAACCTCGGACCCGACCACCCCGATACCCTGAGCGCCCGCAATTACCTCGCCCGTTCACAAGGGGAGGCAGGAGACGAAACGGGCGCTGCCGACGCCTTCGAACAGCTGCTCACCGACCACCTGCGCGTTCTCGGCCCCAACCATCCCCACACCCTGGCCGTTCGCAACAACCTCGCCTACCGGCAGGGCACGGCCGGGGACGTGGCGGGCGCAGCCGAGGCCTTCGAACAATTGCTCGCTGACGCCTGTCGCGTCCTCGGCCCGGACCATCCCCACACCCTGGGCGTGCAGAACAACCTCGCCCGTTTTCGGGGCCGCGCCGGGCACACGGCCGCCACCGTCGACGCCTACGAGAAGGTGCTGGCCGATCACCTTCGGGTGCTGGGTCCGGACGACCCCGAAACCCTGACCGTCCGCCACAACCTCGCCTGCTACTGGGGCCAAGGAGGAGATCCGACGCGTGCGGCCAACGCCTTGGAGCTGCTGCTCTTCGACCGGCTGAGGGTCCTCGGCCCCGACCACCCCGACACCCTGGTCACCCGCACCATGCTTGCCCGTTGGCGAGCAGCGGAAGGGGATCCGGCCGGTTCGGCCGACGCGCTCGAACGGTTACTCGCCGATATCATCCGGGTCCTCGGCACGGACCATCCACTCACCTCGGAAACCCGCGACCTCATCGCCCAGTTGCGCGCGGAGGCGCAGTACGAACAGCCATCAGATCCGGCATGATCGGCAACGCCGCGGACCGGAAGATTTCAGCGTCCCGCGGTTCGACCGCCTTCGGGCGTTCTGATTCATCCCAGCTGTCCGAGGAAGCCTCGGCAGTCAGTTCGGCTCGGCGGACAGGCGCAGTGTCCGGGACAAGCCCAACGCGGCCGTCCGGACCGCCGGGGCGAGGTGCGCCGGGCGGAACTGCTCTCGCGGCACCGCCACCGACAGCGCCGCTACGGCGACCGCGCCGCTGAACACCGGGGCCGCGATGCAGCTCACGCCGAGCGCCGCCTCCTGCTCTTCGTACGCCAGGCCGGACACCTGCGTCTGCTCCAGGGCCGTGCGCAACCGGACCGGGTCGGTGATCGACGACGATGTCAGCTGCGGCAACGGATCCGCGAGGATCGCCTCCGCCAGTGCCGGCTCGGAGAACGCCAGCAGCGCCTTGCCGATCGCCGTGCAGGTGAGCGGGAGCCGGCCGCCGATGCGGGACGGCAGCGGGACCGCGTCGTGGCCGTGGATGCGTTCCAGGTACACGACTTCGCGGTCGTCGCGGATTCCGAAGTGGACGGTCTGGCGGGTGCTCTCGAACAGGTCCTGCAGGAACGGCAAGGCGGCCTCGCGCAGGTCCTGACGGCGGGGCACGAGCGAACCCAGCTCGAACAGCGTGCCGCCCAGCCGGTAGCGATCCCCTGCCCGCTCCAGGAAGCCGAGGCGGACCAGGTCGCCTGCCAGGCGGAACGCCGTCGTCTTGGTCAGCCCTGCCCTGGCCGCGAGTTCCGTCAGGCGGAACGAGCCACCGTGCGGCCGGTAGACGTCCAGGACGGCGGCCGCCTTGTCGAGCATGTTGCCGTTCTCGCTGTTCCGTGTCACGGGACAAACTTTGGCACACCGTCGGACCACGGCCTATACCTGGCGGGTCACGATCCCTGCTCCGGAGGTCCCCGATGAACGAGGCCGTCCCCAAGGCCGCGGAAGTCCTCGCGGCCGCGGCCGCCACTGGCACGCCCTGTCCGCCGATCCGCGATCTGTTCGCCGACGGCGACCTCGACGCCGCCTACGCCGTCCAGCGGCTCACCACCGAGCGCGTGCTCGCGGCCGGGCACCGCCTGGTCGGGCGCAAGATCGGCCTCACCTCCCCGGCCGTGCAGCGCCAGCTGGGCGTCGACCAGCCCGACTTCGGCGCGCTTTTCAGCGATATGGCCCTCCCCCACGGCGCAACCGTCCCGGCCGGCCGGCTCCTGCAGCCCAAGGTGGAAGCGGAAATCGCCCTGATCCTCGGCGCCGACCTGCCCGGTCCGGACTGCTCGGTCGCCGACGTCCGCGCGGCCACCGCGTTCCTCGCGCCCGCGCTGGAGATCGTCGACAGCCGGATCGCGGGCTGGGACATCACCATCGTGGACACGGTCGCCGACAACGCCTCCTCCGGCCTGTTCGTCCTCGGCGACACCCGCGAGGCCGACGTCGAGCCCGCCGACGTCGAGATGCAACTCCATCGCCAGGCCGAACTCGTTTCGGAGGGCACCGGCCGCGACTGCCTCGGCGACCCCCTCAACGCCGCCGCCTGGCTCGCCACCACGCTGGCGAGGCGCGGCGAGCCCCTGCGTGCCGGCGACATCGTCCTCACCGGAGCGCTCGGGCCAATGGTCCCCGCCGCCCCCGGCGACGTCTTCACCGCCCGGATCTCCGGCCTCGGCGAGGTCACCATCAGCTTCGAAGGAGAAGCCCCATGAGCGTGAAAGTCGCCGTCATCGGCTCGGGCAACATCGGCACCGACCTGATGATCAAGGTCCTCCGGCTGTCGGACCGGCTGGAGATCGCGGCCATGGCCGGGATCGACCCCGCTTCCGACGGGCTCGCCCGCGCTCGCCGCCTCAAGGTCGCCACGACGCACGAGGGCGTCGACGGCCTCGTCCGGCTCGACGAGTTCGCCGACGTCCGGTACGTCTTCGACGCCACCTCCGCGGGCGCCCACCGCCGCCACGACGAGGTCCTGCGCGGCCTCGGCCGCACCGTCATCGACCTCACCCCGGCCGCGCTCGGGCCCTACGTCGTCCCGCCGGTCAACCTCGGCGAGCACCTCGACGCGCCCAACGTCAACATGGTCACCTGCGGTGGCCAGGCCACCATCCCGATCGTGGCCGCGGTCGCCGCGGTGACCCCGGTCCACTACGGCGAGATCATCGCGTCCATCTCCTCGCGCTCGGCGGGCCCCGGCACCCGGGCCAACATCGACGAGTTCACCGAAACCACCGCGGCCGCGATCGAGCAGGTCGGCGGGGCCGCCCGCGGCAAGGCCATCATCGTGCTCAACCCGGCCGAGCCCCCGCTGATCATGCGCGACACCGTGCACTGCCTGGTGTCCGAAATGGACACCGTGGACACGGAGGCCGTCACGGCGTCCATCGAAGAGATGGTCGGGCGGGTCCAGGCCTACGTGCCGGGCTACCGGCTCAAGCAGAAGGTCCAGTTCGCCACCGTGCCCGCCGACGACCCGCTGCACCGGCTGGTCCCCGACGGCGAGGCGGTCAAGGTGTCGGTCTTCCTCGAGGTCGAGGGGGCCGCCCACTACCTGCCCGCCTACGCCGGGAACCTCGACATCATGACCTCGGCCGCGCTGCGGACCGCCGAACGCATGGCCGCCCAGGAGGCACTCCGATGACCGACCTGTACATCCAGGACGTGACCCTGCGGGACGGCATGCACGCCATCCGCCACCGCTACACCGTCGAGCAGGCCCGCACGATCGCCGCCGCCCTCGACGCCGCGGGCGTCGCCGCCATCGAGATCGCCCACGGCGACGGCCTGTCCGGCTCCAGCATCAACTACGGTGTCGGCGCGCACACCGACTGGGAATGGATCGAAGCGGTCTGCGACGTCGCCCGCCACGCCATTCCCACCACGCTGCTGCTGCCCGGCATCGGCACCGTGGGCGATCTGCGCCAGGCCCACCGGCTCGGCGTCCGCTCGGTCCGGGTCGCCACGCACTGCACCGAGGCCGACATCTCCGCCCAGCACATCGGCGCGGCCCGTGACCTGGGCATGGACGTGGCCGGGTTCCTCATGATGTCTCACCTGGCCGAGCCCGCCGAGCTGGCGAAGCAGGCCAAGCTGATGGAGTCCTACGGCGCCGGATGCGTGTACGTCACCGATTCCGGTGGCCGGCTCACCATGGACGGCGTCCGCGACCGCGTCCGCGCCTACCGCGATCTCCTCGAACCGGGGACGCAGATCGGCATCCACGCCCACCACAACCTCGCCCTCGGCGTCGCCAACAGCGTCGTCGCGGTCGAGAACGGCGTGGTCCGGGTCGACGCCTCCCTGGCCGGGCAGGGCGCCGGAGCGGGGAACTGCCCCCTCGAAGCGTTCATCGCCGTGGCCGACCTGATGGGCTGGGACCACGGCTGCGAGCTGTTCCCGCTGATGGACGCGGCCGACGACCTGGTGCGGCCGCTGCAGGACCGCGAGGTCCGGGTCGACCGCGAGACGCTGAGCCTGGGCTACGCGGGCGTGTACTCCAGCTTCTTGCGGCACGCGGAAGCGGCGGCGGTGCGCTACGGCTTGGACACCCGGGCGATCCTCGTCGAGGTCGGCCGGCGCGGCATGGTCGGCGGCCAGGAGGACATGATCACCGACATCGCCCTCGACCTCGCGGGCTGACACCGCGGGGACGGCGGCGCGCGGCCGGACTCAGCCGGATCGAGCCGGCCGTGGTTGCACGGAATCCGCGACGGCGACGAGCGACTGGATCATGGCCTCCGAGGCCGGGCTCAGCCGGCGGCCGGCCGCGAGGGTGATCCCGACGCGTGCGCCGACGAGGTCGAGCGGGATCGGCAGTGCGGTGAGCCGCGGGTCGCTCGCGACGATGAGTTCCGGCAGCGTGGCCACCGTGTCGGTCTCCACGAGCAGCTGGCGGATGGTGAGGAACGCGGTCGTCTCGACGCGGTCGGGGGGCAGGGAGACGTCGTTGCGGTGGAAGAATTCCTCGAGTTCCGCGCGCAGCGCCGTCTCCACCCCCGGCAGGACCCACGGGTAGGCGATCAGCTCGCCGAGCGGGATCTCGGTGCGTTCCGCGAGCGGGTGGCCGCTGCGCGCCACCACGCGGATCGTCTCGGCGTGCAGCGTCTGCTGGGTCGTCCCCTCCGGAGGGACCGTCGCCAGGCGACCGACGACGAAGTCGATCTTGCCGGCGACGAGGTCTTCGAGCAGCGCCCCCGGTGTCGCTTCGCGCACCACGATCCTCAGGGCGGGGCGGCCTTGCTTGACGTGGGCGATGGCCCGCGGCAGCAGGAGGTTGGAGCCCGCGAGATGGGTGCCGATGACCACGTGGCCGCGGGTGGCGTCGGCTATCTCCTGGAGGTGCCGGCTCGCCTGGGTCATCTGGGCCAGCGCCGAGCGCGCGTACTCGGTGAAAGCGGCACCGAACTCGGTGGGCCGGATCCCCCGCGGGCCGCGTTCGTAGAGGGTGACGCCGAGGATGCGTTCCAGGTCCTGGAGGCTGCGGGTGACCACGGGCTGGGTGACGTGGAGCGCGGCCGCGGCGCCGACCACGCTCCCCTGGCCGGAGAGCGCCTCGACGAGCAGGAGATGGCGGAACTTCAGCCGCCCGTCCAGCATCCGCGGTATTTCCATGTCAGAACGGTAGACCGCCTTGCGCGTCGAGGCATAGTTACCCGGCTGTGGACCACACCGCGGACATACCCGCTGGTGACGCCGGGCAGGTCAGCGCTCGGCGGGCACGCGCCCGACCCAGCGCAGCGCGTTGCCGCCGGCGATCGCCTCGCGCTCCGCGGCGCTGAGGAAGTCGGCCTTCCGGAGCACCTGGCCGACGGGCCGTTCGCCCAGCGGGTAGGGGTAGTCGCTGCCCAGCATCACGTGGTCCGCGCCGAGGGTGTCGACCAGCGTGCGCAGCGCCACGGGGTCGAAGACGACGCTGTCCACGCTGAACCGGCCGACGTAGGCCGAGGGCGGCCGCTGCGAGGTGGCGATGAGGTCCGGGCGGCGGTGCCAGGCGTTCTCCAGGCGCCCCAGCCAGAACGCGAACGACCCGCCGCCGTGCGCGAAGCAGATCCGCAGCGCGTCCGGCACCCGGTCGAACACCCCGCCGAGGATCATGGCTAGCACGGAGAGGTGGGTTTCCGCCGGCATCCCGGTCAGCCACCGCGCCATCCAGCGGTCCAGCCGCGGGGAGGTGGGCATGTCCCAGGGGTGCACGAAGACCGGCGCGCCGCGCGAGGCCGCGTGCTGCAGGAAGGTGACGACGCCTTCCGAGTCGAGGTCCTGGTCGCCGACGTGGTTGCCGATCTCCACGCCGGCGTGCCCGGCGTCCAGGCAGCGGTCGAGTTCGCGGCATGCCGCGTCGGGGTCCTGCAACGGCACCTGGGCGAACGGGATGAAGCGCTCCCGGTCGGGCGCGCAGATCTCCAGGGCGAGATCGTTGAAGATCCGGCAGACCTTGACCGCCTCGGCACCGCTCAGGTCGTACCCGAAGAACAGCGGGGTCGGTGAGACGACCTGCGCCCGCACCCCGTCGGCCGCCATGTCGGCCAGCCGGGCCGACGCGTCCCAGCAGGACGAATCGACGGCCCGGAACTCGGTCTCCCCCACCATGATCATCGCCTGGCGTTCGGACTCCACCCGCAGCCACGGCTGGCCGGGGCCGAGGTCCGGCCAGCCGGCCGGGACGTAGTGGGTGTGCACGTCGATGACGTCGGACACCGGCGTCAGCCCTTGCCGGGGTGCAGCGCGCCGCAGTTCCCGCACGTACGCTGCTCGACGGACGCGTGGAAGGTCTCGAACACCGGCGGCAGGTCGGCGACGATGTCCCGCACCTGCAGCTCCACCGAATGCACCTTCGTGCCGCACTCGAGGCAGAACCAGCCGAACTGCTCCGTCGTCCCTTCGGGGCGGACGCGCTCCACGACGATGCCGATGGATCCTTCCTCGGGACGCTGCGGCGAGTGCCAGGTGTTGCCGGGCAGCAGCCACATGTCACCTTCGCCGATGTCCACCCGCTGCGGACCGTCCTCGGTGATCACGTTGACGTGCATGTTGCCCTTGACCTGGTAGAAGTACTCCTCGAACGGCTCGAAGTGGAAGTCGAGCCGCTGGTTGGGCCCGCCGACGATCTGCACGATGAAGTCGCCGCTGGTGTCCCACATCGCCTTGTTGTTGACCGGCGGCTTCAGCAGGTGCTCGTGCTCGGCGAGCCACTTCGGGAAGTTGAAGACCGGAGGCAGGGACGACGTCATGAGTTCTCCTTGGCGGTGCGGCCGGGCCGGCGCACGGCGACGGCCTGGATCTCGATGAGCAGGTGCGGGTGGGGCAGCTGGTGGACCGCGACGGTGGTCCGCGTGGGGCCGGAGGTGTCGAAGTACTCGGCCCACACGCGGTTGTAGCCGCCGAAGTCGTTCATGCTGACGAGGTAGGAGGTGACCTGGACCAAGTCGTCGAGCGTGCAGTCCACGGCGGCGAGGACGTCGCGGATGTTCTCGAGCACCGCCCGGGTCTGCGCCTCGATGTCGAGGTCGGTCACCCCCATCGCGTCGGCGGTGGCCCCGGCGAAGGTGTTGTCGGGGCGGCGGCTGCTGGTCCCGGAGACGAACACCAGGTCACCGGCGACCTTGACGTGCGGGAACCGGCCGCGGGGGGTGGCTTTTCCTTCGACCACGACGGACTCGTCGGTCATCGTTCCTCCGCGGGGGTGCCGGTGGTGGTGATGCGGACGGAGCCGAGACCCGCGACGGTCGCGCGGACCGTGACTCCGCCCGGGAGGGCGACCGCGGCGGTAGCCGCGCCGGCCAGCAGCACGGAACCGGCAGGCAGGACCACTCCCTGGGCGGCGGCCATGCGAGCGATCGCCGGGAGGGCGAGCACCGGGTCACCGAGGATGTCGCTGGTGTTCCCGGTCGCCGCGACCGCGCCGTCGATCTCCAGGGTCACCGGCCGGTCGTCGAAGCGGACGCCGGTGGCGGTGAGATCGGCAGGCTGCCAGGCTCCGGTGACGAACCCGGCCGCCGAGGTGTTGTCGGCGACGACGTCGGTGAGGGAGAACCGGAAGTTCGCGTAGCGGCTGTCGATGATCTCCAGCCCGGGGGCGACCGCGTCGACGGCGGCCCGCAGTTCGGCCTCGGGGTCGGCCGAGGCGCGCGCGTCGAACCGCGCACCGAGCCGGAAGGCCACCTCCGGTTCGACGCGCGGGTGGATGAAGTCCGCCAGGGCGATGGTGCCACCGTCGGGGTACTCGCCGCGCGCGTGCAGCCGGCCGAAGATGACGTCGGAGACGCCCATCTGCCGTGCCTTGGCCTTGCTGGTGAACCCGAGCTTCACCCCGACGAGGCGGTCACCACGGGCCGTCCGCAGCTCGGATCCGAGTGCCTGCACGCGGTAGGCGTCGTCCAGGGTGAGAGCGCCGAGCTGCGCGGTGGCCCGCTTGGAGGTGACGGCCTCGTCGAGCGCCGAGGCGTACCGGGAGAGAGTCGTTCCGGTCACAGGGCCACGCACACATTCGTCGTCTCGGTGTAGAAGTGCAGCGAGTGCTTCCCGCCCTCGCGCCCGATGCCGGAGCGGCCCGTCCCGCCGAAGGGGGCGCGCAGGTCGCGCAGGTACCAGGTGTTCACCCAGGAGAGGCCGACGTCCATCGCCTGCGCCACCCGGTGGGCCCGGGTCAGATCGCTGGTCCACACCGAGGCGGCCAGCCCGTATTCGGTGTCGTTCGCCAGGCCGATCGCCTCCTCTTCGGTGTCGAAGGGGATCAGCGCGGCTACCGGACCGAAGACTTCCTCGCGCACGGTACGACAGGAGTTGTCCAGGCCGGTCCACACCGTCGGTTCGATCCAGGCGCCGCCCGCCAGGTCCTCGCCGAGATCGGGAATACCGCCCCCGGCGAGGACTTCGGCGCCTTCCTCGACGGCGAGGTCGAGGTACGACAGCACCTTGGCCCGGTGGCCCCGGGAGATCAGCGGGCCGGTCGTCGTGCCGGGGTCGCGCGGGCGGCCGAGGCGCAGTTTCCGGGCCCGCTCGGCGATCCCGGCCGCGAGCTCGTCGAAGAGACCGCGCTGGACGTAGACCCGCTCGGTGCACAGGCAGACCTGGCCGGTGTTCAGGAACAGCGACCGGGTCAGCCCGTCGAGGGTCCGCTCCACCGGGGAGTCGTCGAAGACGACGGCCGCGTTCTTGCCGCCCAGTTCGAAGGAGACGGGCACCACGCGCGGCGCGACCGCCTTCATGATCGTCGCCCCCGTCGAGGACTCACCGGTGAAGGTGACCCCGTCGATGCCCGGGTGCTGGGTGAGGAACTCCCCCGCCGAGCCCGGGCCGAAGCCGTGAACGACGTTATACACACCATTCGGCGCGCCCGCTCCGGCGATGACCTCCGCCAGCAGGGTCGCCGTCGACGGCGTCTCCTCGGACGGCTTGACGACCACGGCGTTGCCACAAGCGAGCGCCGGGGCGACCTTCCAGGTGAGCAGCAGCAGCGGGAGGTTCCAGGGCACGATGACGGCCACGACGCCGAGCGGACGGCGCACCGCGTAGTTGAGGGCACTGCGGCCCTCGCCCGTGTCGGTCAGGTAGGAATCGAGACCGGCCGAGGAAATCGTGTCGGCGAAGGACCGGAAGTTCGCCGCCGCCCGGGACACGTCCAGTTCGCGGGCCAGCGCCACCGGTTTGCCGGTGTCGCGGATCTCGGCGGTCACGAACTCTTCGAACCGCGCCTCGATCCCGTCGGCGATCCGCCTCAGCAAGGCGGCTCGGTCGCGATCGGTGCTGAGGCCCCAGCGGCCGTCGAAGGCCCGGCGCGCGGCGCGGACGGCGGCGTCCACCGTCTCCCGCCCGGCCTCGTGCACCACGGCGACGCAGGCCCCGTCGACCGGGCTGATCTTGTCGAACGTGTCCGCGCCGTCGACGAAGCTTCCGTCGACGAAGTTCCGGAGCTGAACGACCTCGGTGGGCGGATCGGCACTCATGAGGGCACCGTACGGTCGCCTTTCCATGCCCGTCCAATGCTGATCCAGGGCTGGGTTATAGCCGAATGGGCATAGCCTTCGGTATGACCGGATGGCGATAGATGCTGACGAACTAGGCATTACCCGAGGTGCCGCGGGGCTGGTGAGGATCACTGCACGACCGGAGCCGCCAGGGCGCCGGGCGACGACGAGGAGGACCAATGGCCGCAGGTCATGCCGTCCGTCCGGCGGACACCAGTGAGTTCTTCACCTGCCGGCACCCGGAGGACTACCACCCTGACTGGCCGGGCTTCTATCGGCAAGCCGCACGCGCCCGGGAGGAACTGCGCGCACGGGTGCCCCATGAGGTCGATCTGAAGTACGGACCCGATGCCCACCAGCTCGTAAACGTCTACCACTCCGGATCCGGCGGCCGTCCGGTCATCGTGTACTTCCACGGCGGCCGCTGGCGCGAAGGCCATCCGGCCTACTACGACCACCTCGCCGGCCCCTGGGTGGACGCCGGCGCGGTCTTCCTGTCCTTCGGCTACCGGCTCGAACCGCGCCACACCATCGCCGACGCCGTCGCGGACGCCGCTGCGGCGGTGGAGTGGGCCCGCGCGAACGCCACCCGGTACGGGGGCGACCCGGACCGCATCACCGTGGCCGGGCATTCCGCGGGCGGTCATCTCGCCGCGATGGTCACGCTGACCGACAGCGCCCCCGGCCCGGTGGCGGGCACCGTGTGCATGAGTGCGCCCACCGATTTGCGGGACATCGTCGACGACCCGGCGCAGGCCCGCCGGCTCAGCCCCGCACTGCGGGTGAGCCGCGCCCCCGAGCGGGTGGTGATCTCCTTCGGGGATCCGGAACCCAACCGCAAGGCGGACGACGACCGCTGGCTGACCCGCCAGGGACGGCTGCTCGCCCGCGCCCTGGCCGACGCGGGCCGGCCGCCGGTGGTCGTCACGCTGACCGGGACCGACCACATCGGCACCGCCACCGCCTTCGCCGACCCGAAATCGGAGCTGTTCGAAGCCGCGCACCAAGTCGTGTTCGGAGGCTCTCGATGACCGGGCGAGGTTTTCGCGGGATGCGCTTCGGCGTGGTGGGCCTGGCCTTCCTCGCGGTGCTGCTCGACGGCTTCGACTCCGCGTCGCTCTCCTTCGTCCTGCCCTCTCTGGCGCGGCAGTGGGGCGTCGCCTCGGCCGCGTTCACCCCGGCGGTGGTGCTGACCAACATCGGCGTGGTGCTCGGCTACCTCGCCTCGGGCCGGCTCGCGGTGCGGCTGGGCCTGCGGCGGATGCTGATCGCCGGGACCGTGCTGTTCGCCGCGGGCTCGCTGGCCACCGCCCTGGTGCTTCCCCTGCAGTCCCTGGCCGCTCTGAGCGCGGTCCGGCTCGGCACCGGCCTCGGACTCGGCGTGGTGCTGCCCGGCGCCGTCTCCATCGCCACCGCGCACCACCCGGACGGGCAGCGGCAGACGGTCTCCGTCACGGTCACCCTCGGACTCGCCTTCGGCGGCACGGTCGCCGGGGTGTTCGGCGGCAGCCTGCTGGCGTCGGTCGGGGCCACCGGGGTGTTCTGGATCGGCGGCGGGCTGCCGCTGCTGCTGGCCGTGGTGATGGGCCGGTGGCTTCCCGCCGCGCCTGAGTCCTCGGCCGCGTCCGCGTCCGCAGCGCGGGTCGGAGCGCTGTTCGCCCCTGGCCTGCGCGCCGCCACCCTGCTGCTCTGGACCTTCGCCTTCCTGGTCTTCATCGCCAGCTACACGCTCCAGTCCTGGGTGCCCACTTTGCTGACCGGGTACGGCTTCTCCGCCGCGCAGGCTCCGATCGGCCTCGCCTTCCTCAGCTTCGGCGGCGTCATCGGCGGCGTCGTGCTCCTCTTGCTGGCCGCCCGCAAGGGAATCACGTTCGCGTTGATGGTGATGCCGGCGATCGGGCCGGTGTCGATGGTCGTCGCGGCCACGGTCGGGACGGACCACACCGCGCTGCTGCTCGCCCTCGCCGGTTCCGGTGCGGGCGTCACGGCCAGCCAGATCGGTCAGCTGACCCTCGCGGTGGCGATGTACTCGCCGGCCACCAGGACCGCCGGAGTGGGCTGGGCCGCGGCCCTGGGCCGGGTCGGCTCGATCGTGGGCCCGGCCACGGCGGGTGTGCTGCTCGCGCTCTCGCTCCCCGGCGAAGACATCGTGTTGCTGACCGCGATTCCGGTGGTGGCGGCGGCCGTGAGCGCGGCGGTGCTGTGGCGACTGCCCCGCGCGGCCGTCGAGGCCGAGGTCGTGGCGGGGCGATGAGCGGCTGGTTCGATCTCGGTGACGTCGCGGTGGTGCCGATCGTGGAGACCCCGCGGCTGCTCATCGATCCGGCGGAGTTCTTCCCCGGGCACGCCCTCTCCGGCTGGGCGGCCGGGGAGCCGTGGTCCGAGCCGGGGCGGCTGGTCTTCACCATGCAGGCGTTCCTGGTCGTCACCCCGCACGAGCGGATCCTCGTCGACGCCTGCGTCGGCGACGGGAAACACCGGGCCAGGCCGGAGTTCGACCGCATGGACAGCGGCTGGTGGCACCGGTTCGCGGCGACCGGGCTGTCCGCCGGCGATGTGTCCACTGTGGTCTTCAGCCACCTGCACGTGGACCACGTCGGCTGGGCGACGCGGTGGTCGGACGGGCACTGGCGACCGGCCTTCCCGAAGGCCCGGCACGTCCTGACCGCACCGGAGTACGACTACTGGCGCTCCCCGGCGGGCGCCGCGGCGATGACCCGGACCGGCGACTACCTGGCCGACAGCATCGAACCGGTCGCCGAGGCGGGACTGCTGGACCTGACGCCTCCGGACGCCTCGCTCGGCACCCATGTACGGCTGTGGCCGGCACCAGGTCACACCCCGGGCAACACGGCGGTCCTGGTCACCGGCTCCCGGGCCCGGCTGCTGCTCACCGGCGACATCCTGCACCACCCGCTCCAGCTGATGGACCCGGACGCCAGCACCCGGTACTGCGTCGACCCGGAGCTTTCGGCGAGTACCCGCAGGCGGACCCTGGACTGGCTGGCGGATACCGGAACCGCGATGATCCCCGCGCACTTCGCCGCTCCTTCCGCCGGCCGCGTCGCCCGCGACGGCTCCGGGTTCACCTTCGCCCCGGCGGTTGATCTCCACCGCCGCGAAGCCTGGCCACCTCGATGACCTGGCGCCACGGAAGAACCAGCGATCAGGTTCCGAGCACCAGCGGCACGAGGAAGTAGATCTCGATCGCCTCGTACACCGCACCGATGACGAACAGCGCGGGCGCCGGAAGCCAAAGCCAGGCAAGCCGGCGCAAACCGTGCGCGTAGGCCTGCCGGCGCGTGGTGGCGTCGGCTGTCGCGGGCCGGAGCCAGGACCTGCCCAGCAGGTACGCGCCGAACATCACGAGCGTATAAGGCTGGAACTCGATGAGCAGCGTGACCGAGTGCGGGATGAGGGTCAGGCGCGAGATCGCGTCCACGGGGGCGAGGGTGATGCCCAGGTCGATGGTCTTGACCGCGAAGACCGCGAGTCCGGCGAAGGGCACCGCCAACGACGGCAGGGTGATGAGCAGCAACGCGGTCGGGAATACGTTGACGAGGAAGTACGCGCGGAGGTCGCCGCGGATGATCCGAAACGGCCTGCGGAGGCGGTCCATGGGTTCACGTCCAATGCCGGGCGAGGCTTCTAACACACTGTGTCAGTGAGGTCCGGCGCCACGACCGTTCGGCGCCCGCACGGGACCGGCTGATCGATTGCCTCCGGCAGGTGCTCGCTCTCGCCGGCGTGGGCGCGCAAGCGCGAGCGAGCTGGAGCGAGATCTTCAAGTCCTACATCGAGCCCGAGCCGACCGACGAGAGCCGGGCGGCCTATCTCGCGATCGAGCGGGAAGGGCAACGCCGGGTCGAGTACTGGCTGACCGTCCTGCGGGACGAAGGCGCCCTCGCCGACGGGGACAACGGCAGGCGCGCCAGGTTTCTCATGACCGTCCTCAACGGACTGTCGATCGCGAGAGCCCTGCCCTCCGACGAATCGATCCTGGCCACCGAAACCGAGACACTGCACGCCGCCGTCGACCACGTCTTCAATTCCCGGTTCTGACGCCGAGGCTCACCGCCGTCGCTCGAACACGCGCTTCGACGATCGGCGGATCGCCGAGCTCGAAGTGAAGTTCGTGGACCCACCCGAGGCGAAGCTCCCGGTCAGGCGCGAAAGTCGTAACCAAGCAAGTCGCCTAGCCTGCATCCGCGAGGTGGCGTCGGAACCACGTGGTCAAGCCGGCGTCCACCTCGCGAGCCTGCGGCAGCTGGGGTGCGGGCTCGATGCCGGGCTCGTCCGCGAGCGGGTGGGCCAGCTCGCGGATCGACAGCAGTTCGGCCCCCTCCCCTACAGCGTTGACGAGATCGAACGCATCGGCGCGCAGCGTCGGGTGATCCCGCTCGCCACTGATGACCAGCAGCGGCGCGCGACCGGCGACGGTACCAGCCCGGGCAACGAAGTCCAGGCTGTCGACGACCTTCTCGGACTCGGTGTCATAGGGATAGTCGCCCGGGAACAGGCCGACGGCGGACCGCATCCGGATGGCGGCGTTCACGACGGCGCCCGCGAAGACCGGGATGCCTGTGCCGGCGAGGATCCGCAGTGCGACGGCCCCACCCAGTGAGCCACCGAGCACGCCGATCGGGCCGTCATCGACCGGCAGCTGCGCACGGATCGACTCCAGCGCGGCCGGGAACTCCTCGGTCGCCTGCACGAGGATGGGGTACAGAGCGGCCATCAAGACGTCCTTGCGGAGCAGCTCCAAACCCGCGTCCATGCTGCCACCGACCATGCGCGCGCCGCACATCGGCAATCCGAGGTGCACCCGCCACGCGGGCAGGCCGTTCATCGGCACCGCGGCAGCGAACGCAGCGTCCGACCGCGGCGCGTCGAGCATGTGCCAAGTGACGATCAGCGGCGCAGGGCCGTCGGCGGCCGGCGGCAGAGCGGTGAACGGCACGCCGGCGGCCGTGCCCGTGATCGGTGAACGCATGTGGTCACCGTAACGTCTGCGACGGCGTACCGGGAATCGGTTGCGCTACCAGCGAAATCGGTCGCAACCGCACGGTCGTCGGCCACCCGGAGGTGACCGACGACCGTGCGGCACACCGGGGTAAGCCGCTATTCCCGCACTCCGGCGGGCGGCAGCTTCAGCTCCGGCGCAGGCACGGCGTCGCGTTGCACCGTCTCGCGCGCGAAATACACCGAGACAAGCGTGATACAGCCGAGAAGCACGAGGTACAGCGAGATGGGCCAGGAAGCACCGGTGGCCGCCAGCAGCGCGGTCGCGATGAGCGGTGACAGGCCGCCCGCGAACACCGAGGCGAACTCATGTCCCAGTGCGATGGCGCTGTAACGCGATGTCTTGCCGAACAGCTCGGTGAAGAAACTCGGCTGGGTGCCGATCATCGCTCCGTGGCCGATGCCGATGGCGATCGTGAAGGCGAGCCAGACGAGCGCGGGAGTTCCGGTGTCCAGCAGCCAGAAGAACGGGAACGCAAACACGATCAGGGTCGCCGCTCCGGCCATGTAGACCGGGCGGCGGCCGATGCGGTCGGACAGGGCACCGAAGCCCACCATCGAGGCGGCTTCCACGACGTTCGCGACGATGATCCCGGTCAGCAGCAGGCCGTTGCCGACCCCGATGTGCTTGCCGTAGGCGAGGGAGAAGACCAGGAAGACGTACGACGAGCCGTTCTCCGCCAGGCGGGCGCCCATCGTGATCAGGATGGTCCGCGGATGGGTGCGCAGGGCGTGCAGGATCGGCAGCCGTTGCTTGCCGCCCTTGTGCTGGACGCTCCGGAACTCCGGTGTCTCCTCGATCTTCAGGCGGATGACGAGACCGACCAGCGCGGGCACGGCGCCGAGGAGGAACGGCAACCGCCAGCCCCAGGACAGGAACGCCTCCTCGGGCAGGGTCTGGACCGCGGCGAAGACCGCGGCGGAGGTGACGAAGCCGAGGTTGATGCCGACCTGGCTCCAGGCCGAGTAGAAGCCGCGGCGTCCGGCGGGGGCGTGCTCGGTGATCATCAGGACGCTTCCGCCCCACTCGCCGCCGACCGCGATGCCCTGGAGCAATCGCAGCACGATGAGCAGGACCGGCGCCCACACCCCGATCTGCGCGTAGGTGGGCAGGGTGCCGATGAGGAAGGTGGTGAAGCCCATGACCATCAGGGTGATCACGAGCATGGGTTTGCGGCCCAGCCGGTCGCCGAAGTGACCGAAGATGATTCCGCCGAGCGGGCGGGCCGCGAAGCCGACGGCGAAGGTGCCGAAGGAGGCCAGCGTGCCGGCGAGGGGGCTGGCGTGTGGGAAGAAGAGGGTGCCGAGCACCAGGGCGGAAGCGGTGCCGTAGAGGAAGAAGTCGTACCACTCGAGTGCGGTTCCGGTCAGGCTGGCGATGGCGACCTTGCGGATGGACTGCGGTGCGGTGGGGCTCATCTCGTCACCTCTGGATGAGGACGGTGGTCGGGTTCGGTGGCGGGTATCAGGGGCCGGGAACGGGGCCCGCGGTGTGCTGGTCGCGCCGCAGGACGACGCCGGCCGCCTCGCGGTCCCAGTCGGCGCGGTCGGCTCCCCACTCCCTCAGCAAGGTCTTGCGCACCTTGCCGTTTTCGGTCAGCGGCAGTTCCGGGCACAGCGCCACGAAACGGGGAATCGCGTAGTAGGCCAGCCGGGGCTCGCAGAAGGACACCAGCTCGGCGAAGTCGATCTGCTGCCCCTCGACCGGGACCACGGCGGCCATCACCTCGTCCTCGCCGAGTTCGGAGTCCACCGCGTACACCGCGACGTCACGGACCCCGGGGTGCTGCGCGAGGACGCTTTCGACCTCGACGGAGGAGATGTTCTCGCCGCGACGGCGGATCACGTCCTTGATGCGGTCGACGAACCTGATCCACCCGTCCGCTTCGATCACCATCCGGTCGCCGGTGTGAAACCACAGGTCCTGCCACGCGGCGACGGTGGCGTCGGGCATGCGGTGGTAGCCGGAGGCGAAGGCGAAGGGCTGCTCGCTGCGCAGCAGCAGTTCGCCCGGGGTGCCGGGAGGAACGTCGAGGCCGTTCTCGTCGACGATCCGGGCGGAGAACCCCTCCTGGAGGCGTCCGACGTATCCCGGCCGCTGTTCGGTCCGGCTCGCGGAGATCACGGCGTTGGTCTCGGTCGAGCCGTAGCCGTCGATGAGGACGACGCCGAACCGCTCCTCGAACTCCCGCAGCAGCCCGGCGGGGGTGGCCGGCGCCAGTGCCGCGGTCACCCGGTGCGCCCGGTCGTGTTCCCCGGGCGGCCGGCCCGCCAGGATGCTGATCATGGCGCCCAGCAGGTAGGTGAAGGTCGCCCCGCTGGCCGCCACGTCCGACCAGAAGCCGGAGGCGGAGAAGCGCGGGCCGATGACGTACTGGGCCCCGCTGACCAGCGCCTGGCTGAACGCGTTGAGCGCGTTCGTGTGGAACAGCGGCAGGCAGGTGTGCAGCACGTCGGCCGAGGTGATGCCGAGCTGGGCCGTGACATTGCGGCCCCACCAGTAAAACTGGGCGTGCGGGCAGACGACGCCCTTGGAGACCCCGGTGGTGCCCGAGGTGTAGAGGATCACCGCGGGATCGCCCGGGCCGGCCGCCACCGGCTCCACGGCGCGGCCGCCGTCCGGGATCACGTCGACCGGAACCGGCAGCACCGAGCCGACGTCAGCCTCGTCCAGCAGCCAGATCTGGCGCAGCTCGGCGGTGCCCGGCAACGCCTCCACCTGGGTCAGGAACGGGTGTTCCAGCACCAGCAGTTCCGCTTGCGAGTTGCTCAGGATGTGGTGGAGCTGCTCGCCCCGCGCCGCGGTGTTGATCGGCACCGCGACGGCCCCGATCCACGCGCAGCCCAGGATGAGGTCCAGCAGCTCGACCCGGTTGGCCGCCATCAGCGCCACCCGGTCTCCCCGTTCCACCCCGTGCTCGCGCAGCAGGCCGCCCGTGACGGCGACCCGGTCCAGCATCTCGGCGGCGGTCCGCTGCGTGTCCCCGCAGCGCAGCAGCACACTGTCCGGAGTGGACTCCGCGCGCCATCGCAGCAGTCCGGGAACGCTCGCACGACTGAGGTTCATGACAACTCCTCTCGGGGCAGGCTGATCGGCGGGACGAAGGCGACGGGACGGCCGGACGCGCCGGGGTCGTCGGTGAGCTCCACGACGTCCCCCGGCTCGACCGGGCCGTGCAGCCTGGCCACGAGCAGCGGTTCGGGATCACAGGCCACCGACGCGATGACGACGTCGCCGAGGTGGGTCAGCTGCTCGACCACCCCGCGCTCGACGCCGACGGGCACCAGATCGTCGCCCCCGCAGCGGGGGCACAGCAGCCGGGCGGGGAACCATCGGCCACCGCACGTCCGGCAGTTCTGCACGAGCACACTCATCCGGCTGCCTCCAGGAGCCCGGCGGTGGCACACGCGCCGTAGCGGTAGAGCACCATCCCGTATCCGCTGAACAGGCCGAGCCGGGCATCGACCTGCCGTTCCCCCGCCTGGCCGCGCAGCTGGCGGACGACCTCCACGAGTCCGTGCATGCCTCCCGCGGAACCCGGCTGGCCCGCCGAGAGCTGTCCGCCCGAGGTGTTGACCGCGAGCTCGCGGGTGGCGAGCCGCTCGGCGACGAAGGCAGGCAGCTCGCCCCCGGCGGCCAGGCCGAGATCCTTGAGCTGGGCCAGCGCCATGGCCGGGTAGTCGTCGTACACGCTGACCACGTCGACGTCGGCGGGCCCGTGGCCGGCGGTCTCCCACAGCTCGGGCGCGCAGGCGGCCAGGCCGGTGACCAGTCCGTCGCCGGTCTGGTCATCGGTGTTGTAGCGGGCCGAGACGGCCAGCACCCGGGCCCGCCGCGTGCCCGCGGCCCGTTCGTCGGCCGCGACCACCACGGCATCGGCGCCCGTGACCGGCGGGACGCAGTCGTACCGGCCGAGGGGTTCGGCGACCATGGGCGCGTTCAGGTAGTCGTCGAGCGTCAGCGGCGTGCGGTAGACGGCCCCGGGGTTGAGCGATGCCCAGGCCCGTTGCGCCACCGCGAGCCGCCCGTAGTCGGTGCGCGTGAGCCCTTCGGCCGCCATCTGACGCTGGGTCAGCAGCGCGAAGAGGGCGTTCGGTCCGAGCATGTCGAGCGGCACCAGCTGCTCGGCGGTCGCCCGGTTGTATTCGGCCACCATCTTGAGGTGCACCTGCTGGTCCATGAGATCGCCGGCCACGAGCACCACGACCGAGGCGTCGCCGGACTCCACGGCCCGCACGGCGTGCTGCAGCATCGTGCCCGCGCTCGCCCCGCCGTTGGTGTCCTGCATCAGCCACCGCAGCCGCAGCCCGAGCCGCCAGGCCAGGTCGACGGCGTGGTCCGGGCCGAGGGTGAAACTGCACGCACCGAAACCGTCCACATCGGAGGTCGAGAGGTTCGCGTCGGCGAGAGCGCGGCGGACGGCGTCGGCGAGCACGCCGTCCGTGGTCGTGCCGGACGCCGGATGCCGGGTGTAGGGCGACTCCCCGGCGCCGATGACGGAGACGCCGCTGGGACGCCTCAGTGCCCGAACGCTTCCTGCAGCCACCAGGACCCCCCATCCGAGGTGATCTTGGCGTCCAGCACCAAGGGACGGACCGGGCCGGCCGACAGCCACTCCTTCACCGCGTGCACGTCCTCGGGCCGCCGGACGGTCAGCGCGTCGCACCCGTGTCCCCGGGCGAGCGCCGCGATGTCCACGTCGGGGAAGGTCACCGAGTCGACGCCGCTCGCGCCGGACCCGAAGTGGTGCACCTCGGCGCCGTACATGGCGTCGTTGTAGACGACGATCACCATGGGCAGGCCCAGTCGCACGACGGTTTCGAGCTCCGACAGGCCCATCAGGAAACCGCCGTCACCGCAGCCGGCCACGGGCAGCCGGTCGGGCCGCGCCAGCGCGGCCCCGATCGCGGTCGCCAGGCCCAGGCCGACGGACTGGAACGCCTGGGTGAAGCAGAACCCGTACTCGTCGGGCACGTCGAGGTACATGCTCGGGTAGCCGAGGAAGTTGCCCGAGTCCACCGAAACGATCCGCTCGGCGGGCAGGATGTCGTTGAGCGCGACGGTCAGGCTGCGCGGGTCGACCCGCCCGTCCCCCGACGCGTCCTCGAAGGCGACCTGGTTCCAGCGCAGGCCGGAGCGGATCCGCTCGGCCACGTCCGGAGTGCGGTAGCCCGTGCGCCCACCGGGCGAGTTCGCCCGCAGCCACGCGGCCGTGGCCCGGGCCGTTCCCGCGACACCGCCCCACAGCCCGAGGTCCACCTCGCGGTGCACGCCGATGGCGCCCGGTTCGATGTCGACCTGGACGACGGTCGCGTCCGGCGCGATGAGCCTGCCGTGCCGCATGGTCCACATGTTCAGCGCGCAGCCGAAGCCCACCAGCAGGTCGGCGCCGGAGATGAGCTCGGCCGTCAATGGCGAGGAGAAGCCACCGGAGACGTCGATGTTCCAGTCGTCGCCGTTGAACATCCCGCGCGAGACGGCGGAGGTGGCCAGGAGCGCGCCCGCCTCGGCGGCCAGTTCGCGGACGGCTTCCCCCGAGCCCGGGGAGCGGCCGCCGCGTCCGACGACGAAGACCGGCCGCTCGGCGCGTTCCAGCAGCTCGGCGAACGCAGCTATTTCGCTGTCGTCGGGCCGCGGTTCGACGACCCGGCGGTACTCCCGGGGCGGGGCCTCCGCGTCCAGGAGCGCGTCCTGCACGTCGAGCGGGACGTTGAGGACGACCGTGCGCCGCTGGTTGCGGCAGATCGCGAAGGCCTGCGCCACGTCGTCGAGGGCGGTCCGGGGAGACCGGACGCGGAGGGCGACCGCCCCGATTCCGACGGCGATCGCCGCCTGGTCGAGCGCGAAGTTCGACTTGGGATCGGTGGCTTCGGCGGTCAGCACCAGCAGTGGCGTCCGGCTCTTCGCGGCCTCGGTGATGCCGGTGAGGGCGTTCGTGTAGCCGCAGCCCTGGTGCAGGGAGAGCACGGCGACCTCGTCGGACATCCGGGCGTACGCGTCCGCCATGGTGGCCGCGCCGCCTTCGTGCCGGGCGGCGACGAAGCGGGCACCGCCGCGCACCATCGCGTCGGTGAAGTGGAAGTTGCCGCTGCCGACCACCCCGAAGACGGCGCGGACGCCGAGGTCGGTGAGCAGCCGGCCGATGGCCTCGTGGACGAGTGTGGTCACTGGGCTACTCCGTTTTCCACGAGGTTTTCCACCAGGGCCAGGATCCGTGCCGGACTGCCGGACCCACCGGCGATGCGCAGCGGAGCGACGATCAGGACGGCGCCGGTGACGGGCAGCCGGTCGAGGTTCTGCAGCTGGGTGACCCCGTACTTGCCCGCGCCCAGCAGGTGGTGGTGCACCGGGAACTGCGGGGTGAAGGTGAACGCCTGCCCGGCGTCGGTCCCGACCGTCTCCACCCCGAGCCCGGCGATCGGTGCCTCCTCGGCCAGCCAGCGGGCGCATTCGGGCGTGATGCCGGGCGTGTGCGGCCCGCTCTCGTCGGCGTTGAGGAACAGCTGCTGGTCGTGCGAGCGCGCGGCCCAGCCGGTCCGGTAGAGCAGCCAGCCGCCCGCCGGGAGCGGGCCGTGGTGGTGCTGCCACTCCTCGAGGTGCTCGACCGTCAGCAGGAAGTCCGGGTCGGCGGCGCACTCGGCGGACTTGTCGACCACGACCGCGGGCGCGGCCAGGCGCCGGACCGGTACGTCGGCGACGTCGCCCTTGTCGGCGCCGGTGACCCAGTGGCACGGCGCGTCGAAGTGGGTGCCCACGTGCTCACCGGTGTGGATGCCGTTCTGGTAGGACGTGCGCCCGCGCTCGTCGTACCGGGCCAGCTCCTCCAGCTCGAAGCGCGGAATCGGGGCCATCTCCGGGGGGAGGTCGAGCACGGGCGTCGACGGCGACAGGACGGCGGTCAGGTCGACCACCTCGACGCCGCCGGACGCCAGCGCGGACGTCAGGCCGCCCAGCGGGCTCTCTGCGGTGGGTGTCCAAGACATGGCCACATCATTTGGCAGAGATCCGGCCTTGACCAATGCTTCTCCGGTCGCCGCTATGCATGATTGGGTATACCGGGGCCCAACGCTATGTTACAGAGAGATGTCGAGACATGAACGTGGACCACATCCTGGACGGCCGGCTGAAACTGCGTCACCTGGTTCTCGTGACCGTCGTGGCCGACGAAGGCACCCTGGTCGGCGCGGCCAAGGCGATGCACGTCACCCAGCCGGCGGTGACCCGGAGCCTGCAGGAGGTCGAGGCGATCATCGGCGTCGAACTCTTCGCCAGGGGGCCGCGCGGCGTCCGGCCGACCCAGTACGGCGACGTCTTCATCGAGCACGCCCGCGCGGTGGTGGGCAATCTGCAGGCCGCGGCCGAACGCATCCAGGGGCTCCAGCGCCTCGGCATGGAGCCGGTCCGGGTCGGCACCATTCTCGCCGGCGCGTACTCCCTGCTGCCGCAGACCCTGATCCGGCTCAAGAAGGCCCACCCGCACCTCACCGTCTCGGTCGTCGAGGCGATGCCCGAGGAGCTCGGCCTGCAGCTCTCCCGAGGCGAAGTGGACGTACTGGTCGGCAGGCTCCAGCCATCGAGCCCGCGCACCACGCTGCGGCACGTGCGGCTTTACGAGGAACCGGTCCGCCTCGTCGTCCGGCACGAGCACCCCTGCCTCGACGCACCCACCAGCGACATCGAGGACCTGATGGACCTGCCGTGGATCCTGCCGGGCCGGAGCAGCCAGCTGCGTCACGAGATCGACGAACTCTTCGGCCGCCGGGGCCTGCCGCTCCCCGCGAACATCATCGAGTGCTCGACGATCCTCACGCTGAGGACGGTCCTGCTGGAGACGGACGCCGTCGCCCCGCTCCCGATGCTGATCGGCGCACGGGACCCGCTGCTGGCGGTGTTGCCCCTGCCGCTCGAGACGGTGCCGCGCGAGATCGGCATCACCACGCTCGCCGACCGGCGGCCGTCCGCGAGCACCCGGCTCCTGATCAAGGAGATCGTCGCGGTCGCCAGGGGAACCGACCCGGTGCTGCTGGAGGCACAGCGATGACCGGACCGGCAGCAACCCGGGGGAACCGGTGTATCAGTGGTCGGCTCGGGTACGCCCGGCAAGACCGCCGCGGCCGGTGAAAGGAACCGACGAAGGCGGCTTTCCCAGGGTGCGCCACAGGATCTTCTTGCCCTCGATCTCCATCGCGATCCTCTCCAGCCCCCGGTCAATCCCCGTCGACGGCGGAGAGCAGGCCGTGCTCGAGGACCGCGGACGTCGACAGCGTCTTGTAGCCGTGGTCGTCGAACACGACGGTCACCTTCTCGTCGTCCGCGGTCATCACCATGCCGCGGCCCCACTCCCCGTGCTCGACCACGCTGTTGACCGCGAAGGCCCCGGCCGGGAGTGCTTCGGCGGTGCCGGCGATGCAGGTGTCGCAGTTTCCGCAGGGCTGCTCGAGCTGCTCGCCGAAGTAGCCCAGGAGGAACTGGCGGCGGCACCCGGTGGTCTCGGCGTAGCCGCGCATCATCTCGATGCGCGACCGGATCAGCCGCTGGTGGGCTTCGGCGGCCTCGACACCCCGCTCGACGGCCTCGCCCGGGTCCACTTCGGAATCGCGGTACTCGAGGCGCCCGTCGGCGGTGACGCCGACCACCCCCGTCTCTTCCAGCAGGTTCACCGCCCGCGTGCGCTGGGCCGCCGAGACGTCCACCTCCCGGCCGAGTTCGGCCGGCTCCAGGGGCGTGTCGTGCCCGGCGAGGGTGGTCGCCACCTCCGCCAGTGCCTGTTCAGGCGCCTTCGCCGCGGTGAGGAACTTCTGCCTGCCCAAATCCCGCGGCCGGTGGTACAGCGTGATTTCCGCCGGTTCCCCGTCCCGGCCGGCGCGGCCGATCTGCTGGTAGTACGTGTCGAGCGACTCCGGCGCCGCCGCGTGCAGCACGAACCGCAGGTCGGCCTTGTCGATCCCCATGCCGAACGCCGAAGTCGCCACCACCGCGTCGAGATCGCCGCCGGAGAACTCTTCGTGCACGCGTTCGCGGTCGGCCGCCTTCATCCCGGCGTGGTAGGCCGCCACACGGACACCCTCCGCGGCGAGCTCCTCGGCGTAGGTTTCGGCGTCCTTGCGGCTGGTGACGTACACCAGTCCGGGGCGGGTCGCGGGGTCCGCGGTCAGCGCGCGCGTCCGGGTGATGACGGCCTGGTGCCGGTCGTCGTCGTTCGGCAGCGGGTCGACGCCGAGGCGCAGGTTGGGCCGGTCGAAACCGGCGAGCACCTCGCGGTGGTCCCGCAGCCCCAGCCGGGCCACGATGTCGGTGCGGACCGGCAGCGCCGCGGTCGCGGTCAGCGCGATCACCCGCGGGTGCCCCAGCCGCTCGATCACCGGCGCCAGGCGCAGGTAGTCCGGCCGGAAGTCGTGGCCCCACGCCGAGACGCAGTGCGCTTCGTCCACCACGAACAGGGAGACGCCCAGCTCGGCGACCGCATCGAGCACCTCGTCGGAGGCCAGCTGTTCCGGGGACAGGAACAGGTACTCGGCGTCGCCCGTCCGCAGCGACTCCCACGCGTGCTTGCGGTCGGCCGCGCGTTGCGCGGAATTCAACGCGACGGCGGCCGGGGCGCGACTGTCCTCGATGCCTTCGATCTGGTCGTTCTGCAGCGCGATCAACGGCGACACCACCAGGGTCGGGCCGTCCAGGAGCAGGGCGGGCACCTGGTAGATCGCGGACTTGCCGGCGCCGGTGGGCAACACGGCGAGCACGTCGTGCCCGGCCATCACCTGCTCCATCGCGGCCAGCTGCTCGTCGGTCAGCTGCGACCAGCCGAACTTCTCCGCCGCGATCCGCTGGAGTTCGTCGCGTCTTCCTGCCATCCGCCGCAAGTACCCGCACCCGGCGCGCGAAAACAACACCGACCGGCGACGAACGCACGGCCCGGGCTGCCTTCCTCTGCCGTCCCCGCGGCTACCCGGTGCTAACCCCCGCGGATGACGCTGTCCAGAAGAGCCCGGGCGACGTCGTAGAGCTTGGTGTTGGTCTCCTGCGACAGTCGCACGAGGATGGCGAACGCCTCGTCGGGGCCGCAGCCGCGTTGGCCGATCAGGACACCTTTCGCCTGCTCGATGACGCCGCGGGTGCGCAGCGCCTCGCGGAGGTGCCGGTTCTCGCGCCGGACCTCGCCGTTGGCGTGACGCAACCGGGACGCGAGCTGCACGGCCTCGTACAGCCGGCGGGGCTGGTCCGGTGGCCACCCGGTCCCGTCGCCGTCGGTGAGCGCCGCGTCGAGGTCGGTGACGTCTTCGACGTGGTGCAGGATGCCGGCGATTCGGCCCTCGGCGTCCCGCAGCGGGACGTTCAGCGGCGCCCACACCTTCGGCACGAACCGGGACCGGTCCTCGGGGTCCGGGACGTCGTAGCGTTGCAGTCCCATGTAGTCACGGCGCCCGCGGCGCAGCACCCGTTCCAGCGAACCGGACAGGTTGGTGACACCGTCGGCGTCCGCGTCGGCGGGGTTGTCCGGGAAGGCGTCGAACAGGTACGTGCCGGCCAGCTCGGCGGCCGCGGTCAACGTCGCGTCGGTGTAGGCGGGGTTGGCGGCGTGGATCCGCAGGTCCGGGTCGAGCACCAGGTACGGGGCGGCCGTCGCCACGAAGGCCGGATCGGCGGCGATCGCGTCCAGCACCGTGCGCGACATGGTCATCGTTCCCCTCCACCCGCGTGAGACCGATCGCCGGTGGTCGACAAACCGGCCTGCGTGACGCCCACTACTGCCCATTCGGGGCAGCGGTGAACCACGCTCCCGCGCACCCGGCAGCGTCGGTGCCGTCGTTTGTCCACCCCCGCACCGGGTACCGGAGGGTCATGTCCCTCAGCACGGCGTGCACGGTCTGGCAGGTGCGGCTCGTCGACGGCTCACGGTACCGGGTGCGGTACTGCTGCCGCGGCGGCCCCGCCGGCACGTTCGACCTCGTGCTGCCCCGCCGGTCACCCGCGTTCGCCGGCCTGCCCCCGGTCGACGACGCCACCCTGGTGCTGGCGGCGGCCGGGCTGGTCCTCGACGGCGGGCTGCGAACCGGTCTCCCGCTGCCGCCGGAAACCGACCTGGACACGCTCACCCGGACGGACCCGGACTTCGTCCCGGAACTCCGCGGGCGGCTCGGCGCCGTCCCCGAGCCCGCGTCGACGTGAAAGGACGACCGATGTCCGAGGTTCCCGGCGGCGACTCCCTGATGTTCGTCGGGACCGCCACCACCGTGCTCCGGCTGGGCCCGTTCACGTTCCTGACCGACCCCAACTTCCTCCACCGCGGCCAATGGTCCTACTTCGGACAGGGCCTGTTCTCCCGCCGCCGCACCGAACCCGCGCTGCAGCCGGCCGAGCTGCCGCCGCTGACCGCCGTGGTGCTCTCCCACCTGCACGGCGACCACTTCGACCGGATCGCCTCCCGCGAACTGCCCCGTGACGTCCCGATCCTCACCACGAAGCACGCCGCGACCCGGCTGCAGCGCCGCGGCTTCCACGCCCCGCTCCCGCTCGCGACCTGGATGAGCGAGACCTTCACCGACGGCGACGCCCGGGTCACGATCACGTCCGTGCCCGCCCGCCACGCCCCCGGGCCGATGCAGCGCCTCCTCCCACCGGTGATGGGCAGCGTCATCGAGTACCACGCCGGCCCGGACGCCACCCCGCTGCGGATCTACCTCAGCGGCGACACCGTGCTGCACGACGAGCTGCGCACCATCCGCGAACGCTTCCCCGACCTCGACCTCGCCGTGGTGCACCTGGGCGGCACCCGGGCGTTCGGCGTCCTGGTCACCCTCGACCACCGCGGCGGCGTCGACCTGCTGAACCTCCTCGAACCACACCGCGCGGTCCCGGTCCACTTCGACGACTACGGCCTCTTCCACTCGCCGATCTCGAACTTCCTCGAGGAAGTCCGGATCCGGAAACCGGCCACCCGGGTCCACCTCCTGCAGCGCGGCGAGTTCCTCCCCCTCTGACAGCGGGTTCCCGACGACGAATCAGGAGGACGACATGAAGGTGACCATCGAGGACCTGCGCCGCCTGCTCGGGTCCGGGCTGGCCGACCCGGTGCTGGTGTTGATCGGCGGCCGCATGGAGGTCGAGGCGGCCGACAGCGAAACCGCCGGCGCCAGCGACGTCATCACCCGCACCGACCTGCAAGCGCAGCTGGACGGCGAAGAGGCAACCGACCACGAGCTCGAACTGATCGCGGCGACGCTCACCACGGCCGTCGTCCAGCGCGGTGGCTGAGCCGCATTCACCCCGCGCGGTTAACCGTCCGCTAACCGGGAACGCCTCCCCCGACCACCGGACACCGTCCGCGACCACGGAGGAAAAGTTGTTCCGTCACACCAAGCTCCTGCAGTTCGAAGCCAAGCCCGAGAAGCCGGATCCCGTCTACGCCCACAAGCTCCAGGAACTGATCGGCGGCGCGTTCGGCGAAATGACGGTCACCATGCAGTACCTGTTCCAGGGCTGGAACTGCCGCATCGAAGGCAAGTACAAAGACCTGATCATGGACACCGCGACCGAAGAAATCGGGCACGTCGAAATGCTCGCCACCATGGTCGCCCGCCTCCTCGAAGGCGCCCCCGCGACCGCCACCGCCGAAGCCGTCAAGGACCCGGTGATGGCCGCCGTCCTCGGCGGCATGGACCCGCAACAGGCCATCGTCGCCAGCGGCGGCGCCCTCCCCGCCGACAGCAACGGCTACCCCTGGAACGGCAAATACATCGTCGCCTCCGGCAACCTGCTCGCCGACTTCCGCGCCAACGCCGCCGCCGAAGCCCAAGGCCGGCTGCAGACCGCCCGGTTGTACAACATGACCGACGACCCGGGCGTCAAGGCCATGCTGAAGTTCAACCTCGCCCGTGACACCGTCCACCAAAAGCAGTGGCTGGCCGCCATCGAAGAACTGAAGGCCGACGGCCTCGAGGACGACATCGCCCCCAGCGCGCTGTTCGACGAGGAAGACCAGACCCACAACCACACCATCTGGCACCTCTCGGACGGCCCCGACGGCGCCAAGGGCACCAGCTGGACGACCGACGCCGGCATCGAGTACCTGATGGACCCCGAGCCGCTCGGCGGTCCCGGCACCGCGCCGAAACCCGACCCGGCGCTCTACGGCACCTACGCACCGCTGCAGGACGCCAAGGGCACCGCGAAGGGCAAGGCCAAGTCGCTCAAGAACAAGCTGACCTGATCCGAAAGCATCGCGCCCGGCCTGTGGTCGAATCCGCAGGCCGGGACTTCGCGGTCAGCCCTGGATCCCTTCTCTGCCGGAAGATCATCCGCAGCGCTGAGAAGGACCCGGCACGCCGGCCCGGATCCGCGTCGCCCGTTGGCGGCGCGGCCCCGGGCGGCGTCGCCGCGTTCGTCGACGAGACGGTGTTCCACCAGCTTCTGTTCCGGCACAACCACCACCTCCGCGAGCGGGCTACCCGCTTTGCGGCCGGACACTCGTGCCGGTTTATGCAGGGAGCCCCCGGGTAGCCCGCGGCTCTACGAAGCCAAGGGCACCGGAAGTGCCTCTCCCGCAAGGAGGTCGAGATGACACAGGGATCCGGCGGCCAGTCGCCGCCGTCGACGACGGAGACCGCCAAGGACGAAGCCCGCGAGGTCGCCACCACGGCCGCCGATCGCGGCGGCGACGTCGCGCAAACCGCCGCGCACGAAGCGAAACACGTCGCAGAGCACGCCCAGCGGGAAGCGCGCGACCTGCTCCGCGAAGGTCGCGAACAGCTGCAGTCCCAGGCGCGTGACGGCCAGCGGAAGGCGGCCGAGAGCCTCCACCAGCTGGCGGGCGAGCTGGACCGGATGGCCGAGCAGACCGACTCCCCCGGCGTCGCCACCGACATCGCGCGGCAGGTGTCGCACCGGACGCGGTCGGTCGCCGACTGGCTGGAGCACCGCGAACCCGGCGACCTGCTCGGCGAGGTGCGCCGCTTCGCCCGGCGCCGTCCCGGGACGTTCCTGGTGGGCGCGGCGGTCGCCGGTGCCCTCGTCGGCCGGCTCACCCGGGGTGTCGTCGCCCAGCAGCAGGAGAACTCGGGCGGTTCCCCGAACGGGCAGGCGGCCGCGGCCACCCCGGCGCCGAACCCCGGACCGGCCGGGGCCCCGCCGGTGCCCTCGGCGCCCGGTCCGGGCGGGACGGGGTACCCGCCGCCGGTCGCCCCGGGCGGGTACAGCGCGCCCCAGCCGGGTGGCCCGGTCAGTCCCGACGGCCTCATCGAACCCCAGCCCGACGCGCCGCCGACCACGCCCGGCGGGTTCGCCGCGCCCCAGCCGGGCGGCTACCCGGCACGGGAACCTCTCCCGCAGCCCAGCCGGCACACCGCGCCCGGGCAGGTGCCGTGATGACCCAGTCCCCCGGCCCCGCACCGCAGGCGAGCCCGCCCGTCGACGTCGCCGACAGCTCGGTCGGCGAGCTGATGTCCAACGTCATGAAGGACCTCTCCGCCCTGGTGCGCCAGGAGGTCGAGCTCGCCAAGGCCGAGACGAAGGCCGAAGCGAGCAAGGCGGCCAAGGGCGCCGGCATGTTCGGCGGTGCCGGCTTCGCCGGCTACATGGTCCTGCTCTTCCTGTCCGTCGCCCTGTGGCAGGGCCTCGAGAACGTGATGGACGGGGGCTGGGCCGCGCTCATCGTGGCCGCGGTGTGGGCGATCGCCGGCGCGGTCCTGTACGCCACCGGGCGCAGCGAATTCCGCCGGATCAACCCGAAACCCGAACGCACCGTCGAGACCCTGCAGCAGGTCCCCGACGCACTGAAAGGCGAACGAGCATGACCGAACCGGACCGGATCCGCCGGGAAATCGAGACTACGCAACGAAATCTGAGCACCGACGTCAACGCGCTGACCGAGAAGGTCAGCCCCGGCCGCATCGTCGAACGCCGGGTCGGCCGGGTGCGGGCGGCGTTCGGGACCGCGAAGGAGCGCGTCATGGGCACCGCGGACCACCACGCATCGGTCGCCGCCGACAAAGCGGGCTCGGTCGCCTCGACGGCGCAGGACAAGGTCAGCTCGGCGGCCGACGCGGTGTCCGAAGCCCCGCAGCAGATCCGCCGCAGCACGCAGGGCAATCCGCTGGCGGCCGGCCTGATCGCCTTCGGCGCCGGCTGGCTGGTGTCGTCCCTGCTGCCGGCCAGCGAGCCGGAACGCAAACTGGCCGGTCAGGCGACGGACCTGGCGCGCGAGCAGCTGGCCCCGGTCGCCCAGCACGCGGCGGAGGAACTCAAGGACAACCTGCGCGAGCCGGCGCAGAAGGCGGTCGAGTCGGTGAAATCCGAAGCCGCCGACAGCGCATCGACGGTGCAGGAGGAAGCCCGCGCGGCGACCGGCGACGTCACCGACCGCGCCCAAGAGGCACAGCACAACGTGCGGTCGTCATGAGCCCCGGCACGGCGCGTTCACCGGGAAGGACGCGCCGTGCCGGCCTCCGGTCAATCCCGGTCGACGGCCGGTCTTTAGGGGTTCACCGTACCGTCCATAGTGGACCTTTGGGCGGCGTCTGGGGTCCGTCGGGCTCCTAGACTGCCGCCGTGCCGGCGCGTGAGGGTGTCGCACTCGGGGCGCAGGCTTTCGCGGTCACCGTCCGGCCAGCTCGGCAACGACCGGCGCAAGAACACCGGCGGCCTCGGCACCGACCACGAAGTAGGAGAACCCGATCTCCTCCCGCCGCCGGTGGATCTCCTCGGCAGCGGCAGAAGGATCACCGGGCAGGAACGCCAGCGAGTCCGCGGCCCGGACGGCGGCGGCGTCGGTGTCGGGTCCGGCCATGAACGCGGCGACCGAGTCGCCGACCACCGGCACGTGCAACGCCAGTTCCGCACCGCGGCGGTTGTCGAATTGTTCTACCCGTTGCGTCGTCTCGGCCCGTGTCTCGATCTGGGGCATCACGAAGGTGACGGTGTCGGCGAGATCCGCGGCGAGCGCTTGCGCCTTCGGGCCGCCCACCGCCATGACCACCGGCGTGTGCCGGTCCGGCCCATCGAGGTCACGCAGCGCCGCGACCACCTCACGCACCTGGCTCAGCCGATGGCCCGCCGGGGTGGCCGGCAGCCCGAGCTCACGGAGCTGGTCGGCGATCCCGGGCCGGCCGGTGCCGATGCCCATCTCGAACCGACCCTCGGTCAGCACCGACAACGAGTGGGCCTCCCACGCGGTGATCCACGCGGGCCGGACCGGAGACGCGTACACCCAGGTGCCCACCCGCAGGCCCGTGATCGTCGCCGCCACCGCGAGCGCCGGCCCCGGTGCCGGCTGCCACTGCGGTACATCGGGCAGCAAGATCGTCGAGTAACCGCTGTCGGCCAGACCACGCAGCTGATCGCGCCAGGCCGGCAGGTCAGCGGTGATCGGCGCCACGACCCCGAACCGCAACGGCCTGTTTTCGCGTGCGGAGACATCCGACATGGTGAAGCCCTTCCCCTGCGGCCCGGCCCGGTGCCGAGCTCATCCCTACCACGAACGAGCGACCGCGCATCCGACACAACGCGCCAAGCCGGCGTGGACACTAGGCAGTCCGCCCGGCGCATGGCCTCCGGAGCACGAGCCGCCACCTGGGTCCGGTCGAAGCCCCGTCCGACTCGAGTCGGATGTCCCCGCTGATCAAGCCGCCTACAGTGGGAGCGTGGAGCTGGAACTGCGCCACCTGCGCGCGCTCGTGGCCGTGGCCGATGCGCGGAGTCTCACCCGGGCCGCCCGGCTTCTCCACGTCTCGCAGCCCGCCCTCTCGGGGCTGCTGCGGCGGGTCGAACAGGCCGTCGGTGGGACGCTGTTCGTCCGGTCCCCCAGCGGGTGCGTTCCCACCCGGCTCGGTGCCGACGTCGTGGCGGACGCGCGGGGCGTGCTGGCCGGGGTGTCCGCGCTGACCGAGCGGATCGGAGAACGGCGGGCGCCCGCCGGGCCGGTGCGCGTCGGCGGGTACTGCGGTTTCCTGCACCTCGCGGTGTCCCGCTGGCTGCGGGAACGGCCGTGGAGCCACGGGGTCGGCGTGCACGAGGACCCGGACGAGTCCGCCACCCTCGCCCAGCTCGCCGCCGGCGGGCTGGACCTCGCGCTGGTCTACCTGCCGCCGCTGCCCGGCTTCGTGATCCCCGACGGCGTCGAAACGCTGGTGGTGCACCCCCGGGAGCCGGTTTTCGTCATCCTCGCGCCCGACCACCCGCTGGCCGGGACGCGCGCGGTCCCGTTCGCCGGCCTCGGCGAACACCCGTGGGCCGACGACCCGCCGGGCACGACGCGGTGGTCGGCGTACCTGCAGCGGGAGTGCCGCCGCCACGGCGTTGCCCTCGACCAGCCGCACCGGCCGCAGTGCCTCGCGACGCTGCTGGACCTCGTCGGCGCAGGCATGGCCGTCGCACCCGCGCTGGCGACGCGCCGGGACCGGCCCGGCACCATCACCGTGCGGGCCATCGAAGGCGCACCCCTGTGGCAGGAGCTGCGGCTGTGCTACCGGCCGGGCACCCCGGTGGCGGCGCACATCGAGGAGATCCACGCGGCCGTCGTCGCGAGCTACGCCGGCCGGCAGGGCTGCAGCGCCGCGTTCGACACCTGGTGGCACGCGGGCGGCCGCGAGCTGCTGCCGGCCGGCTGCGCTCAGACGGTGACGCGCCAGGTGCTGTTCGGCGACGGCACGTCGAACCGCAGGGTCGAGCAGTCGTAGTCGGCCGGGCGCGGGTTCGCCGTCGGCTGCAGCGGCGAGTTCGACGGCGACGCGGCGACCCAGCGGCCGCCGATCCGCAGCTGCAGCGAGCTCGACTCGAAGACCGCGCCGCGTGCGTCCGAGCAGTAGTAGGCGTTGCCGGTGGCGGGATTGCGGGTCGAATAGAGCTCGAAGATGTCCCAGCCTTCGTTCAGCGAGCTCTGGTCGCTGCCGCTCTGGCTGAACAGCGTGTCCCACGCGCCGGTCTTCACGTTGCGCAGCGAGGCCGTCCAGCTGTTGCCCGCCGAACTGGTCCGGACCTCCTGGACGGTGTAGGCCGGGTGGCCGTTCACCGTGCTGGTGTAGGTGGCCAGGAAGGCGCTGTCGATCGGGACGACCTTCGCCGGCGACACCGAACGGCACCAGTCCCAGGCCCAGACCTGCGCGGCTTCGCCGAGCCCGTACGCGGTCACGACTTCGATGCACGAGTGCCCGGTGGGCTTCATCGTCGGGGCGTAGACGACGTCGGAGCTGTTCGAAATCCGCAGGCCCGGCGTGATGCTCTGGGTGACGACCACACCGTCGGCGCCGGAGGACAATTGCGGTTCCGGACCCCAGAACGTGTGCCGCTGCGCCAGGGACTGCGGTTGGCGCAGCTGGCGGAACTTCTCGGCCATCGGCCCGGCCGCCGCCCGGGCGGCGGCGCCGGTCAGGCCGGGCACGGTGCCGCCCGGCGCCGCGGACACCGGGGCGGCCACCGCGATGGTGGTCACGAAGGCACAGCAGAGAACGGCAAGCAGCTTCCGCATCGGCGCGTCTCCCTCATCACGGGGCGGCCGGGAGTCCACCCACGGGGATCCGGATGCTAGGACGCGCTTTCCGTTGTGCGGCACCGACTTTCGGCGGGTCGGCGGCATCGCGGCCGGTCGGCGCGGGCATGACTTCCGCCGCCGCCAAGTGTTATGCCGCCGTTCGGAGCACGCGGCCGGGACCGCCGTGATCTCCGCACCCCTCTCCTCCTTGTTCCCGGGGCAGCTGTCCGCGCAAAGACGTCCTGGGAGCTGCCCGAAGGGCCGTTTCGCCGGCTCGCTCGATCCTTTGGACTGGGCGGGTGGCCGGAAGAGGAGTACTGCAAGGGGCGTTCGCCGTGCTCGAAGCGCTCAACGCGCTGGGCGGCGACGCCGGGCTCGCGGAGCTGGCGCGGGCCGTCGGCTTGCCGAAGACGACCGCGCACCGGCTGCTCGGCCAGCTCGTCGACTTCGGCGTCGTCGAGCGCGCACCCGCGGGCTACCGGACCGGCTCGCTGCTGTTCCGGCTCGGCCAGTCCTGGGAACCGGAACTGCGTGAGCTGGCCCGGGATTGGCTGCCGGTGCTCGCCGCGCGGATCCGGGCGGGCGTCCTCCTGGTGGCGCCGGGCCTGGTGGTGATCGACGGCACCGACGTCCCGGCGGGCACGGTGCTGCCGCCGGACAGCGCGGCCGGACGGCTGTGGACCGGAATCCGCGGTTTCGCCGTGGACGCCGGAAGTGTGGCCGTGCCGGTGCGCGCACCGGACGGCAGCACGGCGGCCGGGCTGGTCGCCGTGCTGCCGCCGGGACGTGGCCCGCAGCCGGTGGTGGCCGGGCTGATGAGCACCGCGCGCGCGTTCGGCGCGGCGCTCACCGCCTGATCAGAGCACGCCCCAGCGCTGGTTGGCCTGGCCGCCGCCGAGGTTGTCCCACAGCTGCGTCGGCGTGCCGTTGTGGCCGAGTTCCTGCCACACCGCGTCGAGCACGCGCGAGTTGTAGACGTTCTGGATCGTGTAGTTGCGGTAGCCGTCCTGGAAGACCCACCAGACCTGGTTGGTCTGGCCGCCGCCCAGGCAGTCCCACAGCTGGATCGGGGTGCCGTTCTGCATCGGGCCCCACCGCGCGTCCAGGCAGCGCCCGCTGACCGAGTCGACGACCTGGTAGCGGCTGTCGTAGGCGACATAACGCAGGTACCACTTGTTCGTGACCTGCCAGCAGTCCCACAGCACGACCGGGGCACCGTTGCCGGTGCCCTGCGGCATCAGGCAGCGGCCGCTGTAGTTGTTGGTGATCGGGTACGGCCCGTAGTCCGCGGCGTTCGCGGACGGGGCGACCAGCCCCGCGAACGCCACCACGGTGGCCACCATCGCGGCCCGCTTCTTCCAGCTCATCGACGCTCCCCACATCGGAACCTTTCCCCGACCATGCCGGATCCCCGCGTCGGCGTGGGGTGTCGTTCCGGTCAGCGGGCCCGATCCCGCCCCTTCGGGCGGCCGCGGCGGCCTGGGTGATCGGCGCCCGGGGACGCCTCAGGGCCGGAGGGGCGGGCGACGGCCGCGGACCGGGCTGACCGATTCGAGTCGTTCGGCCAGTGCGAGGAGGTCGTGGTCGGCCCACCAGCCACCGACGAGCTGGACGCCGATGGGCAGGCCACCCGCGGTCGTCCCGAAGGGCAGCGAGACGGCGGGCAGGCCGGTGAGGTTGAACGGCACCGTCGCCCGCATGACGTTGCGGGCCGTCACTTTCTCCCCGCCGACGACGTAACCGGACTGCGCGTGTGGCGGCGCCGGGATCGTCACGACCGGGCAGACGAGCACGTCGTAGTCCCCCAGCCAGCCCGCGAACGCCGACCTCAGCTGTTCCACCTCTCGCTCGGCGGCGAGGTAGTCGGCGAGCGTGACCTCGGGTGCCTGGAGCGTGCGCGCGATCACCGGGTGCAGCTCCGCTTCCCGGCCGGCTGTGATGCCGCGCAGGTAGGGCAGCATCTCGGCGGTGAACAGCGTCGCCGAAATCCGCGTGCAGTCGTGCTGGGCGAGCCACGGGATGCCGACCTGCTCGACCGGGAACCCGAGGCTCGACAAGGCCGTGGCCGCCGCGGTCACCGTGCCGGCCACCTCGGGGTCGATCGGGCCGAACGCGTCGGTGGTCCAGCCGATCCGGACGGGCCCGCCGGGCCGGGCGGCGGCGGGCAGGGCGACGGCGTAGGGGTCCAGCCCGTCGGGGCCCTCCAGCAAGGACAGTGCCAGGCGCAGGTCGCGCACGCTGCGCGCCATCGGGCCGGTGTGCCACCACCGCCGCAGTGCGTGCGGGAAATGACCGGTGCACGGCACCCGGCCGTGGGTGGGTTTGATCGAGGCGATGCCCGTGTCGTGGGCCGGTCCGCGCACCGAGATCGCGACGTCACTGCCCAGGCCGAGCGGCGACAGACCCGCCGCGATGGCCGCGGACTCGCCACCGCTGGAGCCGCCGGGGGTGCGCTCCGGATCGTAGGGGTTGAGCGACCGGCCCGCGATCAGGTTGTCGGTCTCGGTCCAGTACGACATCTCCGGCAGGTTGGTCTTCGCCAACGGGATGCCGCCCGCGGCCCGCAGCCGGGCCACGGCCGTGGCGTCGGCCTGCGGCACGTGATCGGCGAACAGCGACGACCCCCGGGTGGTCCGCACACCCCCGGTGTCGAACGAGTCCTTGATCGTGAACGGCACGCCGCCCAGCGGCCCGGGACGCGGGCAAGCGGCAGCGGCGAGGGCCTGCTCGCCCAGCACGGTGACGAACGCGTTGACCCGCTCCCCCACCGCCTCGACGCGATCCAGATGCGCCCGCACGACCTCGACCGCGCTGACCTCGCCGACGGCTATCAGGCGCGCCAGCTCTGTCGCGTCGAGCCAGACCAAATCCGTGGTGACCATCATCGATGATCGTAATGACGGGAGTCGGCGCCCGAGTCGCCCCGCGCCCGAACTTCGAGCACCGCGGCCACGAGCACGGCCGCCCCGTGGCAGGCCGGCGGCGCAACGGAATTACCTACTAACGGACGTAGCCGCCTGAACCTCCGTCGTGTTGATTGTTGAGTGAGTCTGCGCAAAGTTGCGCGTTCCTGGAGGTAATCGTGCGTCGTCTTGTTGGAATGGCCGTCGCGATAGCCGCCTGCTCCTCGGTGGTCACGGTCGCCCAAGCCGTCCCCGCCGCAGCCGCGGAGCCGGCCTACTTCGCTGCCCAGCGCGTCGGCGAACGGCCGCCGATGGGCTGGAACAGCTGGAACCGGTTCGGCTGCGACATCAACGAGGACCTCGTCCGCGGTGCCGCCGACGCACTGGTGTCGTCCGGCATGAAGGACGCGGGCTACCAATACGTCAACATCGACGACTGCTGGGCGGAACAGAATCGCACGGCCGAGGGCAAGCTCGAACCCAGCCACGAACGCTTCCCCCACGGCATCAAGGCCCTCGCCGACTACGTCCACGGGCTCGGCCTGAAGCTCGGCATCTACACCAGCGCCGGCACACTGACCTGCCAGAACACCATGCCCGGCGCGCTCGACCACGAGGAGGCGGACGCCCAGTCCTTCGCCGATTGGGGCGTCGACTACCTCAAGTACGACAACTGCAACAACCAGGGCCGGCCCGCGGTCGAGCGCTACACGAAGATGGGCGACGCGATCAAGAAGACCGGCCGCCCGATGATCTACGCCCTCTGCGAATGGGGCGAGAACAAGCCGTGGACCTGGGGGCTCGACGCCGGTGCGCAGCTGTGGCGCACCACCGGCGACATCAGCGACAGCTGGGGCAGCATGACCGGCATCCTCGACCAGCAGGTCGGCCTGGAGAAGTTCGCGGGCCCCGGCGGCTGGAACGACCCGGACATGCTCGAAGTCGGCAACGGCGGCATGACCGACGCCGAGTACCGGTCGCACTTCGCGCTGTGGGCACTCCTGAACGCGCCCCTGCTGGCCGGGAACGACCTGCCCGCGATGTCACCCGACACCCGGGCGATCCTCGAGAACAAGGACGTCATCGCGCTGGACCAGGACTGGGCCGGCACCCAGGGCCACAAGCTCCGCGACGACGGCGACACCGAGGTCTGGGCGAAGCCGATGTCCGACGGATCGGCCGCGGTCGTGCTCTTCAACCGCGGGCCGGCCAGCACCACCATCAGCACCACGGCGGCGGAACTCGGTCTCGCGGGCCGCACCTTCCGCGTCCGCGACCTCTGGACCGGCACGGAAACCGAAACCGCGGGCACCCTCCGCGACGCCGTCGCGTCCCACGACTCGTCCGTCTTCCGGGTCTGGCCGTCGACGCACCCGTCGGCCGCGCCGATGACGACGCTGGCCCTGCCGGCGCCGGACTACGTGCCCGCCGACCGCCCGCTGACCACAACCCTTCAGGTCACCAACGACGGCAGCACACCGATCACCCAGCTCCGGGCCACCGTGGCGACGCCCGTCGGCTGGCAGCTCGACGGCCCCGGCACGTTCACGGTCCCGGCCGTGGCCCCGGGGAAGTCGTGGCAGCAGCAGATCACGTTCAAGCCGGTGGCGCCGGGTGGCGAGCGCGTCAGGCTGGCGGCCAAAGCCGACTACTCCACCGCGTGGGGCAAGCGCGCCTTGGGCTCGGAAGGCACTTCACCGCTCGTCTCCCGCCCGTCGTCAGGCACGACGGCGTTGTCCAAGGCCCCGTGGATGTCGTCCGAAAACGGCTGGGGCCCGGCCGAACGCGGCACGAGCAACGGCGAAAGCCGGCCCGGTGACGGGCGCCGGATCACCATCGCCGGGGTCGGCTACGACGACGGCATCGGCGCCCACGCCCCCTCGAGCGTGCGGGTCTACGTCGGCGCGTCCTGCACGTCCGTCGGCGCCCTGGTCGGGATGGACGACGAGAACTCCGGCGGCAGCGTGGCGTTCCGCATCCTCGGTGACGGCAAGGAACTCGCCGCGACGGGCGTCATGCACCCCGGCGACAAGGCACAGGCGCTGTCCGCGCAGCTGACCGGCGTCCAGGTGCTGGAACTGTCGGTGACCGACGCCGGCGACGGCAACACCAACGACCACGCCGACTGGGCGAACGCGATGATCACCTGCTGAGGCCGCCAGCCGTTTCCGTATCAGCACCAGGACCCCGCCGCTCTGCTTTCGTGACGGCCGTCCCCGGTCGTCACCTTCGGAAGGCGGGAGCGGGTCCATGGCACAGTCAACGGTGTCCCGGCGGCGGCCGTGCCGCAGCTGTGGCGGGCGGTACTTCGTCACGACGGTGTCGGTCTTCGCCGCGGTCCTCGCGTTCGCGGCCGCGCTGGGCGGCATCGCAAAAGCCGTGGCCGGCAGCGGGATAGTCGCGGCCATCGCCCGCGGCTCGATCCCGGAGCCTGCCGCCCTGCTCCAGGGCGGCGCCTGGGCCGTCGGCGGCATCGTCCTCGCGGGTGTCATCGTCCTCTTCGGACGTAGCCATCGGTGTATCAAGTGCGACGCCCAGCAGTGAACCGGCGGCCGGAGCAACTCTCGCGGAGTGCTTCGGCCGCGCTGCTCTGCCGCAGCGGCCGGCACCTCGTTCTTCCGGTCAGGCGCCGTCGTCCGTCTTGTACCGGCGCACCGCCTCGGTCGTCACCGCGAGCGCTTCCCGGTACTGCTCGAACATCCGCTGGGCGACGGCGATGTAGAGCAGGTCCAGGACGGCCAGCTGCGCGTGCCGCCCCAGCAGTCCTTCGGTGGTGAAACCCACTTCGCGCACGCCGGTCGCCAGGACGAGCCCGGCCCGGCGAGCCAGCGTTGAGGTGCGGACATTCGTGATCGCGACGGCCGCCGCCCCGTGGGATCGGGCTTCGGCCACGACGTCGCACACCTCCCGGGTCTGCCCGCTGTGCGAGAGGGCGACCACGACGTCACCCCGGCCCAGCAGGGCCGCACCGGCCAGTGCCACGTGGGCGTCGGTGTGGGCCCACGCGGGCACGCCGATCGCGTACAGCCGCTGCTGGAACTCCGACGCCGTCGCCGCGCTGCCGCCGACTCCGTAGACCTCGATCCGGCGGGCCGTGGCCAGCAGCGCCGCGGCACGGCTCACGTCGGCCAGGTCGAGGTGGGCGATGGCCTCGGCGACGATGTGCCCGATGTTGGCCGAGACCACCTCGGCGACGTGCCGGAGGTCGTCGTGTTCGGTCACGGCGATGCCGATGTGGGTGGCCCAGGTGCCGCGGCCGTCGGTCCCGCTTTCCGAAGCCAGCGCGATCCGCAGCGCGGCGTAGCCGGTGAGCCCGAGTGCCCGGCAGAACCGGGTGATCGTGCCGGTCGACACCCGGCACCGGTCCGCCAGTTCGACGATGGTCAGCCGGGCGGCGGCCGCCGGATCGCCGAGGACGAGTTCGGCCAGCGCCCGTTGCGCGTCGGGCATCGACGGCAGCAGCTCGCGGATGCGCCCGAGCGTGCCGCTCGACGCCTGGAGGGGCTCGTTCGCCATACCAGCTCCTTGCTAGAGACGTAAATTATTCGCTACGAGGAGCACCGGTCAAGCGCCCGTCTTCCTTGTGGCATCTCAAGATCGACTGTATCAGCGGCAGAATCAGCACCTTGACAAGCGCGCCCACCGAGTCCGAAAGTGGAGTGGCAGAGAAAAATTATCTTCTGCAAGGGGGCACGGGGGTGGCCGATCGAAGCAGCCCGAGCGCGGCCGGGTACGTCGCGGCGGCTCGTGTCGTCCTCGACGAGGTGGCGACCGGGCAGGAGCCCGCGGTGCGCGAGGCGGCCCGGCTCGTCGCGGAGTCCCTCCGCGCCGGCGGGATCGTCCAGGCTTTCGGCGCCGGGCATTCCGAAGCGCTCGCGATGGAGATCGCCGGGCGGGCAGGCGGGCTGGTGCCGAGCAACAAGATCGCGCTGGACGATCTGGTGGTCCTCGGCGGCGCACCACCCGATGTGCTCTTCGGCCCGTTCCTGGAACGTGACCCGGCGGTCGCCCACCGGCTCTACGAGCTTTCCGCGCCACACCCGGAGGACATCTTCGTCATCGCGTCGAACTCCGGGGTGAACGGGTGCGTCGTCGAGCTGGCCCGGTTGGTGAAGCAGCGCGGGCACCGCCTGCTCGCGGTCACTTCGGCCGCGCACACCGGGCACGCGGCGTCCCGTCATCGGTCCGGCCGGCGGCTGATCGATTTCGCCGACGTCGTGCTGGACAACGGCGCCCCGCCCGGCGACGCACTCCTGCCGCTGCCGTCCGGTGCCCGGGTGTGCGCGATCTCGTCCCTCAGCGCCGCCCTGCTCGCCCAGATGGTCGTCGCCGAAGTGGTGCGGCTGCTGGCCGAAGCCGGCGAAGAGCCCCCGATCTACCTGTCCGCCAACATCGACGGCGGCGACGACCACAACCGGAAGCTGGAAAACCGCTACGCCGGCCGGCTCCGCCGTCACGCCTGACCTCCAGGAGCACGCCGTGTCCTCGAACAGCACCGAAGTCTCCCGGCGGACCGCGCTGGGTATCGCGGCCGGTCTCGCCGCCTCGCCCTTCGCCGGCTCGTGCGCGTCGCCAGGGGGCGGCCCGCCGGACCCGGCGGCGCAAGGGGAGATCAGCGACGTCAACCCGCTGGGCGCGGCGCTGGACAAGCCGGTCGAGATCGTCGTCTTCGACGGCGGCTTCGGCGACGAGTTCGCCACCGCGATCCACGAACCGATGCTGACCGCCCGGCACCCGGGGCTGTCCGTCAGGCACGTCGCCACCAAGGAGATCGCCAAGACGCTGCAGCCGCGCTACGCCGGTGGCACCCCGCCGGAAGTGGTCGACAACGACGGCGCGGACCGGCTGGACCTCGGTGCCCTGTCGGCCGACGGGCAGCTGGCCGACCTCGCGCCGCTGCTCGACGCCCCGGCGTGGGACCGGCCGGGCAAGAAGGTCCGCGACGTGCTGCCGGCGGCGGCGATCGACGTGGGCACCTTCGACGGGAAGTTCTGCGCCGTCCACTACAACAGGATCACCTGGGGCATCTGGTATTCGCGGTCGCTGTTCGCGCGGCACGGCTGGGAGGTGCCCGGGACGTGGGACGAGTTGCTGGCGCTGTGCGACCGGATCCGGCAGGCGGGCATCGCGCCCTTCACCTACGCGGGCAAGTACCCGGAGTATGCGCTGGAGCCGTTGCTGACGACGGCCGCCAAGGCCGGCGGGCCGGATGTGCTCCGGAACATCGACAACCTGGCCGACGGCGCCTGGCTCGCCGAGCCGGTGCGCCGGGCGGCCGCCGCGTGGCAGGAGATCGGCCTGGAGTACCTGCTGCCGGGCACCGCGGGCCTCGACCACACCGAGTCCCAGGCCAGGCAGAACGCCGGCGAGGTGGCGATGCTCCCGTGCGGGTCCTGGCTGGAGAACGAGCAGAGGAACGTCACGCCCGCCGGCTTCGAGTACGCGATGTTCCCGGTGCCGCCGTTGAGCGCGTCGGACGCGCTGCCCGCGAAGACCGTGCACGCCGGTTTCGTCGGCGCCTTCTTCGTTTCCGCGCACTCGGCGAATCCCCGCGGCGGCATGGAGTACCTGCGGGCCATGCTGTCGGCCGAAGGCGCCACCCGCTACACCGAACTGGTCCGGACCCTCACGGTGCTGGACGAAACCGCGAGCGGCCGGCTCACCCCGGGCCTGCGCAGCGCCGTCGACGCGCTGGCCGCGTCCGGGTCCACTGTGGTCGGTTGGCGGTTCGACAGCTGGTACCGCGAACTGCTCGACGAAGGCCGGGCGGTGACCGGCGAGCTGATGAGCGGCCGGCTGAGTCCTGTGGACTTCGGCCGCCGGATGCAGCGCAAGGCCGACGCGCTCGTGCGTGACACGTCGGTCAAGAAGTTCCGGCGCTGAGCGGCGGCGGCCACGATGTTCCGTCAAGGCAGGCGGGGGTTCGTCTTCGCTTTCCTCGCCGCGCCGGTGCTGCTGTACACGGTCTACGTCGTTTCGCCCTACCTGCAGGCGTTCCGGATCGCCGTCACCGACTGGCACGGCGTGTCCACCGAGCCGCGGTTCGTCGGCCTGGCCAACTTCGCTCGCCTGCTCGGGGACGAAACGTTCTGGACGGCCCTGGCTCACAACGGGGTGCTGCTGGTGGTCGTTCCGGTGGTCACGATCGCGATCGGACTGCTGTTCGCGCACCTGCTGACCTCCGGCGGGCGGGGAAGCGGTGTGGCGGGCTCCCGGTTCTACCGGGTGGTGCTGTTCCTTCCGCAGGTGCTGGCCGTCGCGGTGGTGGCCGTGCTGTTCCAGTCCGTGCTGAAACCCGGCCGGGGTGGCCTGGTCAACGGCCCGCTCACCGCTCTCGGGCTGACGCCGGTGGGCTTTCTCACCGACCCGCGGCTCGCGCTCTGGACAGTCGCCGGCGTGCTGGTGTGGCAGTCGACGGGGTTCTACGTGGTGCTCTTCTCCGCCGCGATGGCCTCGATCCCGCCCGAGCTCTACGAGGCGGCCCGGCTCGACGGAGCAAGCGGCCCGAGGCTGTTCTTCCGCGTGACCCTGCCGCTGATCTGGGACAGCATCCAGGTCGCCTGGGTCTACCTCGGCATCGCCGCGTTCGACGCCTTCACCCTCGTCTGGGTGCTCACCGCCGACCACGGCGGCCCGGACCGCGCCACGATCGTGCTCGCCACCGAGGTCTACCGGAACGCGTTCGTCTACTCGAAATTCGGCTACGCCTCGGCGCTCGGCGTCGCCCTGTTCTTCCTGACCACCACCTTCGCCGTGCTCGTGCTGCGGTTCACCCGCCGCGAAGACACCGAATACCGAGGAGGGGCATGAGAAGGCTCACCGGGCTCTCCCACGTCGTCCTCGTCACCTGGTCGCTGCTCGTGCTCGCACCGGTGGCCTGGGCCGTGCTGGCCTCGTTCAAGACGACCGGCGAGATCTTCGCCGACGCCTGGGCACCGCCGGCGACGCCGCGGCTGGACACCTGGGCCCGCGCGTTCGGTGCCGCGCACATCGGACAGTACTTCCTCAACAGCGTCATCGTGGTGGGGGCCGGCACCGCGGGCACCATGGTGCTGGGCTCCATGGCGGCGTACGTCTTCGCGCGCTACCCCTTCCCCGGCAGCCGCGTGCTCTACCTCGCGTTCGTGGCGGGCATGGCGTTCCCGGTGTTCCTCGCGCTGACGCCGCTGTTCTTCGTGGTGCGCGACCTCGGCACCCTGCCGGTGCTCGGGCCGTTCATCGGCCCGGACACCCGTGGCGGGCTGATCCTGGTCTACATCGCCTACTCGCTGCCGTTCGCCGTCTTCTTCCTGACCGCGTTCTTCCGGACGCTGCCGGCGGCCGTCGCCGAGGCGGCGGTCATCGACGGGTGCTCGCACACCCGGCTGTTCTTCCGGATCATGCTGCCGATGGCGCGGCCGGGACTGGTCAGCGTCACCGTCTTCAACGTCGTGGGCCAGTGGAACCAGTACCTGCTGCCGCTGGTGCTGCTCAGCGGCAGCGCGCGGGACAAGTGGGTGCTGACGCAGGGCATCGCCGACCTCGCCACCGAAGCGAACTACACGGCGGACTGGCCGGCCCTCTTCGCGGCGCTGAGCATGTCGATCCTGCCGGTGATCGCGGTGTACGCGGTGTTCCAGCGGCAGATCCACACCGGGCTCACGGCGGGAGTGGCGAAATGACCTCCCGGCTGGTGCTGGGGATGGACATCGGCGGCACCTCGAGCCGCGCCCTGGTGGCCGACGTGGACGGCACCGTGCTCGGCACCGGCGTGGCCGGCGGCGGGAACCCCGTAGCGCACGGCGCCCGCGCGCTGGCGGCGATCCGGGACGCGCTGCGGGCCGCCCTCGCCGGCGTCGATCCGGCCGACGTCGAAGCGGCCGTGTTCGGCTGGGCGGGCGGCGACGTCGCGATGCGGGACCCCGAGATCGGTCCGGCGGTCCGGGCCGGCTGGCAGCAAGCGGGTCTGCGGTGCGTCCCGGCCATGGTCAGCGACGTCACCCTCGCCTACGTCTCCGGAACGGACGCCACCGACGGCACCGTGCTGGTCGCGGGGACCGGCGCGGTCGCCGCGGCGATGGGCGACCGCGTCATCGCCCGCTGCACCGACGGGCACGGCTGGCTGCTCGGCGACCGGGGGTCGGGCTTCTGGCTCGGCCGGAAGGCCGTCCAGGCGACGCTGGCAGCTCTCGACCGCGGCGGCCCACTGTCCGGTTTGGACCTGGAGGTGCTGCGGGCGCTCGGTGTCCCCCGTGGACGGGGCCGGCTACGGGTCGATGCCACCATCGAAGCCGTGCACCGGCGGCCGCCGGTCGCCCTGGCGGAGCTCGCGCCGATCGTACTGGCCGCCGCCGATGCGGGCCACCAGGACGCCGTGCTGCTCACCACCCGGGCCGCCCGCCACCTCACGGCGAGCGTCCGCCGCGTCCGCGACCTCGGCGCGACCACCCCCGTCGTGCTCGGCGGTGGCCTCCTGGCCACGCCGAGCCCGCTGTCCCGCACGGTCCGCGCGGCCGTGGCGCGGCAGTGGCCGGACGCGGAGATCACCACGGCGGGAAACGGCGCCGCGGCGGCCGCGTGGCTGGCCTCGGCGGCTCTGCCCGGCGCGCGCCCGGCTCGGCACGAAAAGCTCGTCCGGGGACTCCGATGAACGGTGGGGTGCGGACGGAAGAGCAATTCGTCTTCTGCCGTGACGGGGATTCCGAGACGTGGGTGCCCCGCGATGTCCGGTGTGACAGCGCGTCCCGCGAGCAGATCTGCGTGCGGATCTCGGGCCCGGCCGAAGTCACGCGGTTGTCACCCCTGCTTTTCGACGCGCTGACCGAGGCGCTGGCGCGTGACCCGGTCTCCGGTGAGCTCACGCTCGTGGCGCGGATCCAGGCGTTCATCGCCGGGAACCTGGGCGACCCGGGCCTGACCCCGGAGACGATCGCCGCTGCGCACCACATTTCCGTGCGGTACCTGCAGAAGCTCTTCCAGCAGGAGGGCCGGACCGTCGCGGGCTGGATCCGCCGACGCCGGCTCGAGCAGTGCCGTCGCGACCTCGCCGACCCCCGGCTGGCCGGCCGTTCGATCACCGCGATCGCCGCCCGCTGGGGGTTCGCCTCACCCGCGCATTTCAGTCACGCGTTCCGTGGCGCCTACGGTGTTTCGCCGCGGCAGTTCCGTCGCAGGAAAGCCGTGCGCACTGACTAAAGAACGGTGCGCGCAGGCGCAAGACACGCGTGCGACGGCAAGCGAGAATCATGGTACGGCAAGGGGATCCAAAGGGGAGAACAATGAGGAAAAGACGAATATCGGCCGTGGTGGCGGGGATGGCGCTCGCGGCCGCCGTCGCGCCGGCCGCGACCGCCGCCGCGGCGACGGGTGCCGCGCCGGGCATCCGCGCAGCGGGCTGCAGCAACAGGATCTGGCCCATCAGCGGCAACTGGGACGGCATCGGCGGGGACGGCATCGGCGTCGTGGTCGACGACGGGGTCAATCTGACCTGGCAGCTGCGGAACGGACCGAACGCCGGTCCGCCCGACATCGTGATCAACTACGGCAATTCCTGCGACATCCCGGTGGTGGGCAACTGGGACGGTGCCGGGGGCGACACCCCGGGCGTCGTGCGTCCGGTCGCGGCCGGCGGCAGTTACCACGACTGGCAGTGGAACCTGCACAACTCCAACACCTCGGGAATCGGGGAAATCAAATTCACCTACGGACGCGCCTATGTGAACGACGCCTTGGCCTACTGGCCCGTTGCCGGCAACTGGGACGGCATCGGCGGCGACGGGCCGGGCGTCGCGGGAGGCAACGCGAGCGGTTCCAAGGCGTGGCACCTGCGCAACGCCCCCTCGGGTGGCGACCCCGACTACAACCTCGTCTACGGGCTGACCGGGTTCGGTGACGCGCCCCTCGCCGGCAACTGGGACGGCGTCGGCGGCGACACGCCGGGCGTGGTTCGCGCGGCGCCCGACAGTTTCACCTGGCTCGAGCGCAACAGCCTGAGTTCCGGGACCGCCGACATCACTTTCTACTACGGCAACGGGACCAGGACCGACTCGGTGGTGGGCGGTGACTGGGATGGCGTCGGCGGTGACGGCCCGGGGGTCTTCCGGTTCAACTCCGGTACCGGCCATTGGCAGTGGCATCTGCGCAACGGCGCGGCCGGTCAGCCGTGGATCTTCGACTACCCCTGAGCGACCGTGCGGCCTGCGGCGGGGTGACCGGATGCCGGCCACCCCGCCACCGGGCCGGACCACGCCGCAGACGACAGAATCGGGAGGTGCCATGCACAAGAGGATCGGCCTGCTCGCCGCGGCCGTCATCACCCTGTTGATCCAGACCGTGCCGGGTACGGCGTACGCCGATTACCCGACCGCCTACAACCTTCGAACCCAGTGGCTCACCAACGACCCCACCCCGGGAGACGATTTGTCACTGGCGCGCCGTACGGTGGTGCTCAAGGACGGTGTCTACGGCTGGTGGCCGTACGTCGACCCGCCCGCGGTGGCCGGCTCGACCTGCGAAACCTACACCGGCCACATCTTCGAGGGCACCTACACCTGGGAGGAACAGCTCTGGCCCGGTAGCCCCACGCGCGGCTCGTACCGGCTCGACAGCTACCTCTCCGACAGCAGCGCCGGAACCCTCTACAAGATCACGTGCTACTTCAGGCTGAACGCGTCCGGCAACTACACCTGGGGCAGCGGCCTGGACCCGCACTTCTGACGCCACCGTCCCGGCACTCGCACCGAAGCGCTTCCGGGCAGCCGCGCAACGCGGCTGCTGAAGCTCGACCGGGTGCTGCCTCTCGGACCCGGACTGACCGGACCCGCCCGGTCAGTCCGGGTCCGAGAGGATGACCGCCCGCGAGGCCAGGTGCAGGGCGAGCCGCTCGTCCGGGCGGGACAGGTCCACCCCGAGCAGCTGCTCGATCCGCGCGACGCGGGCCGCGACCGTGTTGCGGTGGATGCCCAGCACCGTGGCCGTCTCGGCGATCGAGGACTCCGCGTCCAGGTAGGCCGCCAGGGTGCGGACCAGGTCCCCGGAGGCGGAGCGCAGCGGGGCGACCAGCGCCCTGGCCGCCGGTTCGAACGTGTCCGTGCGGGTCCACTCCAGCAGCAGCTGGGCCATGCCCAGCTGGTCGACGTGCAGGAAGTGGCCGGTTTCCGGGCGGGTCGCGGCCAGCCGGGCCGCGTCGAGGGCCTCCGCGACCGTCGCCGCCAACCCCTCCGGACGCGGGTGCGGCCGCCCCACGCCCATGTGCGCGCCCAGCCGCAGCGCCCGGTGCGCCGCCTGCAGCCGGGCCGCCAGGGACCGGACCCGCTCCGCCGTCGGCTCGTGGTCGGAACTCACCCAGCCGGTCCAGCCGTCGCCGTGCTCGACGACCACCGCTTCGACGTTCTCGGCCCGCAGGGCGCGGACCACCTCCGGGGTGCGCGCGACCGTGTCGACCGCGGCGGGGACGCCGAGGTGCAGCCCGACGTGCCAGCCGCCGAGCCGCCAGCCCGCGTCGGCGACCCGGCGGCGCAGGTCGGCGTCCGGTTCGGTGTCCAGGCGCAGCAGGTCGCCGAGCAACGCCGTGCGCGAGCGCGCGTCCCGTTCCAGCTCGAGGCGGTTGGCCAGCAGCCAGCGCTGCAGGGCCCCGGCCGCCACCGCGAGCGCCGGCGGGACGATGTCCGCGCTCGCCGCGCCGGGCCCGGTCAGCTCGGCGGCCAGCCACAGCGCCGGGCGCTGCAGCAGCACGGGGTGTGCCAGGAGGACGCCGTCGGCCAGCTCGGTGCGCTGCGGCACCGGCTCGTCGAGCCGGACGCGGCCGGCGACCTCCCCGGCGAGCGGGGCGCCTTGGTCGTCGAGCACGGCGACCGGGCCGCGCAGCAGCCGCCGCAGCACCGCGACGACCTCCTCGGGCGGGCGCAGCCGGTCGCCGAGTGCGCGGTGGGTGGCCAGCAGCAGGTTCGCCCGGTCGAGGTCCGGCGCCGCGAGCGACAGCCGGGCCTCGACGAGCAGGTCCAGCGGCGGCGCCCCCGTGTTCAGCAGCGGCACGGCCAGCCGGTCGGCGAGCAGGCGGGACGCGGTGAGCGGCTCGGTCCCCGGCAGCAGCACCCCGGTGGCGCCGCTGTCGGCGCAGCGCCGGAGCAACGCGTCGATCTGCCAGTCCGTGCCTGCGATCGGCCGCACGACGACGGTGAGCTCCCCCGCCGCCGGGGTGTGCGAAGCGTCCAGCGTGGCCTGCACCGTCTCGAGTGGACGGTCCAGGCCTGCCGCGCCGGCGAGGACGCGGACGTGGCCGGCCCAGCCCGGCAGCGCGAGCACCCGCCGCAGGCTCATGCCGGCCGCACCGGGTCGCAGTCGATGCCGTACGCCCGCGGCTGCAGCACCGGCAGCCGCCGGGGGTCGGTCCAGAACGGCGCCGCGGCCAGCCGGACCACGTCCACCTCGACGCCGACCCGGATCGCGTCGCACGAGACCGGGACCCCGGTCCGGTGGTCGAGCACCGAGAGCACGTCCGGCGTGGACGCCACGGGAGCGCCGTCGCGCAGGGCCAGCAGGTATTCGTTCTCCATCTCCAGGCGCAGCAGGCTGCCGTCGCGGTGGTCGGCGAGGGTGACGCTGCCGCGGCCGAAGCCCGGGCTGCCGTGCCGTCCGGGCCCGCGGTGCCGCGCGACCTCGAGGACACGGCCGCGAGCCAGCACCGAACCCCCCAGCGCCGCCTCGAGCGCCGGCCGCGGCGGGCTCTCCCCCACGGCGAGCACCCGGCGGCCGAGGGCCAGCGCGCCGCTGGTGGTGCCGGGCACGGTGCACGCGGCCAGCTCCCCGGCCGGGATCGGGGCGAGCGCGAACGCCGCCCAGCCGCCGGAGCTGGTGAGGAACGCCCGGGTACCGCGCTCCACCATGAGGTCCGAACCGGCCGCCAGCACCACGACCTGGCCGCCGGGCTCGGCCAGCGCGGCCGGCGCGATCCCGCGGCCGGTCGCGGCGACCGAGAACTGGTCGAGCCGGGGCAGGCCGCGGCCGGAGAGGTCGGCGTCGACGTAGGCGAGCCCGAGCTGGTCGGCCACGACCAGCGGCAGCAGCCCGTTGAGCCCGCCGATCTCGATGGACATCAGCGCGTCGGCGCGCTCGCCGGTCCAGCGTTCGACGGCGGCCACCGCGGCGGCGAACTCGTCGCCGCCCGGCAGCTTCTCGGTGAAGGCGGCCGTCGCACCGACGACGCCGATCGGCACCACCTTGGTCTCCGGCGGCAGCGCGCCGACCGGCTGCACGACGAGCGCGCGGCCGTCCGCCAGCAGCCGGCGCAGCAGCACGGCGGCGGTGACGGTGTCCCCGCCGCCGCCGGACCCGAGCAGGGCCACCCCGCGTTCGAGAGCGGCCACGTCACCGGCGGTGAGGCGCATGACTGACCACAGTAGACGAGCTCAGCGCGGAACGCGGGCTTCGACCGGGACGAACGCGTGCGGCAGCCCGAACGCCGGCGGCCCGAAGGTCGCCAGGGCCTCCGGTGTCCGCATCAGGGCCGGGGTGGAGATGCCCACGACGGTGACCCGCTGGCCGTAGCGCAGCGTCTCGGTGGTGATCGGCTCGGCGGTGGCGGCCTCCAGCACGCAGATCAGGTCCGGCACGAGGCACCGCACCTCGCCGTCCACGCAGGCGATCAGGTTCTCGTTCTGGAACTGGATTTCCAGCTTGTGCACGCCGTCGAAGGACACCGCGGCCGCGCGGCCGCGCGCGAACCCGGCCTCGGTGCGGCGTTCCACATCGGACACCTTGCCGCGGAAGAGCACTCGCAGGTGCCGGTACGGCGTCTCGGTCAGGGCCGCGGCCAGCCGCGCCACCGGGTCTTCGTTCGCTTCCCGCGCTTCCCGGATCGTGCGGCCCACCGTCAGCGCCAGCGAGAGCGTCCGAGGCACCGCCGTGCGCTTGACGTCGGCGCCGCTCATCGCGTACTCGGCGATGTGCGCGACCCCGCCGAGCCGGACGGTGACGCCGCGGGCGAGCCACTCCATCCGCCGGTTGTCGGCGCCGGTGTCGATCACCGTCGTCTCGCCGCGTTCGCCGCCGATCGCCATCGGCGACCCGGGGACCCCGTAGACGCCGAACGTCTCCATCTGCAGCTCCGGGAACGCCCGGCCCATGCCGTCGCCGTCGACCACCGGCAGCCCGAGCCGGGCCCCGACCAGCAGCGGGATCATCGAGTTGATGCCGCCGCACTCGATCGGCATGGTCGCGTCGGCGCGCCGGCCGATGTGCTTCTCCAGCGTCCGCAGCGCCAGCACCGGTTCGGCGCCGCTGGGCAGCTTCTCGTGCACCACGGTCGGGGCACCCATCTGCGCGGTCGGGACGACCAGCGCGGCGTCGTCGACCTCGGCGGGATCGAGCACCGTGACCGGCCCGTGCTCGCGGATCGCCTCGCGCACGAGCAGCCGCCCGACGTACGGGTCACCACCGCCGCCGGTGCCGAGCACGGCGGCGCCGCGGGCGAGGTCGGGCAGGTCGTCCTCGGTCAGGGTCCAGCTCATCGGGCCACCCCGATCGGGTCGATGTCGTAGCCGAAGTACCGCGGCCCGGCCAGCGCGATCCCCTCCGGGGTGTGCCAGCGCGGGTCGGCGGGCGCGGCGAGCACCGTGACGCGCTGGCCGTAGCGCAGGCCTTCGGTGGTCACGGCCTCCCCGGACTCGCGGTCCAGCGTGCAGATGAGGTCGGGCACGGACGCCTCGACGACGCCGTCGCGCTCGGCGACCAGGTGCTCGTTCTGGAACCGGAGCACCAGCTCGGCACCCTCGTCGGCGTCCATCCCGGCCAGGCGGGCCTCGCCGCGGGCGAAGCCGGTGACCGTCCGGCGGGCGACGTCGACGACCTTGCCGCCGAACAGCCGCCGTCCGCCGAGCCGTTCGACGACCCGGGCGACCGGGTCGGCGTGGGCCTCCCGGGCGGCGCGGACCAGCGCACCGAGCTCGGCGCACAGGCTGAGCGTGCCCGGCACCAGCGCTTCGCGCGCCTGCGCCCCGGACATCGCGTAGTTGCTGATCATCGCCGAGCAGCCCATGTCGATGGTCGCCGACCGGGCCAGCCGCTCGGCCCAGTGGTTGTCGACGGTGTCCAGTACGCCGCGATTGCCCTTTTCGTCGGCGATCGACATCGGCGTCGCGCGGATCCCGTACAGCGTGGGCAGCACCATCTGCAGCTCGGGGAAGGCCCGGCCCATGCCGTCGGCGTCGACCAGCGGCAGGCCCAGCTGCGCGGCCGCGACGACCGGGATCAGCGAGTTGACCCCGCCCGCCTCCGCGCACGCGATGTGCGTGAGCTCCTTGCCGAGGTAGGTGGCCAGCGTGCGCGCGGCCAGCCCCACCTGCCCCGCCGAGGGCAGCTTCTCCACCATCACCGTCGGCGCCCCCATCATGGCCACCGGCAGCACGACGGCGTCGTCGGCCAGCTCGGCGACCGGGACGAGGGGCACCGGGCCGTGCTCCCGGACCGCCGAGGCGGCCAGCAACCGCCCGATGTAGGGGTCTCCCCCGCCCCCGGTGCCGAGGATGGCGGCACCGCGGGCGATGTCGTCGAGGTCGTCCAGCGTGATCTCGGGCATCACGCCCCCAGCTGCAGGTCGCCGACGGCCTTGACGCGGATGCGCGTGGCGTTGCCGGGCAGGTACGGGATGGGGACTTCGTCGAAGTCGACGATGCCGACCGACGCCGGCGAGGCCCCGGCCGCGACCGCGCGGTCGACGGCCTCCTGCTTCGCCTCCGCGACGACGGCCTCGCGGCGCCCGGGCTCGATCACGTAGACCCGGTCGACCTCACCGCCGATCTGCGCGATGGCCGCGCCGATCGCGTTGGCCACGGCGTAGTTCTCCGGCCGGTGCACCGCACCGCACCCGGCCAGCTCGTCCGGCAGCAGCACCGAACCGCCGCCGACGGCGACCACCGGCAGCGGCTCCGCGGACGTCCGCATCCGTTCGACCACATCGGACACGTCGGCGGCGATCTTCGCCAGCGCCGCCGCCACCAGTGCACTGTCCAAACGGGATACCAGCGACGGGTCGCCGATCTCCGCGCGGCCCGCGGCGACCGCGATGTCGGTCGCGGTCAGCGTGTCGCCCCCGAAGACCAGTGCCTTCGACGTCAGCTCGTACCCGACGGAATCCGGCCCCACCGTGACGTTCCCGCGGACCCGGCTGCCGCCGCCGATGCCGATCGAGAGGACGTCCGGCATCCGGAAGTTGGTCCGGATGCCCGCGACGCTCACGTCGGTGGTCGCCTCACGCGGGAAGCCCTGCCGCAGGACGCCGACGTCGGACGTCGTGCCGCCGACGTCGACCACCGCGCAGGTGTCCAGCCCGGACAGCACCGCGGCACCGCGCATCGAGTTCGTCGGCCCCGACGCGAAGGTCGCCACCGGGTAGCGACGGGCGAAGTCGACGTCCATCAGCGTGCCGTCGTTCTGGCTCAGGTACAGCGGCGCGGTGATGCCCGCGCCGGTGACCGACGCGGCCAGCCCGTCGACGATCTGCGCGGCCAGCTCCCGCAGCGCTGCGTTGATCACCGTCGCGTTTTCCCGCTCCAGCAGGCCGATCCGGCCGATCTCGTGGGACAGCGAGATCGCCACGTCCGGCAGCTGCGCCGAGATGATCTCGGCCGCACGGGCCTCGAACTCGGCGTTGACCGGGGAGAAGACCGAGGTGATGGCGACGCTGCGCACCCCGGCCGCCCCCATGTCGTCGGCGGCCTTGCGCAGCTCGCTTTCGTCGAGCTCGGCGATGTGCCGTCCGTCGAACTCGTGCCCGCCGTGGACGAGGTAACTGCGGCCGCGCACGGCGTCGACCAGCCGCTGCGGCCAGTCGACCATCGGCGGCAGCGACGCCCCCGCCGGCAGGCTCAGCCGCACGGCCGCGGTCGGCGCGAGGCGGTGCGCCTCGACGAGGGCGTTGATGAAGTGCGTGGTGCCGATCATCACCGCCCGGACCGCCGCCGGGTCGAACGGCCGTTGCCGCTGCAGGCCGCCGATCGCGGCGACGATGCCCGAGGTGACGTCCGCGGTCGTGCTGGTCTTGACCGAGGCGAGCACCCGGCGGCCGTCGAGCAGGACAGCGTCGGTGTTGGTGCCGCCGACGTCGATGCCGATGCGCACGAAGGTTCTCCTTGGGTTCAGACGGCGGGAGCGGGCTCGGCGTCGGCGGTCCGGCTGCTGCCGACCCCGCGCACCCAGCCCAGCTTCCCGGCGACGACGTACAGGACGAAGGCCACGACGAGCGAGTTGATGCTCGGCAGGCCCCACTCGACGAATTCGCCGAACAGCGCGGCGGCGAGCCAGACGACGAGCGTGGCGGGCACCCACGCCGGGGCGTCCTCGGGCACGCCGCCGCGGGCACGCGCGGCTTCCAGCTCGCCGCGCCACTTCTTCACCACGAAGTACTCGGCCACCATGATCCCCGCGATCGGCGGGAACGCGACGCCCAGCACGGTGAGGAAGTCGGTGAACTTCGCCAGGATCCCGGCGGCGGCGAGCAGGCTGCCCGCGACGCCGAGGACCGCGGTCACGAGGCCGCGGTGGGCCTTGCGCCCGGACACCGTGCCGATGAAGTTCACGACGCCGAGCCCGGAGGAGTACAGGTTCCAGTCGTTGATCTTGACCGTGCCGGCGATGACGATCAGCAGCCCGACCCAGCCGACCGACGACGTCACGATGGTGGTGATGCCGGCGCTGCCGACGGCGTGCGCGAGCAGGACGCCGGACAGGCCGATGACGTACTCGCCGAGGGTGATCCCGACCAGCGTCTGCTTGACGACGTCGCCGGTGGTGCGGTTGAAGCGGGTCATGTCCGGGGTGATCACGGCCCCGACGATGAAGCCGCCGGCCACCAGCGTGGTGCCCTGCAGCAGGCTCAGCGACGGCCCGGGCGGGGCCGAGGAGACGAGCGCGCCGAGGTCGTGGCGGGTCAGCTCGGAGACGACCGACCAGCCGACCAGGACGAGGAAGGCCGGCACGGTCAGGTACGCCGTCCACGCCATGGAGTGGAAGCCGCGGACCACGATCGCGGTGACGACCAGGCCGAACACCAGCGCCCAGCCCCACTCCGGCAGGCCGCCGATCAGCGAGACCAGGCCCTGGGCGGAGACGGCGGACTGGATGCCGAACCAGCCGATGAGGCTGATCCCGATGGCGAGCCCGATGAGCGCCGAGCCGCCGCGGCCGAAGCCGGTCCAGCGGGCGATCATGGACGTCGAGAGGCCCTCGCGGACGCCGATGACGCCGACGAGGATGGTGATGAACTCCAGGATGACCGAGCCGAGGGTGAAGGCCAGGACCGCGGTCCAGAAGCTCATCCCGAAGCCGACGGTGGCGCCGAGCAGGAACTGGGAAAGAGCGGAAACCTGACCGAACCGCTGCACGGCGACCGACCACCACGAGTACCGCGCGTGCTCCGGCACCCTGGTGAGGGCATAGTCATCGACACCGACTGTTGAGGCCACGCCGACCTCCTCTTCCGGGAAGGGAAACGGTTCCCCGCACCGTAGGCGGCGGTCCCCGCGGGCGTCACCGTGCGATGTACACAGCCGTCCGGCAGAGGCTGTGCACATCGCACGGTCCCCGGCAGCCGGTTCGCGTCAGGGCATCATCGAAGGCGTCGTCGGAGCCCGAGCTGTGAAGGCACCGGTCGCACCGGCGGCGCTGGCGTCCGGAACGCCAAGCCGAGCGATTGGCCGGGCCATCGCGACCTCAGGGTGCGGTTCGCTCCGCCAGTGTCCGGCCTCCCGAGCTCCAGTGCTCCGGTGGGACTTCGGTCAGCAGTACCCGGATGGCCGCGCCGGGTGCGCCGAGGCTGTCGCGGACTGCGTCGTGCACCGCGGCCAGGCATGCGAGGAGGCCGAGGCCCACCGCGACCGCCTCCTGAACAAGGAGGCGGACCTGCTGCGGGAGCGGCTGACCCGGCGCGACCCGGCCGACCACGACCGCATCGCGCGGCTCAAGGCGCACGTCTTCGAAGGCGTGGCCGCCGTGGCCCGCACCCGCGCGGAGTGGGCCCGCGAAGGCCAGCGTCTCCTCGACGGCGACTAGGGCGTGTCTGACAATGCCTTGGTCCAGGCGATGACGGCGTGCAGGACGACTGCTGACCGGTAGACGATGGCGAGCTTGTCGTAACGAGCAGCCAGGCCGCGCCACTGTTTGAGCAGGTTGAACCGTCGCTCGACGACGTTGCGGCCGCGGTAGTCCACCGCGTCGAACGCGGGTGGTCGCCCGCCGCGGGAACCGCGGCGTTTGCGGTGCCCGGTCTGATCAGCTGGCTCCGGGATTACGGCGGTGATGCCGCGGTCGCGCAGGTGTCCACGGATCGCGCGCGAGGAATACGCCTTGTCACCGCGGACCCGGTCAGGCCGGGTCCGGGCCCGGCCACGTCCAGCTCGACGGATCCGCAGATGCCGCATCAGGTGCGGAAACATGGGCGCGTCGCCAGCTTGACCAGGACCGACCAGTGCAACCAACGGTCGGCCGTTGCCGTCGACGAGGTGGTGCACCTTGGTGCTCCACCCGCCGCGGGAACGGCCGATCGCGTGATCAGGCGACTCGGCCAGCAGTTCCGTGTAGTTCGACCCAGCCCCCTGTGGGGCGGGTGATGTTGGTGGCGTGCTGATGCGCCCGGGCGATGGTGGAATCCACCGACACCGACCAGTCCACCAGGCCGGCCGCGTCGGCTTCGGCGAGCAGGCGCTGCAGCACGGTGTCCCAGGTGCCGTCACCGGCCATCCGGCGATGCCAAGTCCAGATCGTCTGCCACGGACCGAACACCGCCGGAACATCCCGCCACGCCAGCCCGCACCGATACCGGTAAATGATCCCCTCCACCATCGCCCGCGCATCCGAGAACGGCCGACCACGCCTACCGGTCCGGACCGGCAGCAGATCCTCGATCAACGCCCACTGATCATCCGAGAGCAACTGAAACCGCGACACGACCAGCAGCATCCCAGCAACCAGCCGAGACCTTTGTCAGACACGCCCTAGCGGCTACGTGCGGCCCCCGGCCACGTGCGGTTCCTTGACCTGGCCCTCCTGCACGAGGGAGTCGGTCGTGCTCACCAGGTGAGCGAGCATCGCGTCGGCCGCGGCGGCCGGCTCTCCCGCCCTGATCGCCTCCGCAATCCCGCGGTGATCCGCCAGGGACGCGCCCGGCTGGCCCGACCGCGTCAGCGAGGTCGCCGACGTCCGGTCGAGGGCCTGGCGCATGCTCTCCAGCAACCCGATCAGGATCGGGTTGTGCGACGCCGTCGCGACCCCGCGGTGGAACCGGCGGTCGCCCGCCAGGCCGGGCTCGCCCGCCGCGATCTCGCGCTCCATCTCCTCGAGCGCGGACTCCAGTTCCGCCAGATCGTCCGGGGTGGCGCGCAGGGCGGCGAGGCGCGCGCACTGCGTTTCCAGCGCTTGGCGGGTCTCCCAGATCGCCGGGTGGTCGAGGTGCGTCGCGACCAGCTCGGCCGCGAGCGACGGGATCACGTCCTCGGGGCGGCGGACCAGGTAGATGCCGTCGCCGTGGCGGACCTCGACTTCGCCGCGGGCCCGCAGCGCGGTGATCGCCTCGCGGATCGAGGACCGGCCGACCGACAGGGCCTTCGCCAGGTCCCGTTCGGTCATCAGCCGGTCGCCGGGCTGCAGCTGGTTGACGTCGATGAACTCGCGGAGCCGATCGCTGACTTGCTCGTACAGCGGCCTGCGGTCCACCGGGCGGATGGGCGCCACACCGCGCCGTTCCTCGGTCATGCGACTCCCACGACAGCAGGTGATCAGGTGGTCTGATCATACCCGGAAGAAGCGGGCGTACAGCCGGCCCGCGGCTTCCGTGGCGTCGGGCAGGTGCTTCGCCGTGTCCGCGAGCAGTGTCGCGCGTTCGCCGCCGGCCTCCGCGAGCAGCTTCAGCCGCCGGTCGCTGTCCATCCACCGCTCGAGCTGCTCCTGCGTGACCTCGGGGTGGAATTGCACCCCGAGGTGCGGCCCCGAACGGAACGCCTGGACGCAGGAGCCGGCCGCCAGGACGGTGGCCGTCGGCGGGGCGGTGATTTCGTCGCCGTGCCATTCGAACCAGGTCCCGTCGAGGTCCGCCTCGGGCGAACCGACCGCGGTCCACCCGCGTTCGATCGCCGCCGCCCGGCGTACCTCGCCGCCGAGCACCTGGGCCAGCAGCTGCGCGCCGAAGCAGATCCCGAACACCGGGGTGCCCAGGGCCATCGACGCGCGGACGAACTCCCGCTCCCCCGCGAGCCACCCGATCGTCTCGTCGTAGGCGGCTTCCCGGCTGCCCAAGACCACCAGGGCGCGACGCCGCCGCGGCGTCGGCAGAAGACCGGCCGACACGTCGACGAGCTCCCATCCGACACCGTGGTCGTTCAGCCACGTCCCGAGGTTCCCGGGTCCCGCATCCTCCTGGTGCTGCAGGACGAGGACGTCAGTCACGAGGACTCCCCTCGACGAACGCGACCGCCTCCCGGCGGGTGCGGTTCACGGTCACGGAGAAGACATCCGGCCTGCTGTAGTGGCCGGTCGGGTCGAACGTCAGCCGTTCGCGGCCGACGGCGCGCAGGTCGAGGTCCGCGATCACCAGGCCCTCTTCACCGCGGACCGGCTCGACGAGCCAGGTCCCGTCGGGGGCCGCGACGGCCGAGCCGCCGTCGAACGGCATCCGCGCCGAGTTGTCCCGCAGCTGGGCCGCCAGCGGGAAGTCGTCCGGGACGTCGTCGACGGTCAGGATCCCCGCCGCCGCGACGGCGAACACCCGGCCCTCCATCGCGGTGAAGCGGGTGACGTCGCGGCTGACTTTGCTCGCTCCCGGCCAGGTGCCGAAGTGGACCTGTTCCCCGGCCGCGTAGAGGGCGTGCCGGGCCTGGGGCATCCAGTTCTCCCAGCAGTTCAGGCCGCCGACCCTGGCCGGGCCGACGGCGTGGGTGCGCAGCCCGGCCCCGTCGCCGTGGGCCCACACCAGGCGTTCGTCGTAGGTGGGGACGAGCTTGCGGTGGTGCCCGGCGAGGCCGTCTTCGGGGGTGATCGTGAGCAGCGTGCAGTACACCGAGCCGCTCGCCGGTCCCCGGCCGCGCTCGGTGACGCCCACCAGCAGCGTCAGCCCGAAGTCCGCCGCGACCGCTTCCAGCTCCCGCTGCTCGGGCCCGCCGACCTCGATGGCGGAGTCGAGGTAGTAGGCGTAGCAAGCCTTTTGGGCCGCGTCGTCGAAGTTGGCGCCGTGGGTGCGGGTGAGCCAGAAGGGGTAGCCCGACAGGTAGGTCTCCGGAAACGCCAGCACCTTCACGCCCTCGGCGGCGGCGAGCCGCGCCGCCTCGGTGAGCCGCTTGAGGCGGGCACCGACGTCCAGCCAGGGGCCGCCGAGCTGGGCGGCGGCCACGGTGATCGTCGAGCGGGGGTCGGGGTCGGGCAGGCGGGCGCCGGCCAGCACGCGCACGTCAGTAGACCTCGAAGTATTCACGCTGTTCCCAGTCGGTGACGGCGGCGTTGAAGCGGGCGACTTCGTGCCGCTTGATGGTCGCGAGGTACTCGACAAACGGGTCGCCGAGCTCGGCGCGGAGCACGCTGCTGGCGGCGAACAGCTCGACGGCCTCCTGCAGGCTGCCCGGCAGGGGCTCGGCGTCGGCCCGGTACGGCTCGTCGGCCGACGGGCCGGGGTCGAGCTTGTTGCGCAGGCCGTCGCGGCCGCTGATGATCTGCGAAGCCAGGTAGAGGTACGGGTTCGCGGCGGGCTCGCCGGCCCGGTTTTCCAGATGGGTGTTGGCGTCGCCGCGGCCGCCGGCGACGCGCACGAGTGCGCCCCGGTTCTCCTCCGCCCAGGCGATGCGGTCGGGTGCGAACGAGTCGGGCCGGTAGCGCTTGTACCCGTTGACCGTCGGGGTGCTGAGCACCGAGCAGGCCTTGGCGTGTTCGAGCAGGCCGGCCATCCAGTGCCGGCCCGTGTCGGAGAGCGCTTCCTCGGCCGAACCCGCGAAGGCGTTCGCCACGTCGGGTCCGCTCAGCGACTGGTGCAGGTGCCAGCCGTTGGAGAAGGCGTTGGGGAAGGCCGGGCGGGACATGAACGTGGCGTGGTAGCCGTTGCGGCGGCACAGCTGCTTGACGGCGCTGCGCAACAGGATGGCCGCGTCGGCCGCCTGCAGGCCGGACATCGGTTCGAAGGTGAACTCGGTCTGCCCCGGCCCCCACTCGTCCTCGACGGTGGCCAGCGGCAGTCCCAGCGCGACGACGTTGTCGCGCAGGATGTCGAGGATCCCGGCGATCTCGTCGCCGCGGTTTTCGGTGAGGTACTGGAACCCGTGGGAGACGGCGCTGACCGTGGGCGGGTCCGGCGGGTAGCCGCACGACTCGAACGACAGCCGCGGGTCGTCGAGCTTGGTGAGGTAGAACTCCAGCTCGATGCCCGCGACGAAGTCCCACCCGTCACCGGCGAGCCGGTCGAGCTGGGTCTGCAGCACGCCGCGGGTGTCGAACGGGACGACCTCGCCGCTGCGGTAGTGCAGGTCGCTGAGGATCCAGCCGGTCTTGTCCAGCCACGGCAGGACGCGGAACGTCCCGGGGTCGGGCACGAGGACGCCGTCCGGCAGCCCGGTCAGGCGCGGATCGCCGAAGCCGTCCGCGGCGAACGGCGGAACCGCGGGGTTGTTGGTCGTGTCGAAGATCAGGGTCGCGGTCTGGAAGTCCTTGCCGGTGCGCAGCACGGACAGGAAGTGCCCGGCCTCCAGGGTCTTGCCGCGGAGGATGCCGTGCTGGTCGCCCCAGCTGATCCGGACCTGCCGCAGGCCGAGCTCCTCGACCCGGGCCGCAACGCGGTCGGCCTGCTCCTGCTGCTCGGCGGTCCACAGCCGGTGGCGCTGGATGAAGGGGGTGCTCATCTTCGTCTCCTCGTAGGTCAGGTGGTCAGACCACTTCGGGTACAGCGGAACCGGGCCGGGACCGGCGTACGAGCTGCGCGGCCGCCCACTCCGAGGCGATGCCGAGCCCGAGGCCGATCACGAACGCGACCGCCGTGGTGAGCACGTCCACGCCGTTGCCGAACAACGACGCGGCGCCCAGGAAGGCCGCCGGGATGAACGAGAGCGGCGCCCACCCGGCCTGGACGCACATCGCGAAGGCGATCACCGCGACCGCCACGGGCAGCGCGCCCGCCCAGCCGCCGAGCAGGCCGGCACCGAGGACGCCCAGCCAGCCCCAGGCGATGCCGGACAACCCGGCGGCGGCCGTCTTGACCAGGCCGGTTCCCTTGCCGCCCGCCGCGAAGAACGCGGCCCACGACACCACGGCCACCCACGTCGGCAGGCCGGTCAGCTCACTGACCCAGGTCCACAGCCCGGCCAGTAGTCCCACGGTGATCCCCGTGGCCGTCAGTGCGCGCACGTCGTCTCCTCGCATCGAAGTGGATGGAGCAGGTCATCTGGTGGTCTGACCACTGGACCACGTCAGCATGACCAGGCGCGTTCCCCGTGTCAAGCGAGCGCCGAGCCGAGTTCGGCCACGACGTCGGCGGGCTCCTCGATGCCGACCGACAGCCGGACCAGCCCGTCGGTGATCCCGAGAACCTCGAGGTCCTCGGGCGGCAGCGACCGGTGCGTGGTCGTGGCCGGGTGGACGAGGGTCGTGGCGACGTCGGCGAGACTCGGCGACAGCGGGATCGCCGGCCCCAGCCGCCGGATCAGCTCGTCGACGGCCGGGCGGCCGCCGGCGAGTTCGAAGGAGAGCATGCCCCCGGTCCCGCCGGGGAAGAGCCGGGTGACCACCTCGGCGTGCGGGTGGTCCGGGCGGCCCGGGTGGTGCACCCGGGTGACGGCCGGGTGCCCGGCGAGGAACCCGGCGACGGCCGTCGCGCCGCGGGTGTGCGCGCGCATCCGCAGCGGCAGGGTTTTCAGTCCCAGCAACGCCATCCAGGCGTCGAACGGGCCGAGCGTCGCGCCGACGTGGACGACCGACTGCCGGATCCGCCCGACGAGGTCGGCACGGCCGGCGACGATCCCGCCCATCGCGGCGGAGTGGCCGCCGAGGTACTTCGGGATGCTGTGCCACACCAGATCCGCGCCGTGCTCGAGCGGGCGGAGCAACGCCGGGGTCGCGAACGTCGAGTCGACGGCGAACGTGACACCCGCCGCGGCCGCGATCCGGGCCAGCGCCGGCAGGTCCGGCACCCGCATCGTCGGATTGGTGAGGGCCTCGACGAGCAGGAGCCGGGTGCGGGAGGTCAGCGCACGCGCCACGTCGGCGAGGTCCGTGCCGTCGACCAGGGTGACGTCGATGCCGAGCCGGGGCAGGTCGGTCTCGAGAAGGCTGCGGGTGCCGCCGTAGGCGTTGCGGTCGGCCACGACGTGCCCGCCCGTCTCGACCAGGGCCGTCACGATCCCCGTCAGCGCGGCCATGCCGGAGGCGGTCGAGACGGCGTCGGCGGCACCTTCGAGGTCCGCCACGGCCTCCTCGAGCACGTGGCCGTTGTGGTGACCGAAGCGGTAGTAGACGTTGCCGTGGTCCTCACCGTCGAGCACGCGGTGCAGCGACGCGAGGTCCGGATAAGCGTGCACGGTCGTCTGGTGCAGGGCGGGCACCAGCGGCGGTGCCCCGCCCGGCCGGGTGTGGGTGCCCGCGCGTGCGGCCCGGGTCGCCGGGTGGGTACTGGTCATCGTCACCGTCCATGGTGGTCTCAGTTGAAGCGGGAGTACTTCGGTGCCGACCACCCGCCGGGGAACGAGTGCTCGGTCCGGATCGCTTCGGTGATCCGGAAAACCGTCTCCTGGCCGGTGGCCGGTCCCCCGGCGGGGTGCGCCGCGCGGCGCACCTCCGCCGTGCCGGTCAGCTGCAGGGTCGCGCCCGTCTCCCAGTCCGGGAAGAGCAAGCCGGCGCGGGGGTTCACGCCGAGGTTGCCCGCGGTCATCATCATCGCGTTGCCCACGTAATCCGGCCAGCGCAGCTCGGCCGGTGAGACGACGTCGACGAAGCCGGGGTTGCCGCCCTTGTGCGAGACGTCGACCCCGCCGTCCACCGCGGTGGCGACGAAGAACGTGTCGGCGGCCGAGACGAGCGCCGCGTCACGCTCGTTCAGCGTCCCGGCGCGGGTTGCCGCCGGCCGGAAGTCCGCCGGCGCGTCGTCCGGCATGACGCGGGCCTGGATGTACTTGGGGCAGTTGCCGAACGCTTGGTGGACGTCGACTTCGCCGCCGCCGTCGACGGGCCGCCAGCGACCGTTGATCCGCAACCGCTTGCGCGCCACCAGGTCGATGGCCAGGGTGCCGACGTCGGTCTCGTCCCGCAGGACATCGGCGAGGGGGTCGCCGGCGACCACGCCGGCGGCGGCCCGCAGGGTGTGCGGGCCGGCCGCCGACAGGAAGCCTTCCGGCCCCAGCAGGGTGCTCGCCCAGGGCCGCCCGTCACGGTCCTGGGCCCCCAGCACCAGCATCCGCTGGCGGGCCAGGAAGTCGGACGCCCCGTGCGGGATGGCGTCGGCGATGATCGGCCGGACCCGCTCGGCCAGCTCGGCCGTTCCGGCCACCCGTTGCGCTTCGAGCTCGCCGGGGTGGAAGGCGAGCCGGTCGATGAGGTCGGCCACGGCGTCAGAAGGTCAGGACCGCGTAGCCGGACTGCACGAGTTCGCGGATGCTCGCGACGCCCGGCGTACCCGGTGCCTGGTTCTGGCTGATCTGCTTGATGTCCTCCCCCTCGACGCCCTCGGTCGCACCGAAGACGGTCGCGCAGCCGCCCGAGGCGACCGTGGCGACCTGCTTCTTCACCGCGGTGTACAGCTCGTGCGCCGGGTGGTTCGCGTCGGCCAGCACGGCCGGCCAGCGGGTGCCCGCGCCCTGGAACAACACCAGCGCCTCCCCGCCCTGGGCGAACTCCCACGCGGTGGCCAGGGCGTTGAACACCCGTCCCAGTGCCTCTTCGGTGCCGGTCGACGGGTCGGACAGCACCACGACGGCGGTCTTGCTGCTCATGAACGTGCTCCTCGTTGCTCGGAAGGTCTGCGCCGTCATTTTTACCGTACGTTCGGTAATATACCAAAGTGGCCGTCCTCACACCGCGGTCGAACGTTATTTACCGTACGTTCGGTAATATGGATCTCGTCATCGACGCGCTGACGCCCGCCGCCGCGGGCGTGCTCGCCCTGACCCTCGTCCCCGCCGACGGCCGTGAGCTGCCGCCTTGGCGCCCGGGCGCCCACATCGACGTGACACTTCCCCAGGGGCCGACCCGCCAGTATTCGCTGTGCGGCGACCCCGCGGACCGGTCGAGCTGGCGCATCGCGGTGCGGCGCGAAGAGGACTCGCGAGGGGGCTCGGCGTGGTTCCACGACCAGGCCACCGAGGGCATGACGCTGACGGCCGGAACGCCGAGGAACCTCTTCGAGCTGCAGCCGGCGAAGGCCTACGTGTTCGTGGCGGGCGGCATCGGGATCACTCCCCTGCTCCCGATGATCGCCGAGGCCGAGCAGGCGGGTACTCCGTGGACCCTCTGGTACGCCGGGCGGACCCGGTCATCGATGGCCTTCATCGACGAACTCGCCCGGTACGGCGACCGGGTGCACCTCGCGGCGAGCGACGCCGGTGACCGCATCCGGGTCGCCGACGTCTTGGGGTCACTCGACCGCGACGTGGCCGTTTACTGCTGCGGTCCCGCTTCTCTGACCGCGGCGGTGGAGGACGCCTGCGAACCCGGCAGCGTGCACGTCGAGCGCTTCACCGCCGGAACCGTCCCGGCGGACGGCGGCTTCGACGTCCACTGCGCACTGTCCGGAGTGGACGTCCGCGTCGAGGACGGCACCACGGTCCTCGACGCGCTGCTGGAAGCGGGGGTCGAGGCCGACTACTCGTGCACGCAGGGGTTCTGCGGCACCTGCGAGACCCGCGTGCTCGAGGGCGTCCCGGACCACCGCGACGACTACCTCGACCACTCCGCGGCGCCGGACACGATGATGATCTGCGTGTCCCGCTCCCGGTGCCCGAAGCTGGTGCTCGACATCTAACGCTTCGGCGGCATCAGCAGCTTCGGCAGGTCGGCTACCGCCTCGGCGAAGGCGTCGGTTTCGCCCAGCACCCGCGCCAGCACGAGCGCCCCCTCGATGCGCAAGAACGCGTCCTTGGCGGCCCGCGCGGCCTGCTTGGGCGTCCGCCCTGCCCGGCGCGACGCGTCGGTCATGGCGTCGACCCACGTCTTCCCGAGGTCGCGGGCGTGGTCACGAAGCTTCGGCGGCGTCCCGGCCAGCGTCATGGTGTCGAGCACGCACGACAGCGCTCCCGCGCCGTAGAAGTCACCGAGCCGGCGAGCGGTCTCCTTGATGCCCTTGGCGACGTCGGGGTCCTCGCGCAGCGGGGCCAGGATCCACCGGAACCGCTCCCCCACCGCGGTCAGGACCGCGTCGGCGATCTCCTCCTTCCCCGCCGGGAACCGGTGGTAGAGGCTCGCCCGCTGCAGCCCGGTCGCGGCGGAAAGGTCACCGATGGCGGTGCCGTCGAAGCCCTTTTCGCGGAACACGGAGACCAGGAGGTCGAGCAGCTGGGCGTCGTCGATGGAGGGAGGGCGTGCCATGCCGTCCACTTTACCGAACTTTCGGTAAAGAAGTACTACCGCTCCCCGACGACGGCGTCCAGGTAGTCGTCGATCGCCTGCAGGTTCTTCTGCAGGCCGTCGAGGCGTTCGGCCATCCGGGCCCGCTCCTGCCGCACCCGGTCCACGAAGTCCGGTGCCGGGTAACAGGAATTGGCCGCCTCGGCCAGGCACGGCAGCACGGCACGGATGATCTCGGTCGTCAGGCCCGCGTCCAGCAGGCTGCGGATCTGCTGCACCCGCTCGACCTGCGGCTCCTCATAGGACCGGTAGCCGTTCTCCTCGCGCCTCGGCTCGATCAGGCCCTGCTGCTCGTAGTACCGCAGCAACCGGGCGGAAACCCCGGTCCGCTCCGCCAGCTCTTTGATCCGCATCACACCTCCCGGCAGGCCGCTTGCTCTCACACTGGTGTCAAGGTTCGAGTCTAAACACGTGACCACCGAACAAATCAACGTTCCCCGCACTTCACCGGCGGAACGGCTTCCCCTTCCCCCGCTGATCGCGCTCTTCACCGCCGGCTTGATCACCACCCTGACCGAAGCACTCCCGGCCGGTGTGCTGCCGCAGATGAGCCGCGCACTGGACGTGTCCGAATCCGTGGCAGGCCAGACGGTGACGATCTACGCGGTCGCGACCCTGCTGACGGCGATCCCCGTGACACTGGCCACCGCCTCGTGGCCGCGGCGCCACTTGTTCCTGATCGCACTCGCGGGATTCGTGCTCGCCAACCTCGTGACCGCCGTCTCCCTCGACTTCACCACCACCCTGGCGGCCCGGTTCGTCGCGGGCGCGTCGTCCGGGGTGGTCTGGAGCCTGCTCGGCGGCTACGCGGCACGGCTGGTCGGCCCCGGCCTGAAAGGCCGCGCGATGGCCTTCGCCATGGCCGGCACCCCGGTGGCCCTCTCCCTCGGTGTCCCCGTCGGGGCGTACCTCGGCAAGGCCGTCGGCTGGCAGCTCACGTTCGGCGCCGTCACCGCGCTGACCGCGCTGCTGATGCTCTGGACCGGGTGGACACTGCCGAACTTCCCCGGCCGGACGGCCGAGGACCGGGTCCCGCTGCGGCGCGTTCTCCGGCTGCGCGGCCTCCGCACGGTGCTCGTCGTGACGGGCGCGTTCGTGCTCGCGCACACCATCCTCTACACCTACATCGCGCCGATCCTCGGCGACGTCGGGCTGGCCGACCAGGTCCAGTGGATCCTCCTCGACTTCGGCATCGCCTCGATCGCGAGCATCTGGCTGACCGGCGTGCTGATCGACCGGCACCACCGCCGGCTCGTCATCGTCAGCACCCTGCTCTTCACCGTGGCCGCGGCCGTGCTGGCCGTGGCGTCCGCCCACCCGGTCGCCGCCTACGCCACGGTCGCGGCCTGGGGCCTCTCGTTCGGCGGCGCGGCCACCCTGCTGCAGTCGGCACTGATGCGGGCGGCGGGCACGCACGCCGACGTGGCCCAGTCGTCCATGGTGACCACCTGGAACCTCGGCATCGGCCTGGGCGGCCTGGCCGGTGGCGGGCTCCTCGCCGGGTTCGGCTCGGGATCACTGATGATCGCCGCCGTCGTGCTCCTGGTGCCCACCGCGCTCGTCGTGCTCTTCGCCCGCGGCCACGCGTTCCCGGCGCGCTGAAATCGCAGCGCGCCGGCCTGAACCCCTACCTAGGATCGTGACATGAACAGCGACATCAACTTCTACTTCGACCCCATCTGCCCCTTCGCGTGGATGACGAGCAAGTGGGTCCGCCTGGTCCAGGCGCAGCGGGACTACACCGTCGACTGGCGGTTCATCTCCCTGCGCCTGATCAACGCCCACCTCGACTACGACACGCACTTCCCACCGGAGTACCCCGCCCAGCACACCGCCGGCCTGCGGCTGCTGCGGGTGGCTTCGGCGGTCCGGGAACAGCACGGGCGAGAGGCGATCGGCCCGCTTTACGCCGCTCTCGGCGCGCGCGTCTTCGAAGCCGCTTCCGACGAGGGCAAGACCCCGGGCTGGCAAGGCACTCCCGGCCTCGCCGCCGACGCCCTCGCCGAGGCCGGCCTGCCGACCTCGCTCGCCGACGCGCTCGACGACGCCTCGCGTGACTCGGAGATCCAGGCGGAGTCCGATGAAGCGCTTTCGCTGACGGGAAAGGACGTCGGCACCCCGATCATCCACTTCGAACCGCCGCACGGGGTCGCCTTCTTCGGGCCCGTGATCAGCCGGCTGCCCGACGAGGAGCAGGCCGGGCAGCTGTGGGACCACGTCGTCGGCCTCGCCCGGTTCCCCGGCTTCGCCGAGCTGAAGCGCAGCTTGCGCGAACGTCCCCAGCTACCGTCCTTCGGCGTCACGGCGCAGGAGCCGGGCATCACCGAAGACTGGCACGCCGGGAGCCGCCGGCTCAAGAAATAGTCGAAGCAATGATCCGGGTGGAGGTCCGCTCGCTGCACGGGGACAGTCACCTCGGCCATGTGTTCAATGACGGGCCGCTCGACAAGCCCGCCCACCGCCGGGCCGCCCCCAATCGAGCCCGCGCGAGCGGGGCCGCCGCCTGGAACCCGATCCGGCCACCGCACCACGGGTGCGGTGGCCCTTCCAGCGGGGTCGCCGGTCACCCGCGCGCAATGCCTCGATCGTCTCCCGCACCCCGGGCTGATCGCTGATCACGCGTGGCGCCCGAACTCGGTTGAACCCGCTCGGGGTGCGCGGCACTGCCGTGCCCCCTCTGCCGGATTCACCGCATCTTCTCGGGGATCTCTTCGAGCGTCCGCAGCAACCGGATCGCCAGCGCGCGGGCTTCTTCCGCGGACAGCGGCGAATTCTCCTTCACCGTGTTCTCCACGAGGTTCACTCGCTGCTCGTAGCGGGACACGAAGTCCATGTCTGACCTACTTCTCTCGATGACACGCGCCATGTTCATCCGGTGGCCCACCGAACAGAGGGGGAAAGCAGTCGTCCCGGGGGACCGATGTCACCGGCGGGGGCGGCGGCCGGACGGGTCGTGCGCCCACTTGCCGGGTGCGGCAGGCCGGTGGTGCGGGGAGTCTTCGGCCGCGGTGGCACCCTGGCCAGGGCTTCGGCCACCGAAGAAGCCTGCCCGACGACCGTCAGGCCGGGTTCGTCGCCGACGAGTTCGGCGACGCCGCGCCGCACGAGTTCGTGGTCGTCGACCAGGAAGACCGTGATGACGGGCAGAGCGCGCTGCGGGCTGTCATCCACCACGCGAGCCTACGCCCGCCGCGCCGAACGACCCCCGGACAAGGGTCCCGCGACTCTAGGCGGCGCGGTGCGGGCGGACCACCGTGGAGGCATGACCCAGATCCAGCACCGGCCCGACCACCACCTGAAGACGGCCGTCACCGACGAGCTCGCCTGGACTCCCAGTGTCAATGCCGAAGGAATCGCCGTGAGCGTCGACGGCGGTGCCGCGACGCTGGCCGGGCACGTCGGCACCTATCCCGAGAAGGAAGCGGCTCTGCGCGCCGCGGGCCGGGTCCACGGCGTGACCACGACCGTGGACCAGATCCTGGTCCGGCACGGCCACGCGGTTCCGGCCGACGTCGATCTCGCCCGGGAAGCCATGGCCGTGTTCGACCGCCGCACGGTTCTCGTGCCGAAGGACTCGGTGCAGGTCGACGTGCGCGACCGGGTGATCACGCTGCGCGGCACGGTGGACTGGCACCACGAGCGCGAAGCCGCCCGCCGGGCGGTTGCCGCGCTCCCCGGGGTCGAGGGAGTGCGGAACCTGGTCACGCTGCGGCCCGCGCCGGGCGTCACCGCGGCCGAGACCAAAGCGCAGATCCTCGCGGCGCTGGCCCGGCACGCGCCGGGCTTCGCGCAGCACGTCGAGGTCGCCGTCGACGACGGCCAGGTCACCCTCACCGGCGCCCTCCTCACCCCGGCCGAACGCCGTTCGGCCGAGCAGACCGCGTGGTTCGCCCCCGGCGTCACCGCGGTCGACAACCAGGTGAAGCTCTCCGGCTGAGCCCCTCGCCGCCGGCCGGCCCCCGGAACTCCGCAGTGTCCTGTGCGAAAAGGACAGGGCACTGTGGACCCGCGCCCGGCCCCGCGGAACGGAACACCGCTTTCCCGAAGCAACAATCGAAAACGTCCGAGAGCATTTCGCACGCCGGTGCTCAAGCCCGCGTCGTTCTCGGCCCCAAGTCCGGCCGGTGCCCTCCGGCCGGGGACGGGAGCACCGGCATGAAGTCGGTCCCGCACACCACCCACGCCATGCGCGTCGCCCAGGCCGCCGGAGAACTCCACGAGCACGCGCCGCGGCTGCGGCTCAAGCCGGAAGCACCGACCACCGGCTGGGTCGACGGCGCCTGGTGGCCCCATTCCCCGGACCTGACCGCCGAACTGCCGTCGCTGCTTCCGGCGCTGACTGCCCGGCTGGGCCGGGTCGAACGGGTCACCTACCACCTCGCGGCCTGGCCGCCCGCCGCACGCCGGCTGCGGTCCGGGGACGAGCGGAGTGACGTCCGGCTCGAGGGATTCCGGTCGCAGCACCCCGCCACCCTGACCGTGATCGGGATCGGCGCGCGCCGTCGGCTGACCCTGCTGGTGATTCCGCCGGGCGCGGATCCGGACTTCGCGCACCACGCGTTGCTGACCGCCGCGCGCCGGGACAACGCCGATACCGTCGACACGCTGCTCGCCGCGCTCGGCGAGGACACTGTGGAGGTCGAAGGCGGCCGGACTCCCGTCCAGGCGGAACCAGCCGACGCGTAGCGGGGTCAGCTCGTTTCACGCTCCGGTGGTGAGGCCGCGAGGCGGGCGTGCAGGCGTTCCCGGATCTCGTCCGGGGTGTAGGCCCGCCGCTGTCGTTCCCGGCGCGCGATCACCACCCCGGTCGCGGCGACCCCGACGAGCCCGGCCAGTCCCAGTGTCTTCCACCAGCGCATGGGCCTAGGCTACTGCCGTGCCGGGGACCGAGCTCGATCTCGACGAAGCCGTGGCCGTGACGCGCACGGGCGACCTGTGGCTGTTCCGGGGCCGGTCCACCGCCGACCGCACGATCCGCGTCGTCACGAACAGCCCCGTCAACCACGTCGGCATGGCCGTGGTGATCGAAGACCTGCCACCCCTGATGTGGCACGCCGAGCTCGGCCGCTCGCTGCCGGACGTCTGGTCGGGTACCCACCACCGCGGCGCCCAGCTGCACGACCTGCGCCAAGCCGTGCTCGTCTGGGCCGAGCGGTACCACCAGCGGGCCTGGCTGCGCCAGCTCGACCACCCGGTCACCGCGGAGATGGAGGACGCCGCCCTGCGCACGGTCGCACGGCTCGACGGCACACCGTTCCCCTCCACCGCACGCCTCGCGTCCCGCTGGCTCGGCGGACGGCTGCCGTCGAAGTCGCGGAAGCGGGACACCGGCCTCGAGTCCGGTTACTGCGCCGAGATCGTCGCGCTGACCTACGAAGCCATGGGCCTGCTGCCCCCGGGCCGCCGGCCGAACTGGTACGACCCGGGCCGCTTCTGGAGCGGCGACCACCTCGACCTGACCGGCGGTGCCACCCTGGGTGACGAGATCGCCGTGCGCCTGCCGAGCTGAACCTGGTTGTCCCCTGTGGACGCTCCCGAGGCGCCTGAGTCAGGCACCGACCGGCCAGGCGATCGCCGCGACGCGCGGGTCTCCCTCCCGCGCCGAACACGTCTTGCAGCGCGCCCTCGAGGCCACCACCGTGATGGTCCCGGCCACTCGGGCTGACCCGGTGCTCTCCACCGCTCTCTACTCCCGGTCCCCGCACGGGCCCAACGCTCGATCAGCGGGTGTAGGTCAGGGCCAGCACACCGGTGCCGAACGTCCTGGACTCGGTGAGGGTCAGGGGTAGTTCGGTGCCGATGTCGTCGAACAGCCGGGCGCCCTTGCCGAGCACGATCGGGTGTACGAGCAGGTGCAGTTCGTCGAGCTGGTCTGCCAGCAGCAGCGAGCGGACGAGGCTGACGCTGCCCGAGATCATGATGGTGCCGCCGTCCTGGGCTTTCAGGTCGGCGACCTGGTCGCGGGTGATGACGGTGGTGTTGTTCCAGTCCGCCTTGGCCAGGGTGGTGGAGACCACGTACTTGGTGATGTTGTTCATGAACTCGGCGCCCTCGTCAGTGCGGCCGGGCCAGGAGGCGGCGAAGCCCTCGTAGGTCTTGCGGCCCAGGAGCATGGTGTCGGCGCCGGACATGGTGGCGTCCACGTCCTTGGCCATCTCGTCGCTCCAGTACGGGAAGTGCCACTGGCCGGGCTCGTCGGTGACCCCGTCGAGGGAGGTGAACAGGCTGGCAACGATGGTGCGCATCTCGGTGTTCCTTCCGGTTTCGGCTGGTCACCAGTCTGTCGGCGGAGCCGTGCGCGGACATCCGTGGAACTCACGGAACAGACCACGGATTCCACTCCGTGGCCCGGACGGCGGCTTCGCGGAGAGAGCCGTGCCAGGATCGCCAGATGCCGTCGACCCAGCCGGTGAACTCGTCCGGCCGCAGCAACGCCGCCGCAGCAGCGTGGTCATTCCGGCGCAGCAGCACCCAGGCGTCGAAGAACGCCATGGCCCGTGGGTCGTTCGGCACGCGGCCGGCGGGCGCGAGGTCGTCGACGATCCCGGACCACCGTTTCTCCTCCTCGGTGGCCCCCTCGATCGCGTACACCGTGGCCAGGGCCTTCGCGGCGCGGCGCAGCGTGCTCAGCCGGGGCCGTCCGGCCTCCTGCCACGCGTCGAGGAACACCACTCCGTAGGCTCGGGCCTCGTCCCACTCGCCGCTCAGCGTCGCGACGATGATCAACCGGTAGGTGGCCAGGTGCCCGGACTCACGGTTCTGCGGCAGGTCCCGGCAGCGCCGGGCCGTGTCCCGGGCGACGGCCAGGTCCCGGGCAGCGATCGCGGCGTAGGTCGCCATGCCGTACGCGTCGTTGATTTCGTAGCCCAGCTCGGCGTCCAGAGGCAGCCTGCCGAGCAGTTCGGTACGCCGCCGAGCAGCGGTCAGAGCGGCTCGGGTGTCCCCCTGACCGAGGTGGATCACGGTCAGCTGGTCCAGCGCGGCGCTCACGACCAGCGGATCACCGCTGCGTTCGGCCAGCTGTACGGCGTGGCCGGTGGCCGCGACGGTCAAAGGGTCGTGGACGGACCCTGAGAACGCCTCGGCCGTGGCGATCCTGGCCAGCGCGACGGGGTCTTCGCCCGCGTACCGCCGGGCATCGGCCAAGGTGGTGCGCACCGCGTCCGGGTCAGCGGGTGCAGCGATGATGCCGGCCGACCGGTGCAGAAGCTCGACCACCCGGGCCAGCTCGCGGGCCGCCGGTTCGGGCCGGCCGGCGAGCAGGGCGGCCTCCCCGGCGGCGCGCCGCAGCCGCAGGGCGTCGTCGCCGGCATGCCGAGCTTCGGCGGATCCGGCGGCGAGGCGCAGCGCGTCGAAGCGGGCGAGCGGGGTGGCGGCCAGGTCGGCCGCCTGCTCGGACCGCAGCTGTGCTTCCGCCAGCAGACCCCGCCGGTGGCACAAGGCGGCCAGCAGCGTCGCCGCCTCGCCGGAGGACGTCCGGGCCAGAGCCCAGCGCAGCTCGTCGGCGATGCGGTCGAAACCCGCGCGCCACCCGGTGTCTTCGTGGTCGGCCGCCAACAGGGTGGTGCCTTCGGACAGGAACCAGCGCAGGTGCCGATCGCGGACCTCCGGCTCCTCGGCCGCGAGGAGCTCGACGCCGTACTGGCGGACCGACTCCAACGCCGTGTACCTGGTCCCGTCCGGGGACGGGACGGTCTTGAGCAGGTTGTGATCGGCCAGGGTCGCCAGGCCGGCGAGCACGTCGGCGGTGGGCTCGGCGGTGACGGCCGCAGCCGCGGCGAGCCCGAAGCCGGTCGCGAAGACCGAGACCCGCCGCAGCACCGTTCGGGCTTGCTCGTCGAGCAGCTGGTAACTCCAGTCCAGTGCGGACCGCAGCGATCGGTGCCGGTCGTCGGCCCGCCGGGCCCCGGTCAGCAAGCTGAGCTGGTCGGCCAGCCCTTCGGAGACTCCGTCCAGGCCGACCGCGGCCACCCGCGCCGCCGCCAGCTCGATGGCGAGCGGCACGCCGTTCAACGCCTCGCAGATCCGGCCGACCGCCTCGCCCGCGACCTGGGTGGCACCCGCGGTCTCCGCCCGTGTCACGAACAACTGCGCTGCTTCCGCCGGGGCCAGGCCGGACACGGGGAAGACCCGCTCGAACGGGACCGACAGCCGGACCCGGCTGGTCGCCAGCACCGTGATGTCCACGCTGTGCCGCAGCAACTGCTCGACCAGCACCACCACGCCGTCCACGACGTGCTCGCAGTTGTCCAAGACGAGCAAGAGCCGCCGGTTCCCAGCCCACGTCACGAGATTCTCCTCGGCGACCCCCAGCCCGGCGGCCACCGCTTGCGGCACCATCGCCTCGCCCGAGACCGGTACCAGGTCGACGTAACGCACACCGTCTTGCGACACCACGTCCGCAGCCACCGCCAGCGCCAGCCGGGTCTTGCCGACCCCGCCCGGGCCCACCGCCGTCACCAGCCGGTTGCCCTCCAGGGCCCGGGCCAGTGCCTGCCGCTCGGTGAGCCGGCCCACCAGGGGCGTCAATGCCTGCGGCAGCACCGGCCCGCAGGTGGCCGCGAGGTCCCGCGCCATCGCGGCCAGGGCACGCCGGTCGCTCACGCCGAGCTTGCGCAGCAACGAGGAGACGTGGCTCTCGACCGTCCGGATCGAGATGAACAGCCGGGCCGCGATCTCCGGGTTGGTCAGGTACTCGCCCAACGCCGTCAACACTTCGACTTCACGCGGCGACACCCGCACACCCGCCACCTCATGATCCGGCATACCCCCAGTACACACGACCGGCGATGACCAGTACGACACCGGCCGACCGGGGTGACAACTGGTCGTGGACCGGCTCGCGCGACGTCGCCCGCACCCACGCCGCGGGCGGCTTCGGCGGTCGGCCGCGCGGCGCGACGGGTTGGTGGGAAAATTGCCGTCCAGCGTCTTGACGTCACCCAATCGGGGCGGTTTACTTTCAGTTACCTCGATGGAACCGGTTCCGCGGCCGCCACCTGGAACCTCGGCATCGTGACGTGCGCAGTGCGCGACACGATGGATCACGACTGACCAGGTGGGCTCGATGAGATCAATGACGTTCTCCCGACCACGACGCACCGCAGCACCATCGACCGCAGCCGCGGGGCGCATCCGCCGTCCGCTCCGGCCGAGTGGTGCCCCGTGTCCACGGAATCGAGTCATTGCCGCGGTACTCCTGCGCCCATCGCGGACAGCGGTGCGCCACCACCGATTCCGCGCCGCGGTCGACCGTGTTCGCCGACGCGAGCGGCAGCCGGCTCCTCGACAATAGGCTGCAGTCTTCGCGCGAAATCGAACGGCGCGCCCAGGCAATCGCGGCATCACCGCGATCGTGCACTCCCTCGACAACTTTGCTTTGTTTCGGACCTTCGTCGCGCCTATTCAAAGTTTTGAATGCAAAGTAAGGAGATCAATATGCGAAGTAAATCGAATCCGGCGACCGGTTGCCGACCTCGACAGTCCCGGTTCCGGACCCGGGCCGTTCTTACCGCCACCCTCGCTCTTGCACTGGCCGGGAGTACCGCCTTCGTGGCCGGCGCGAGCGAAACGGGCTCCGCTTCGAGCAGCTCTATCGCGGCGGATGCCGGCTGGGTGGACGTCGACCAGGCCCGGTACCAGCGCGAACTGGCCGACTACCAAGGCATCGTGCCGCCACCGGTGCCGGCCGGCACGACGAGGGTCCCCGAATTCCACACCGACTGCACGATCGCGAACGAAGCCAAGGACGATGCGATCGTCTTTCCCCGCCTGCCCGGCGCCTCCCACATGCACACGTTCTTCGGGCCGAGGAACGACGCGTTCATGACAACGGAAACCCTTCTGGCCGCCGGATCGACTACGTGCAATTCCCCTGGCGACAACGCCGCTTACTGGGTACCGCAGCTGCAGCGGAACGGTGTGGCCGTTCCGTTCAAGAGCATGCGCGTCTACTACGGTTCCCGGCTCAACGACCCCTCGGCCGTCCGGCCGTTCCCGCCCGGGCTGGTGATGGTGCAGGGTGACGCGAAGCTCCAGGTACCCACCCAGAAGGGCCAGGGCAACCAGTTCTGGTGCGCGGGCAGCGCCGAAGTCGGGCGGAGCGCCGACGGGAACTGGCCGGTCTGCGCCCCCGGCGGGAACCTGATCTACCAGCTCACGTTCAAGGACTGCTGGGACGGCAAGCACATCGACTCACCCGACCACAAGTCGCACATGGGTGACCCGGTCGCCGGCAAGTGCCAGGGCAACTACCCGGTCGCGATACCGAACCTGTCGTACATGGTCAACTACGACATCCTGGGCGGCGACGGCCTCGCGCTGTCCTCGGGAATGGCGTCGTCGATGCACGGTGACTTCATGAACGGCTGGGACCACGTCAAACTGGCGGCACTGGTCAAGACCTGCCTGAACCAGAACGCGAAGTGCGGGACCACGCCGAGCTTCACCGGCGGCTGAAAGCGACGGTAAGCGGCTGCCGTGCCGGCCCGATCGGCTCGCGGCGGACCAGCATCGGGTCGACGAGCTCCAGGTACCGCTCCATCCCGTGCGGCGTCAGCAGCGCCTCGGCCAGCGAGGCGAGGCCGCGCA